>NZ_JBFAAE010000019.1:0-142820 GCF_040639575.1 Streptosporangium sp. NPDC023825 | reverse complement strand
CGCTGTTCCTCACCACCGAGGCCGTCATCGCCGAGAAGCCCGAGAAGGCCGGAGCCGCCCCCGCCATGCCCGGCGGCGGCGACATGGACTTCTGAGTCCACGCGCTTTCGAAAAAGAGGCGACCCCGAAGTGCCGGGGCCGCCTCTTTTTGTTTCCGCGCTCAGCCTTGTTTCCGTGCTCAGCCTTGTTTCCGCGCTCCTTGTCGTCGTACTCCGGGTTGTCGTACTCCGGCGCCCGGCGCGGTGGCCCGCGCGCGGCCCCGGGGCTAGCCGAGCTGCGCGGGCAGCGGCCTGGAGTGCAGGACGGTCAGGGAGGTGACCGCGCGGGTCAGCACCACGTAGAGGCGGGCCAAGCCGCGGGGTTCGGCGTCGACGATGTCGGCGGGTTCGGCCACGATCACGTGGTCGTACTCCAGGCCCTTGGCCAGGGAGGCCGGGATGACCAGGAGGCGGTGGTCCTCGACCGTGTCGGGACTCAGCACCCGATGCTCCAGGTGGGCCAGCGCCTCGGACACGGCGCCCACCGAGGCGTCGGGGACGATGACGCCGATCGACCCCTCGCGGGCGAGCGCCTCCTCGGCGGCGCGGGCCAGCGACGCGGCCAGGTCGGGCGCCGGGCGCACCAACAGGGAGCCCGCGCCGGGGCGCAGCGACCGGGGCGCGGCCAGGTCGGGGGCGACGGAGGGCAGCAGCCTGGCCGCGTAGTCGAGGACCTCCCGGGGCACCCGGAAGCCGAGGGTGAGCTCGGTGACCGCGCCGTCCTCGAAGCCGAGATGGGTGAGGACCTCCGTCCAGGAGCGGGCGGACCAGGGCGTGGTGCCCTGCGCGAGGTCGCCCAGCACGGTGGCCGAGCCGGTGCGGCAGCGCCGCCCCAGGGCCCGCAGCTGCATGGCCGACAGGTCCTGGGCCTCGTCCACGACCAGGTGGCCCAGCGGGACGGTCCGCTCGATCATGTCGGCCAGCTCGTCCATCAGCGCGCCGTCGGCCGCCGACCACTTGGCCGAGCGGAAGGACTTGGCGGGCTTCGCCCACAGCAGCAGCGACTGCTCCTCGGCCGTGAGGTCGTCCTTGGCCGCGGCGGCGAGGAAGGCGGGGTCGCTGAACAACCGGTGGAGCACCTGCTGCGGGGTCAGCTTGGGCCAGACCAGGTCCACGAGCTGCCTGACCGGCTTGGACCTGGCCACCGCGTCCTGCACCCGGTCGTCGGGCGACTCGCCGCGCTGCTCCATCCGGACGAGCACCAGGTGGGCGAGACGCTGGGCGAGCGTGGCGCGGCCCGGGCCGTAGCGGGTGGTGCCGCGCAGCGCGGCGACGATCTCGCGGACCTCGTGGTCGGCCACCCGGTAGCGGTTGATCCCCTTGGTGAACAGCACGCCCTCGGTGGGCTTGACGACGTGCATCCACAGGGCGCGCCCGAGCACGGGAACGATCCTCGCGTCCCCCTTGATCGTGCTGACGGCGGGGTCCTCGGGGGCGGAGTGATCGCCGAGGATCCCGGCGGCCGTGGTCTGGTCGACCTTGACCTCGCCCAGGGCGGGGAGCACGGAGGAGATGTAGGAGAGGAAAGCCCGGTTCGGGCCGACGATCATCACGCCGGACCTGGCGAGCCGCTCGCGGTGGGTGAAGAGCAGGTAGGCCGCCCGGTGCAGGCCGACGGCGGTCTTCCCGGTGCCGGGGGCGCCCTGGACGCACACGGTCCGTCCCAGGTCCGAGCGGACGATCTCGTCCTGGTCGGGCTGGATCGTCGCGACGATGTCGCGCATCGGCCCCGAGCGCGGGCGCTCGATCTCCTCGGTGAGGATCCTGCTCTGGGCGAGGGCGGCGCCGCCCTGGTCGAGGCGCTCGTCCTCGTAGGCGGTCAGGTCGCCGCCCCGGTAACCGAACCTGCGGCGCAGCGCGACGCGCATCGGGTCGGACGGGCTGGCCTGGTAGAAGGCCCGCGAGACCGGGGCCCGCCAGTCGATGACCAGGGGGCGGCTGCTGTCGTCGTGGACGTGCCTGCGCCCGACGTACACCGTGCCGGGAAGGTCGTCTCCCGCCTGGCGGTCGAGGCGGCCGAAGAACAGCGGCGTGCCGGAGTGGTCGGCGAGCGCCTCGACGCGCTGGTCCAGCAGCGCCTGCAGGATCTGCTGGGAGACCCAGTCTCCGGCGGCGTCGGAGGAGAGGGAGAGGGCGTGCTCGCGCATCGCGCGGAGCGCCGCCCTGGAGGCGGCCAGGTGCTCGCGCTCGGCGGCGAGGATCAGGGCGGGGTCGTCGGTTATGTCGGGGGCCAATTGATGTGCGGGCACGCTGAAGCGCCTCCCATTCGATAAACGGAGGTGGTGGTCATCGGGCAGCGAATCGACCAGCTTAGCGGCGACTCACCCGCGTCTCAAAAGGATTAACGCCGGACGGGGAGGCGGCGGTCGCGGCCTGTTGCACGGTGGTCGCCCTGCCGGCGCCGGGGAGGCGCGGCGCCGGAAGTCGTCTCACCGTGTTGACGACCGCCGCGGTGGCCGCCTGGGCGGTCGCGGAGGGCGTTCTCCTCGCGGACGGCCTGATCGTCCGGTCGTCACTTTGATCACCCGGCCGTCATCCCGATCGTCGGGTCGCCACCCCGATCGTTCGGTAATCACCCTGACACTCTCCGTCATTCTCCGCTGAAATAGCGAAAAAGCGCGGCAAACATGGTGACTCCCTCAGATCATGGGGGTATGTCGCCATTGGCCGCCAGGCCTAGCGAGGGGGTGGTTTGTTTGTCGAAAGCCCGCGGGATTTCGTGGACCTGACACAAAATGACGGCGTGTTCGCCAGGTGGGGTCAATCTCCGGCGAGCACGTCGTCCGCGTCGATGATCTGGTATGCGTACCCCTGCTCGGCCAGGAACCGCTGCCGGTGGGCGGCGAAGTCCTGGTCCACCGTGTCACGGCTGACCACCGAGTAGAACCGGGCCCCGCCCCCGTCGGCCTTCGGCCGCAGCACCCGGCCCAGCCGCTGCGCCTCCTCCTGCCGGGACCCGAAGGTGCCCGACACCTGGATGGCCACCGCCGCCTCCGGCAGGTCGATGGAGAAGTTGGCGACCTTGGAGACGACCAGGACCTGGATCTCCTTGTCGCGGAACGCCTGGAAGAGCCGCTCCCGTTCCTTGACCTTCGTCTCCCCCTTGATCACCGGCGCGTTCAGGTGCTCGCCGAGCTCGTCGAGCTGGTCGATGTACTGCCCGATGACCAGCACCTGCTCGTCCAGGTGCCGGCGGACCAGCGCCTCGGTCACCCGTGTCTTGGACGGCGTGGTCGCGCAGAACCGGTAGCGCTCCTCGGACTCGGCCATCGCGTAGGCCAGCCGCTCCTCGTCGGTCAGCGTCACCCGCACCTCGACGCAGTCGGCCGGGGCGATCCAGCCCTGGTTCTCCATCTCCTTCCACGGCGCGTCGTACCGCTTGGGGCCGATCAGGGAGAACACGTCGCCCTCCCTGCCGTCCTCGCGCACGAGCGTCGCGGTCAGGCCCACCCGCCGCCTGGCCTGCAGGTCGGCGGTCATCCGGAAGATCGGCGCGGGCAGCAGGTGCACCTCGTCGTAGACGACCAGACCCCAGTCGCGGGCGTCGAACAGCTCCAGGTGCCGGTAGACGCCCTGCCTGCGGGTCGTCATCACCTGGTACGTGGCGATGGTGACGGGCCGGATCTCCTTCTTCGTGCCGGTGTACTCGCCGATCTCGTCCTCGGTCAGCGAGGTCCGCTTGAGCAGCTCCTGCTTCCACTGGTGCGCGGAGACCGTGTTGGTCACCAGGATCAGCGTGGTCGCCTTGGCCTGCGCCATCGCCGCCGCGCCCACGATCGTCTTGCCCGCCCCGCAGGGGAGCACGACCACGCCGGAGCCGCCGTGCCAGAACGCCTCGGCGGCCTCCCGCTGGTAGGCGCGCAGCTCCCAGCCGTCCTCGGTGAGCGCGATCGGGTGGTGCTCGCCGTCGACGTATCCGGCCAGGTCCTCGGCGGGCCAGCCCAGCTTGAGCAGGTGCTGCTTGATGTTGCCGCGCTCGCTCGGGTGCACCACCACGCCGTCGTCGCCCAGGCGCTCGCCCAGCAGCGGCTGGATCTTCTTGGCTCGCAGGACCTCCTCCAGCACCGCCTTGTCGGTGCTGGTCAGGGCGAGCCCGTGGACCGGGTGCTTCTCCAGACGAAGCCTGCCGTAGCGCGACATCGTCTCGGCGACGTCGACCAGCAGCGCGTGCGGCACGGGATAGCGGCTGTGCGCGATCAGCGCGTCGATCACCTGCTCGGCGTCGTGCCCGGCGGCCCGCGCGTTCCACAGCGCCAGGGGGGTGATCCGGTAGGTGTGCACGTGCTCGGGGGCGCGCTCCAGCTCCGCGAACGGGGCGATCGCCTTGCGGCACTCCCCGGCCCGCTCGTGATCGACTTCAAGGAGCAGGGTTTTGTCCGATTGGACGATCAATGGTCCGTCAGTCACAGACTTCTCCCTTGGTCACCGCAGGTTACGGCGGATCAGCTCATGGTCGCACTCGTGGACGCCCGCAGGGTCGTCCCGCGCTCCCTGTATGCAACAGACGGGAACGTCCGGGCAGTCCCGTCCGACCCACGCGATCTCCCGCGCCAGTCCGTCACCTGCCCGTATGTCACGTACCCGCCCGTCGTGCGCCCGCCCGCCGGGTGTCCGCGCGTCGTGCGCCCGCCCGTCGGATGCCCGTGCGTCCGGACGTCCGGTCCTCGCGTGTCCGGTGTCGCGGGTACGGCTCCGGCGGGCGGTCCTCGGCATGGTCAGCTCGGGCCGAAGGCGCCGCTGAGGCCGGCGACGATGAAGAAGGCCACGCCCAGGACGAGCAGCACGATGTTGGCGCCGTTGCTGATCCAGGCCCACTTGAGCAGGTTCCGCGCGCTTCGCGGGTCGGTGTCGACCCTGCCCAACGCGAGGCCCGACAGGATGGTGCCGATGAGGCCGCCGGGACTCGCGAAGCAGCTCAGCGCGAGCACGAGGCTGATGACCAGGGCGACGATCGCGTGCGTCCTGACGCTCTCGACCTCGCGGGACGGCGGCGCCCCGTAGCCCTGCCCGTACCCCTGCCCGTAGGGCTGCTCGCCGTAGCCCTGCCCGTAGGGCTGGTCGGGATGGCCGGGGGTCTGGCCGTAGCCCGGGGCCTGACCGTACTCGGGCCGGCCGTACTCGGGCTGGCCGTATTCGGGCTGACCGTACGCGGGCTGGACGTACTCCGGCTGATAACCCTGCTGGGTCTGCTCGTAGCCGTACGGCTGCCGGTCGTGGCCCGGGGTCTGGCCCGGCCCCGTGGCGTAGGGGCTCTTCCAGTCGTCCGGGTTGGTGCTGGGGCCTTCGGAGTGACCGCTGCTCACTGGGGATCTCTCGCTTCTATGGAGCTCAGAACGTCAACTGTTATCACGATATGGGTCGTGAGCCGGGTATCAAGGACGAATGGACTCGGTCGCATCCCGGCGGCCGGAGCCCGGAGGAGGACCCTCGCGCCTTGGCGAGTGTCCCGCTGGACGACGCGGCGGGCGGTGCGCCGCCACCGGACCGTCGGCCGAGCTCGTGGCGGCCCCGTTCCGGAACCCGAGACTACCTCGTGCTCCCGCCCGGCACACCGTGGCCGTACGGGCTTTCCGGCCCCCGGCGGAACCCGGCAGGGGGCGTCTCACACGATGTCGGCTATGCCGGTGATGCGGTGCAGGGCGAAGCGGTGCACCGCCGCCCGCGTCTCGTCGTAGGCGGTGAGATAGCCGCCCTCCATCCGGGCGGGTTCGAGGATCCGGCTGGTGGCGTTGCCCTGGGAGTCGAGGTAGCCGATCCAGACCTGCGATCCCTGCCGGATGGCCTCGCGAAGGGCGGTGATCGTGGCGGTGGCGGGGGAGCGCGGCACCTGGCCGCCGGGGGCGGCCACCGGGGCGCGGCGAGCCTGGTGCGCGGCGTCGCCCGCGCGCACGGCGCGCACGGCGGCCGCCACCACGTCGGCCTCGTGGCCGCTGAACGTGACCGGGGAACGGCCCGCGGAGGTGCCCTCGGTCCGGCGGACGTCGAGCTGGGTGACGATCACGTCGCCGTCGAGCGACTCCGCCGCCGGGGCGTATCCCATCGCGCGCAGCGAGTCGACCAGCGCCGGCCGGGAGGACTTGGAGGCGATCACCGTGGGAGCGAGCCGCCGCAACCGCAGCGGGATCGCCCGCTTGTCGGCCATCACCTCGTCGAGCAGGGAGGGGTCGTCGCACCGCACGTACGCGCTCGCCGTGCCGACGCGCATCCGGCCGTGCCGCCTGGCCACGTCGGTGACCAGGTAGCTGAGCGGCTGCGGCACGGGTGTGGTCGAGTGGCGCTCCAGCATGGCCAGCAGCTCGTCGGCGCCCTGCCCGGCGTCCAGCGCCCGCCGGATCGACCGCTCGTCGAAGCGGTAGACCGTCGCGCCGCCGGTCGACTCCACCTCCGCCGCCATCGCCAGCCATCGCCGCAGGTCGCCGGTGAGCGGCCCGGGGGCGACCGCGGTCAGGTCGGCCTGAAGGAGCACGTGGTCGAGCGGCTCGGGAAGCAGCGGGAGCAGCAGGTGGGCGGCGGACACCGGGCGGCCGCCACCGCCCGGACAGGTCGGGACGGCCGAACCGCCGGCGCCGCCGGAGGAATCGGGGAGCAGGGCGCGACCGTGGGCCGCGAGCGCCCCGAGCCCGGTGACGCCGATCTGCTCGGCCTCGCGCAGCGTGAACTCCACCAGCTGGTCGCGGTGGCCTCCGCGACGGCGGGGCTGCTCCCAGGCCAGGCGCTCGCGCACCGCGTCGAGGGTCGGCGCCACCCCCGGCGTCGAGGCGAGCACGCCCAGGGTCGTGGCGCGGACCTCGGCGGCGGCTGGGCGCCGCAGGTCGGGATGGAGGGCGTTGAGCAGCCGGTCGCGCTCGTCGCGCTCGCCGATGACCCCCGGCACCCGGTCCATGGTGAGCCAGGCCGTGGCCAGCACCACCCAGCGGTCCTCCGTGGCCTTCACCCGCCAGCCGTCGTAGACGGGGGTGGGCATCCAGTCGCCGTCGACGGTGCCGCTGGACGCGATCAGCCCCGCCGCGTACGACACCTCGATGATCAGCCCTGTCACCCACTCGGGCAGGTCGAGCAGGCCCGCGGTCCGCTTGAGGTCGCGCACGGCCAGGCCGCCGCTGCGGAGCACGCCGGGCGGGTCGACGCTCCAGCGCTCGCACAGCTCCTCCACCGCGCGGGTGAACGTGAACGCCTGCCCGGCGGCCGTGCGGTCGGCGAGCCTCCGGTCGCGCTCGGTGCCCTCGGTCGCGGGCGGGAAGGGGGACAGGTCCCGGTGGACGCGGCCGCCGCGCAGGAACAGGGCGACCTCGCGGGGCAGCACCACGGTCTCCTCGCCGGTGGCGGCGAGCAGGGCACGGGAGAGGAGCTGCTCGATCGGCGACTGCGCGGTGGCGGCGCGCACCTCACGGCGGGCGTTGGGCACCCGGCCGCTGGCCGGGCCCCAGACCAGCTCGTTCAGCGCGGACCGCGCCTGCGGTGAGACCTCCTCGACCAGCCGTCCGACGATTTCCCCGTCGCCGAGCAGCGCGGCGAGTGTCTCCTTGGTGGCGCTCCCGGTGTCGCCGGTGGCGCCGCCGTCGCCCGTGACGTCCTGGACCAGCTCGGCCAGCCGCTCGGCGGGGTGGTGCCTGAACGCCTCCACGGCGGGCGGGCCGAGCCCCGCGGGAGCGTCGAGAACCTCCCGCACCCCGGGCGCCGGAGCCAGGGCGCGGTCGGGCCCGTAGATCAGGGCCATGGTGCGCAGCCGCTCGACCGTCTCCTTGAGGGCGCTCTGGAACTCCGGATCGGCCGTTCCAGGAAGGGCGCGGGCCATCTGGGCGCGCAGTGACCTGTAGGCGACCGGGCCGGGCAGCACGGCCAGCGTCTCCACGACCGCGAGCGTGAACCGGTCGAGCCGGTCGAGTGCCCTGCCCACCGCCGACGGGCTGCTGGCCCGCCCGGCCAGCCCTTCCAGGTGGGCGGGCACGGGGGTGATGAGCTCGGGTCGCGCGGAGACGAGAGCCCGCAACCGGTCATCGCTCCGGCCGCGCAGCCACTCGGTGAACTCCGTGCTCATTCCGCCAATGGTAGGAGGCTTGACCGACATCGCGCGGCCTGGGGGATTTCCGGGATCCCGCGAAGAGGGCCGGCCGATCACGTGATGGACGGTGAATGGGGGAAGAAGCTCACGAGCGAGACGATGTCGAGAGAGGATGGCCAGTGTGATCGAGCGTGCGGACCAGCTCGTCCTGGACTACGTCAGCAAGGCGGCCGACGCGGCCCACGGCGTGCTGCCGCCGAGGCAGCGGATCGACTTCGTCGCGGTGCTGCGCAGGCGGATCGACGCCGAGCGGGCCGGTGTGGACGACCCCGCCGCCGTGGAGAGGGTGCTGGCCAGGTTCGGCGACCCGGCCGCGCTGGTCCACCGCGAGTTGCGCCGCCTGGGGAGGGAGGCGCCCTCCCGGGCTTCGGAGAATCCACCGGGGCGCCCCGAGCCGCGGGTTTCCGAGAGGGGTTCCCGGGGTTCCCAGGGTTCTCGTGGTTCACAGGGCTCCGGGGGTTCCGGGGGCTCGCGTGAGGACTCCGGCACGGTTCCCCGGCCCCGGGAGGACCCCGTGGGGACCGCCGGTGGCTCCGGCCGCTCTGTCCGCGCCGCGGATCCCACCGTCACCTCGGCCGTCGGTCCGGTGGCCGCCGTGCCTCTCGCCGCCCCCACCCCGGAAGGTTCGGTCCCCGAGGACCGCGACCCCCCTCGGGAAGGGCACGTCCCCGAGGACCGCGACCCCGTCTCCAAGGGGGCCGACCCCGAGGGTCCCGCTCCCACGCCGCAGGAGGCGGTCTCCGGCCCGGGCGGCCCCGGTCGCACGCCGGAGGGTCCGCCGTCCCCGGCCACCCCCGATCCAGCGGCGCCCTCGCCCAAGCCCATGCCCAAGCCCTCGCCCACGTCCAAGCCCTCGCCTCCACCCTCGCCCTCCTCCACGCCGGGTGAGGCGGAGACGGCCGGACGTGCCTCGTCGGCCGCCCGCGGGAGCGCGCCGGGGGATCCCGGTCTCCCTCCCTCCCGCCGCCCCGTCCGGGGGCATCCGTACGCCTCGACGGGCGCTCGCCCGGATGCCGGCGAACCCGCGCAGGGCCATCGCGCCCCGGACCGTCCCGAGCCGGAGCGCCCGGAGCCGGGTGCTTCCGGGTCCTCGGCCTCGCGCGGGTCCAGGTGGGTGGAGCGGATCTTCCCGGCCCGCGCACGGTCGTCGTCGGCCGCTCCGGAAGAGCCGGAAGAGGACGAGCCCGGCGGTCCCCTCGGTAGCCGCCCGGAAAGCGGTGGAGACGCCGCGGACGAGTGGGAGGACGCGGTGGAGAGCGACCCGCCGACCGAGGAGATCCCGTCCGTACAGGACCCTCTCCCGCCGCCGGTGGCACGGAAGGTGACACCGGAGCAGCCTCAGGATCCGCAGGATCCGCAGGAACCGCAGGAACCACGGGAACCGCGAGGTGAGCGTGTGGAGGAGCCGAAGGGAGATGGGGCGAAGGCGCCGCTCGGGAAGCCGGGAGGCGCGGAGAGCCGCCCGGGGCTTCCGCCCGGCGTGGCCAGGGGGATGCGGGAGGCCGAGGAGCGGCTGGCCAGGAAACAGGCGCGAAACCGGCCCGACTGGCTGCGCCGGCGGCGCCCGGTCCGGTCGAGGGAGGACGTCGTCCCCGGCACCCAGGACGCCCGGACGATCCTGCTGGGCCACCGGCGCGAGATGGTCGGTCTGGCCCTGCTCGCCCTGGCCGGTCTGCTGATCCCCTTCCCGCTCGCCCCGATCGCGATCTTCAGGATCCCGGTGCTGGTCTGGGCCGTCGCGGCGCTCGTCGTGATCGCCTGCGAGAACTGGCACACCTCCGACAAGGCGCTCGGCCTGGCCGCTCCGATCGTCAGTTACTCCCTCGGCGGCGGACTGGTCGCTCTGGTGAGGGCCAGGAACGACCTCGGCACGGTGGTGGAGGAGTTCTTCACCATCAGCGGGCTCATGTTCATGCTCGGCACGGCGTGGGCCGTCTTCTGGCTGGCCTACCGCCTGCTCAATCCTCCGGTGCCCGTGGGAAGGGGATTCCGCCGGCCCGGGTGACACCGGTGGAGTCCTCCCGGTCCCCGAAGGGCCGCCGGGTCTGTCAGCCGATGGCCTGGACCGCCGGCCGGGGCAGCAGGCCGAGGGCGAGGCGCACCCAGGAGGCGACGAAGCGGTCGCGTTCCACGCGGCCGGGAGGCTCGCCCACGGTCTCCTCGAACAGCTGGTAATTGATCACTGCTCCGCCGAGCACGGCACCGATGGCGGGCCAGTCGGCGGCGGCTCCGGCGTACTCGGGCTGGGCGCGGAACCACATGGTGATCGCGTCGAACATGGGCTGCAGCAGACCTTCGCGCACGGTCACGACCAGCTCGGGGAACTGGCTCAGGTCGCGGAAGAAGACGCGCGTCAGCTGCCTCTCCTCACGCACCTTGGCCAGCCCCAGACCGCACAGGTGGGCCAGCCGTTCCTCGACGCCGGTCGAGGTGTCGACGACGCTGAGCTCGGCCAGGGTCTCGGTGATCTGTGCCCGCGTCCTGGCGGCGTGCTCGTTCATCGCCGCGGCCAGCACCTCGTACTTGGACTTGAAGTGCCGGTAGAGGCCCCCGGCGCCGGGAGACAGCCCGGAGGCGGCCTCGATCTCGGCCACCGAGGTCGCCGCGTAACCCCGTTCGGCGAACAGGCGCAGCGCCTCGTCGATGATCCGTTCGCGCGTCGATCTGGTCATTCTCTGCCGATACCTCCTCCGTGACCTTATCCAGTGCCGCCCGGGCCGGGTCGCACCGCACCGCGGCGCGTCGCCTCCCGCCCGGGCCGAGGCGGTTGCGGGTCCACCCGCGAGACGGCCCGCCGCCCGGTCTCACCGCCCGGTCTCACCGCCCGGAGAAGCGCAGGAGAGGGACGCGCACTCACCTTCCGGATAAGGAAATCTTTTCGCGAAGGCTTCCACGGCGGGGGGTCTCATGTACAACGCTTAGGGTTAGCCATGTTTAGGGTGATTTGGCATTCTTTGAGGGCTTCTCGGAGAATCCTCTTCGCGAAGCCGACAAGGAGCGGTGAGTGACCTGATGAACTCCGTGGGATTCGACCTCGACCTGACGCTCGCCGACACGCGCGCGGGCATCGCCGCCGTTTACGACGAGGTGGCGCTGCGTACCGGCGTCTTCATCGACAGCGTCGCCGTCTTGGCCAGGCTGGGGCCGCCGCTGGAGTGGGAACTGGCCAACTGGATGCCCGCCGAGGAGGTCCCCGCGGCCGCCGACGTCTACCGGGAGCTGTACCCGTCGATCGCGATTCCGGTCACCACCCTCATGCCCGGCGCGCGCGAGGCCGTCGAGGCCGTACGGCGGGCGGGGGGCCGGGTCGCCGTCGTGACGGGGAAGAACGCCCGTGACGCGGCGAGCACGGTCGAGTTCCTCGGCCTGGAAGTGGACGAGGTCGCCGGGTCGGTTTTCGGGGCGGCCAAGGGTCCGGCCCTCGCGGCTTTCGGCGCCGCCGCATATGTTGGAGATCATGTCGCGGACATCGACGCGGCACGAGCGGGGGGAGTCGTCAGCGTGGCGGTGGCGACGGGCGTCTATCCGGCGGGAGAACTACGTGATCACGGGGCCGATGTGATCCTGGGTGATCTGACCGAGTTCGTCGAATGGTTCGGCGGCTGGCGAACCCCCGCCGCTCTCGTGTAATTCGGGCCCCAATACACGGTCGCTCTCAGCGCCCGCTGGGCATAACCTACATCCATTCCTTTTCACGACAGTCTGAACGAGGTCACCCCTGTGCCGAGTGGCAAGGTCAAGTGGTACGACGCCGACAAGGGATTCGGCTTCCTCACCCGCGACGACGGCGGTGAGGTCTTCGTGCATTCTTCCGCGCTGCCCTCCGGCGTGGATTCCCTCAAGCCGGGCCAGAAGGTCGAATTCGGCGTGGCCGAGGGGCGCCGCGGCCAGCAGGCGCTCTCGGTCCGAGTGATCGACCAGCCCCCCACCCTCGCCAAGACCGCCAAGCCCAAGGGCAAGCGTAAGAAGCCCGACGAGATGGTCGTCATCGTGGAGGACCTGATCAAGCTCCTGGACGCGGTCTCCACGTCGTACCAGAGGGGCAAGCAGCCCGAGGCCGCGCACGCGAAGAAGATCGCCGCCGTGCTCCGGGCCGTCGCCGACGACCTGGACGACTGACCCCCGCCGACCGCCCCCGGTCGGCCCGATCTCCCACGCCCGCTCCGCGGCTCAGCCGTGCGGGTCCATGCTCTCCTCGAACGCCGAACGCCGAACGCCGAACGCCGAACGCCGAACGCCGAACGCCGAACGCCGAACGCCGAACGCCGAACGCCGAACGCCGAACGCCGAACGCCCGGAGACCCTCGCGGCTCAGCCGTGGGGGTTGGTGAGCGGTCTGGTCCGCTTCTCCGTCGGGGGGTCCCCGTGGTGCACGACCGCGGTGGTCGTCCCGGCGGGCCGAGGCCTGGCCCGCTCCTCCGGCGTCGCGTCCCGCGAGGGCCGTTCCCCGTTCGTCGCGGGGTGCGGCCCGGACGGGGCGGGACGCGAGTCCCTGGCGGCCTCGACCCTGGCGTCCACCTCGCGGACCCGCCTGCGGCGGCGTACCAGCAGCCAGCCGAGCGAGCCCGCCAGCACCGCGGCCATCACGGCCAGTCCCGCCGACCCGCCCGCGAACAGCGAGAGCCAGAGCCCGACCAGGCCGCCCAGCACCCAGGCGATCTGCAGGAACGCCTCCACCACACCGAACGTGGACGAGCGCACCTCCTCGCCGATCTCCCGCTGCACGATCGCGTCCAGTGCGAGCTTGCCCAGTCCCTGGGCGAACGCGGCGACCAGCGCGACCGCCACCGCGCTCCACAGCTGGAAGACGACGGCCGCGAGTATCGTGATCGCGGTCGTCATGGCGAGCGTGCCCAGCACGATGACCTGCGGGGAGTGGTTGCGCACCCACGAGGCCACGGCGGTGCCCGCCAGCCCCCCGACCCCGGCTGCCACCGCCAGCACGCCGATGGCGACCACCGGTGGCAGGCCGGGCAGGTTCTTGTCCTGGACGA
Organism: Streptosporangium sp. NPDC023825; assembly: GCF_040639575.1. Lineage (NCBI taxonomy): Bacteria > Bacillati > Actinomycetota > Actinomycetes > Streptosporangiales > Streptosporangiaceae > Streptosporangium > Streptosporangium sp. NPDC023825. The sequence goes on along the minus strand of NZ_JBFAAE010000019.1, from coordinate 129,726 downwards.
GGAAGAGCAGATAGAAGAGCAGGAACCCGGAGTAGAGGCGAATGGCCACGTTGGCGTGCATCGCCTCGGCCACCACCGGGCCCACGTTCAGCATCGTGCGCCAGCGGGGCGGCCGCTCCTCCCCCTCCTCGTCCAGCCCCTCCAGGTCGGGGGAGTCGATGTGGCGCGGGAGCCGTACGGCCAGCACGCCCTGGAGCAGGAAGAGCACCGTCGCCCCGCGCAGCACCCACTCGGCGCCCAGCCAGGCGCTGGCGCCCGCGCCGATCGGCACCGCGACGCCCGCGGTGACCAGCGCGAACAGGGCGACCCGCGCGTTCGCCGTGACCAGCGCGATGTCGGCGGGCAGCACGCTCGGCATGATCGCCGCGCGGGAGACGTTGTAGGCCTTCGACAGCACCAGCACGGCCAGCGCCGCCGGGAAGATCGTGAACACGTCGCCGGGGACGATCGCCGCCGCCATCGCGAAGCAGAGCAGCCCGCGGCCGAAGAGGGTCCCGGCCATCACGAAACGCCGCCCGGAGCGGAACCGGTCGAGGACCGGGCCGACGAACGGCGCGACCACCACGAACGGGATCATCGTGATCAGCAGGTAGAGGGCGACCTGGCCGCGTGCCTCGTTCACCGGAAGCTTGAAGAGGGTGCCGGCCAGGGCGGCGGTGACCAGGGCGTCGCCCGCGCTGTGCGCGGCGGTCAACTCGATCAGCTGGCCCAGCCCGGTACGGCCCGCGCCCTGCGCGTGGGTCAGCCGCCGCGCGGCCCGGCCCGCCCGCTGGGTGCCGTTGACCGCTCCCCGGCCCGCCCGCGCAGTCGCCCGGCCCGCTCCCTTACCGGCTCGCGCCGTCACCCGGCTCGTGCCGCGGCCCGCGCGCACGGCGGCCCGGCCCGCGGCCGCGGCGGCCCCACCGACCCGCCGAGAGGCCTCGCCCACCGTCTTCCGCGCCCGTTCCCACCCAGCTGCCACGTATCCAGTCATACCCGAAGGGCGGGTGAGTTGTCCGGTGCGCTAGGTCACTCCGTGGACGATGGGATGTCCACGGTGCCGTTCGCTCCGGTCATGGGCGAGAATGAACTGTGAGCGCAGTGAGCGAGCGAGCCAGTAGGGACAGCAGCCGTCGTGCTGCGAGGCTGACGGGAGACGACTCGTGAGCCGGACTCGATCCCGCGCCGTGGTCCTTGACCAGGCGTGCGTCGCGGCCGTCGACCTGGCCAGAGCCGCGGTCGAGGAGAACGTCAGGCCCGGAGAGGTGGGCGACCACCTCGGGGTCGAGGGCGAGGGAGACCGTGTCGTCACCCATTACTTCGCCTGTCTCGACCGCGCCTACCGGGGTTGGCGCTGGGCCGTCACGGTCGCCCGGGCCTCGCGGGCGCGCAACGTGACGGTCAGCGAGGTCGTGCTCCTGCCCGGCGCGGGGGCCCTGATGCCGCCGCAGTGGGTGCCGTGGAGCGAGCGGCTCCTGCCCGGCGACCTCGGTGTGGGCGATCTGCTGCCCACCTCCGACGACGACGACAGGCTCGCGCCCGGTTTCACCGAGACCGACGACGACTCCGACCACCAGATGATCTTCGAGTACGGCCTCGGCCGGGCCCGGGTGCTCTCCCCGATCGGCCGCGACCGCGCCGTGCGGCGCTGGCACTCCGGCGAGTCGGGGCCGCACACCCCGCTCGCGCACGCCGCGCCCGCCCAGTGCTCCACCTGCGGCTTCTACTGGCCGCTCGCGGGCGCGCTGCGCACCGGCTTCGGGGTCTGCGCGAACGAGTACGCCCCCGACGACGGGCGGGTGGTCGCCGCCGACCACGGCTGCGGGGCGCACTCCGAGGCGGCCGTGCTGCCGCACCAGGTCGAGCCGACCTCGCCGATCCTCGACGATCTCTCCTACGACACCGCGGAGAACGGCGCGGAGCCGGATCTGGCCGGATCGGTGGACGACACCGCCTCCGAGCCGCTCGGTCACTCCTGACCCGGCGCCGCAGGGCCGTTCCCAACCCGGGGCACCGGGTCCATCCCGCCCCGCCGCCGTCCCGGCGGCACACCCGGCCGTCGCGGCCGGGCGCCGCTCCCGTGGCGTCCCGGCCGCCTGGGCCGTTCAGGCCGCTTCGGCCGGGACGCCCGGCCGTGCGGGGCATCGACCTTTGGAAGCATCGCCTTGACTGACATCTTCGGCACCGAACGACTGCGCTCCGCCGTCCTGGCCGCCTGGACCGCCTCGCCGGCCCGTTTCCGCGAGGACGCCAACGCGGAGGAGGACTTCGCGCTCGGCGGCTACCGTGACCGGCTGATCGTCGAGCTGGCCCAGAACGCCGCCGACGCCGCGCTCCGCGCCGGGGTGCCCGGGCGGCTGCGCCTCTCGCTGCGCGAGGGCGTGCTGTCGGCCGCCAACACCGGCGCCCCGGTCGACGCGGCCGGGATCGAGGGTCTGTCCACGCTGCGCGTCTCCGCCAAGCGCGACGACACCCACGCGGCCGGCCGGTTCGGCGTCGGGTTCGCGGCCGTGGTGTCGGTCTGCGACGAGCCGGTGATCGGCTCGCTCGGTTCCGGGGTCGTCCGCTGGTCCCGCGACCAGACCGCCGCCCTGGTGGCCGCCGAGCCCGAGCTGGCCAAGGAGCTGGCCGAGCGCGGCGGGCACGTCCCGCTGCTGCGCCTGCCCTTCCCCGCGGGCCCGGTCGAGATCCCCGCCGGGTTCGACACGCTCGTGCGGCTGCCGCTCCGTGACGAGGCGGCCGAGGAGGCCGTACGGGGGATGCTGAGGGAGACCAGCCCCGCCCTGCTGCTCGGCCTGCCCGCCCTGGAGTCGATCGAGGTCGACGTGGACGGCGAGACGCGGACCGTCACCTCCGAGGGCTGGAAGGTCGTCTCTGCCTCCGGCCGGTTCACCCCCGAGCAGGTGGCCGAGCTGTTCGCCGACCGCCCGACCGAGGAGCGCTCCCGGCCGCACTGGCTGGTCCGCTGGGCCGTGCCCGTCACCGGTCCCGGGTCCGCCGGTTCCGTCACCGAGTCCGGTTCCGTCACCGAGTCCGGGTCCGTCGCCGAGTCCGGGTCCGTCGCCGGGTCTGGATCCGCCGGGTTCGCGCCCGCCGCCGGTTCCGCGTCCGCCGGTTCCACGGGCGGCACCCCGGGCGGGACCGCGGCCGCTTCGCGCCAGGCGACGCCGGTCGGGGAGCCCCGGCCGCTGCCCGCCCTGGTGCCGCCCGTGGTGCACGCGCCCACGCCGAGCGACGAGCCGCTGGACCTGCCCGCGCTGCTGATCGCCTCGTTCCCGATGGCTACCGACCGGCGGCACGTCGCGCCGGGTCCGCTGGCCGACTTCCTGGTCGAGCGGGCCGCCGACACCTATCTGGAGCTGCTCGCCGGGCTGCCCCGCACGCCCCGGCTGCTGGACCTCGTCCCCGGCATGATGGGCAAGGGCGAGCTCGACGCCCGCATCCGCCGGGCGATCCTGCGCAGGCTCCCCGACGCTCCGCTGCTCCCCGCGCTCTCCCCGCCCGCCGACCCGGCCTCGACGGGCAGGCCGGGCGGTTCCGGTGCCTCGCTCCTGCTTCCCGACCCCTCCGAAGTGGCCGCCGGAGCCGGTGGCGCCTCCCCGGCCCCGCTCTCCGACGGCGAGGAACCGATCGTCTCCGGGCGGCAGGCCTCCGTGGTCGCGGCCCCGGCCGAGCTGCTGGAGCGGGTCGCCCCCATGATCCCCGGGCTGCTGCCCGCGGGGTGGCCGTCCCGGCATCCGGCGATCACCGCGCTCGGCGTCAGCCGGGTGCAGCTCTCCGAGATCGTGGACATGCTCTCCGGCGACGCCGTCAAGGACAGGGACCCGGCCTGGTGGCGGTCGCTGTACGAGGTGCTGCCCGCCGACGACCCCGAGGCCCTCGGCGCGCTGCCGGTGCCGCTGGCCGACGGCCGCCTGGTCAGGGGGCCGCGCGGCACGCTGCTGCTGACCGACGGCTCCGCGCTGGACCCGGCCGTCCTCGCCCCGCTCGGGCTGCGCGTGGTGCACCCGGACGCGGCCCACCCCCTGCTGCTCAGGCTCGGCGCGGGCGAGGCCACTCCCCGCACCGTCCTGGAGGACCCGCTGACCCGCTCCGCCGTCTCGGAGTCGCTCGACAGCCCCGACTCCGAGCCGGTGGCCCAGGCGGTGCTCGCGCTGGTCGACGCCGCGGGGCTGACCGCGGGCGACGCCCCCTGGCTGTCCGAGCTGGCGCTGCGCGGCGCCGACGGCGAGCTGTACCCGGCGGGCGAGCTGCTCCTCGCCGACGGGTCGCTGGCCGGGCTGCTCGACACGGAGACGCACTTCGGCACGGCCGCTCCCGAGCTGGTGGAGCGGTACGGCCCCCGGGTGCTCGCCGCGGCGGGGGTGCTCGACGGCTTCGCCGTGGTCAACGACTCCGACGTCATGATCGACCCGGACGAGTGCGACCACGACCTGGATCGCGAGGACGAGTGGCTGGAGACCGTCCTCGACCTGCTGCCCGAGATGGACGTGCCGCCGGTCGCCCGGGAGTTCTCCGCCGTACGCGACCTGGAGTACGTCGCCGACTGGCCCGCCGCCCTCGCCCTGCTGTCGCGCCCGCCGCTCCGCTCGGTGCTGCACCCGCTGCGGATCCTGGTGGCGGGGGAGGTCGTGGAGGTGCCGTCCTACACCGCCTGGTGGCTCTCCACGCATCCGGTGCTCGCCGGCAGGCGCCCCACGGAGCTGCGGCTCCCCGCGGGCGACCCGCTGCTGTTCGGCCTGTACGGCGACGCCCCGGCCGTCGTCGACGAGGCCGCGCTGGCGATGATCGGCGTCCGGAGCACGCTGGCCGACCTGCTCGCCTCCCACGGCGGTCCCGACGAGCTGCTCGACCTGCTGGGCGACCCCGCGGTGGAGGTCGACCGCGCCCAGCTCCGCTCCCTGTGGGTGGCCCTCGCCGGTGTCGACCCCGCCCGCGTCGGGCCGCCGCGCGCCGTACGCGCCGTCCTCGGTGACGCGATCGTCGCCGTCGACGCGGAGGACGGCCGGGTGCTGTCCACCGGCACCGAGGTCGAAGGCGCGGGTGAGCCGGTCGTGGTCGAGGCGCCGGACCTGCTGCCGCTCGTCGCGGGCCGGCCGCTGATCCTGGCCCCGTTCGACCTGGCCGAGGCGCTGTCGGAGCTGCTCGACCTGCCGCTGGCGGGGGAGGAGGCCGCGGGTGAGGTGACGTCCTCGGGCGAGACGCGCGACGTTCCGCCCGCCGTACGGTCGCTGCTGCCGACCGCGCCCGCGACCTACGTGGAGCACGAGAGGCTGCTGGTGGACGGCGTCCCCGCGGCCTGGCGGTTCTTCGAAGGTACGGTGCACGCCTCGGGCGTGGAGGGACTGGCGCGCGGGCTCGCCTGGGCGTCCGGCCAGTGGGGTGACCGGCTCGCGGTGGCGGCGCTGCTGCGCGATCCGGCGGCGGTGCCGCTGCTGCTCGCCGAGGCCGACCTGGACAGCTGGACCGCCTCGACCTAGACGATCGCCCGGCCGCGCCCGGGACTCACAGGATCGCGGTGGTCGGCTCGATCGGCTCCTCGGGCGGGGGCGGTGGGCGGCGGTTGCGGCGGCGTACGTACCAGAGGCCGAAAAGGCCGCCGCAGATGCCCGACACGCAGGTCCAGATCCACCAGCGGTACTCGGGATCCGGCTGCGCGACCAGGAGCACGACCAGGGCGATGACCCACAGACCCGTACCCGTGAGGATCGTGAGCGTGTCGTTGGTCTTCAACGGCTGCAGATCCGGACGTCGTGGCTGGTTCACGCGCTCCAGACTAGGCGACGACGTCTCACTGTTCGCAAAACGGATTACGTCAAGACGCGAATCCATCTCGAAAGCATCACCATCACCAGCCGGGTCTTCCGAGATGGGAGGCCCGCTGTCACTCTGCGTGAGTGAAAGATGTTAAAACCACCCAAATAAGTGGAATTGACCGTTTCTTCTTCATCTCTGACCGTGGCTCGTCCGTGGGCCGGGAGGTACGCGGCGGGTTCGCCACGTTCTTCACGATGGCCTACATCGTGGTGCTCAATCCCCTGATCATCGCTACCGTCAAGGACGCCGAGGGCCAGTTCATCGGCGACGGGAGCACGCCCAACATCCCGCTCGTCGCGGCCGGTACCGCCCTCGTGGCCGGACTGCTCAGCATCCTGATGGGGGTCATCGGCAAGGTCCCCTTCGCGATGGCCGCGGGTCTCGGCCTGAACGCCTTCGTCACCTACGGCATCGCCTCGCAGATGTCCTGGGAGTCGGCGATGGGCCTGGTGTTCCTGGAGGGCGTGATCATCGCACTCCTGGTGCTGACCGGGTTCAGAACCGCCGTGTTCAACGCCATCCCACCCCAGCTGAAGACGGCGATCAGTGTCGGCATCGGCCTGTTCATCGCGCTGATCGGTTTCGTGGACGCCGGCTTCGTCCGCCGGGTGGCGGCCGGGCCGCCGCTGGAACTCGGCATCGCGGGCTCGCTGACCAGCTGGCCGATCTTCGTCTTCGTGGCCGGTCTGCTGCTGATCGTGCTGCTGGTGGCGCGCCAGACCAAGGGCGCCATCCTGATCGGCATCATCGCCACCACCGTCCTCGCGATCATCGTCGAGGCCGTCGCCAAGGTCGGAGCCGCGGTGACGCCGGGCCGGCCGCCGAACCCCGCGGGCTGGCAGCTCGTCGTCCCCCGGCTGCCCGAGCAGATCTTCGGCTTCAACAACCCGCTGGTGCTGTTCAGGGAGTTCGACCCGATCGGCGCCTTCGGCTCCGTCTCGGTCGTCCTGGCCCTGCTGCTCGTCTTCACCCTGTTGATCACCGACTTCTTCGACACCATGGGCACGATCGTGGGCGTCGGCGGACAGGCCGGGCTGATCAAGGAGGACGGCACCCTGCCCAGGACCCGCGAGATCCTCCTCGTCGACTCGATCGGCGCGGCGGCCGGAGGCGCGGCCTCCGTCTCCTCCAACACGACCTACATCGAGTCGGCGGCGGGTGTCGGCGAGGGCGCCCGCACCGGCCTCGCCAGCGTCGTCACCGGCGTGCTGTTCCTGCTGGCCATCTTCGTCTCGCCGCTCGTCGCCGTCGTCCCCTACGAGGCCGCAGCCCCCGCGCTGGTCGTGGTCGGCTTCCTGATGATGACCGCCATCCGCGAGATCGACTTCACCGACTACGAGATCTCCATCCCGGCGTTCCTCACGATCGTCCTGATGCCGTTCACGTACTCAATAGCTACCGGGATAGGTAGTGGGTTCGTGACGTACGTGCTGATCAAGCTGGTGAAGGGCAAGGCCCGCGAGGTCCACCCGCTGATGTGGACGGTCGCGGGGCTGTTCGTGATCTATTTCGCGCTCGGCCCGATCAAGGCGCTGCTCAACCTCGGTTGAGCAGCGAGCTGAGGTCACTGGGCACAGGGAAATGCATGTAGTGGCCCTGTGACGAGGATTGATCACTGTTTGTGGTGATCTATGGTGCGGGAGGCGTCATGATTTGAAGGGCAGACATGGCGGCTTGCTTATCTCGCCTCCTCTGCGGCCGGACGGCTCCGTCCGGCCGCCCCGAGATGTGATGCTGGCGGGAAAGGTGGTGGGTGGTGCCCGATCCGGGTCGGCTGGACGCGGGTGATCCTGAAGCATCCGGTCAAGACACGACTGGATGGAATGCGAGTGGTCCCCCCGACCCCCACCAGCTTGTCTCATCCGCCTGGCCCGCACCTGCTGGCCTGGCGCCGCCGGTCTTTACGGACACGGTTCCTGCCGGACGCAGGACCTCAGGGGCGTCGGCCGTGGTGGTGCGGTCAGTGCCTTCCCGCCCGCGCCTCGGGTGGATGATCGCCGCGCTGACGGCGTGCGTGGCGCTCGTCGTCGGTTTTTGGCCTTCTGCGGATTTGGTGGGGCGCCACGATGACGTCGTCTTGGCGGTGGCGCTTGGGCAGGTGAACGGTCAGCCCGTTGCCGTCACCGTAGGGGGCGGCATGAATGACGACACCATGCGGGTTTGGGATTTGACCGCGCGCGAACTCATCGGCGAACCGATAGCCGGTCAGCCCTACAGTGTCGAGACGGTGGCGGTCGGGCAGGTGAACGGTCGTCCGGTCGCTGTCACCGGCAGCGTTGTCGGCACCGTGCGGGTGTGGGATCTGACTACACGCAAACCAATGGGCGAACCCATGACCCGCAGCCACACCGGCAGTGCCGGGGCGGTGGCGATTGGAGAGGTGAACGGCCGGCCGGTCGCCGTCACCGGCGGAGATTGGGGCACTGAGACCCATAAGAGTCCTGTGCGCGTATGGGACCTGATCACGCGCGAACCCCTGGGCGAACCGATGACCGGGCACACAGGCCCCGTCTTGGCGGTGGCGGTCGGGCAGGTGAACGGTCGTCCGGTCGCCGTCACCGGCAGCGTTGACGGCACCGTGCGGGTGTGGGACCTGACAACACGCAAGCCCGTCGGCGAGCCGATGACCAGCCGAACCCGTGTCTGGGGGGTGGCGGTTGGAGAGGTGAACGACCGTCCGGTCGCCGTCACCGGCAGCGAAGACCAGAACATGCGGATATGGGACCTGACCACGCACACGCTCATCGGAGAGCCAGTGCCGACCGGCCACACTCACGGTGTCTCGGCGTTGACGGTCGGGCAGGTGAACGGTCGTCCGGTCGCCGTCACCGGCGGTAGTAATGACAACGGTGACGGCAGTGTGCGGGTGTGGGACCTGGCCACACGCCGACCCATCGGGGACCCGATGGGCTACACCAACAGTGTCTTTGCGGTGGCGGTCGGGCAGGTGAACGGCCAGCCAGTCGCCGTCACGGGAGACGGTGACGGCACCGTGCGGATGCGGGACCTGAGTGTCTACACGCGATGAGCCATGATCGTCGAGGACGGCACTTTCAAAGGACCGCGGTGCCGTAGGCATCCTCGATCGCGACCGGTATCGGTGCGGGTTTCGTCACCTTCGTGCTGATCAAGGCCGTCAAGGGCAAGGCCCGTGAGGTCCATCCGCTGATGTGGACGGTCGCGGGGCTGTTCGTGATCTACTTCGCGCTCGGCCCGATCAAGGTGCTGCTGAACCTCTGAGCAGCGAGCCCGAGGCCGTCATGGTGATAGTGGAACCGATCACCGTGACGGCCTTTCATCAGGTCCATGAAGTCATGCGCTGACCATTCCTGCGGGTGGTCTCAGTCCGTGCAGGGTGGGTCGGTGATGCGGGAGAGATCCACGACCGTGTAGCGCCCGCCTCCGCTCTTCCAGAACACGATCGGCCCGTCCGTTGTCGTCGCCCCCAAACTGATCTCGTTCCAGTCCTCGGGAGCCTTGGCCCGGTCGGGGAACCCGAGCAGCGCGGCCCGCCGGCTGCACCGGTCGTACAACTGGGCCGAGGTACCGAGTTGACTGCCGCCCCATACACCGTCGCTGGGGGCAGTAGGAGGTCGAAGGAGGACGAACCTGTCACGGATCGGCGGCACGAGGGACAGGTGCTGCCCGGGGACGGTCGTACGTCCGGAGCCGTCCACCCGCTGTATGACGGTCTTTCTCACTTCATGGGGGTAAGACGTGACCTGTCCCGCGCACCACACGGGCCCGCAGTCCAAGAACTCGACGTCGTCTCCGTGCCGCGCTTTCTTCTCCTGGCGAGTGACCAGGTTGACGACGGTTTGCCGCCGCCCGTCGTAGGCCCAAGGCCAGGAGGTGATGTCGAGATCGCGATTGGGAAAGATCTGCCCGGTTTCGTCTCCGGTGAGAGAGACACTCCAGATGCCCTTGGAGTTCCACCAGAACACGAGATCGCCGATGATTTCGAAGTCGTCGACAAGGCCCTGCCCGGTGGTCGGCAGCCGGGCCATCATCTTCATCGGACCGCCTGATCGGGGGACGGTCCAAAGTTCCGTGCGAGGTTCTCTCTCGTATTGCGAGTTTGGCTCGTAGCGATTGATCAGCAAGATTATGTGCGTGGCGTTGATGGTCGTGGGCGAGAGGTGGATGTCGAAACACCCGTCGCAGGACGCCCACTTCGGTGTTGTGGCCAGGACGCGCCGGCGTCCCGTGCGGACGTCGAGGCTCAGGAACGCCGTACGACGTCCTCCGGCCATCACGAAGATCTCATCGGCGCTCAACATCGCGACAGGCCGTACGGTGCGGCCGTCCTTGAGCTTGTGGGGCACGGTGAGGAGCGCTCCCGGCCACACGTCGCCGACCGGTGCGAGCGCCGGCACCTCAGGAAGCCGTTCGGGCCGTTCGGGGGGTTGGTGTGACGTGCAGGCGGTTCCCGCACCGACAAGTAGTGCCAGCGCCATGATGAACCGTCTCATGCCACGCTGAGGCTTCACCTGGTGTCAGACGGATCAAGGCCGATAATGGTTCCGAAGGTGCTCTCGGACACATCGATCGCGACCGGTATCGGCGCGGGCTTCGTCACCTTCGTGCTGATCAAGGCCGTCAAGGGCAAGGCCCGTGAGGTCCACCCGCTGAGGTGAACGGTCGCGGGGCTGTTCGTCGTCTACATCGCGCTGGGGCCGGCAAAGATTCTGCTCAACCTGGGCTGCGCAGCAACCCGAAGGTCGTCATGGCGGTCCAGGAAAGTGATGACCATGACGACCTTCTCGCGTTCTCGTCCGCCGTGCCGGAGAGCGGAACCGCAGCGGGCGGATCGTGGTCGCTGAGTGGCGATCGCGTCAGGAATTCCGTCTGTGGCCCAAGGCCCGTGATTTCCTGGTTCCGGATCATGCCGGCAAAACGGTGGGTTCCGTTTTCCCGAAGAGGGACGGCAGGTCCACGAGGAGGACGTCACCGCGGCGGCGTGCGATCGTCACGAGGTCGGGGTAGAAGCCCTCCAAGGAGAAGAGCGCCAGCCGGGTGGAGGTGACGTCATGCCCCTGGCTTCGGAGGATCTCCTTCAGCCGGTCGAGCCGTTCCAGGTCTGCGGGGCCTCGCCTTACAAGAGTGGCCTTCGCCTCCCCGATGAGTCCCACCGTGGCGCGGCCGGACCTCCGGTCCAGGGCGATGACGTCGATCTCGTGTTTGGCCCGGCCGCCTTGATCGTTGATCACTGTCGAGGCGATCGTGCTCGTTCCCGCACGGAGGGAGGGATCGGTGTGACGGCGGAGCCATTCGCGTGAGTATTCCTCGAAATGAGGGCCCAGGATGCGAGAGATGAAGGTGGGCTGGGATTCGCGCCATGCCTGGGCGGAACCGCCCGTCTCGATCAGGTCTCGTTTCGGAACGGTGATCAGGTTGTGGAAGCGGATGATGGGATCCACGACGGTGATCACCGGGCGGCGCTCCCAGAGCGGGTCGGTCGAGTAGTCGAGGTATCCCGAACTCGTCAGCATCTCAAGCGGGCGGGTCAGGGACGTGCGATCACGTTCGACCAGTCCGCCGATCTTCGTTGGGCTGGTGGCGCCGGTGGCGACCGCGTTGATGATTGCGTAATGGAGTGAGCTCCCGGTGAACCGCGGGTCCTCCCGCAGCAGGTACTCGGCCTCGCTGCGGGAGAAGAGCGCCTGGCCGGGATTGAGAACCGTCGCCGGGATCCAGGTGTCGAACTCCTGCGGGGTCTGAGGGGAAGGTGACGAGGTCAGGTTGCGGTATCCGGGAGATCCGCCGAGCGTGGCGTGCAGTCGCAGGGCCGTCGCCGGATCGTCGACGCCCCAGTGCCGGGCGGTGGTGCTCGGATCGAACGGCTGGAGACGCAGGTCGACCGCGGCCCGCCCGCGCAGTGCCTTCGTACCGGAGAGGAGGTCGTTCATCACGGACATGGCCGATCCGCAGACGATCACTCGTCCGCCCTCGTGGCCGTGACCGGTCTGTGAACGGTCGTAGAGCAGTTGGAGCAGGCCGGGAAGCTCCGGAGAGTGCGTCATCCAGTAGGGCAACTCATCGATGACCAGCAATCCGGAGGCGCCGCGTCGTCGCATGGTCAGGCTGATCGCCGAGTCGAGGAGAGACTCCCAGCCGGCGTCGTCGCGGAAGAGGCCAGAGCTCACTCCCGCATACCGCGCGAGGTCGTCGGCGAATCGCCGCCGCGCGGTCACCAAGCCCTCCTCGGCGACAGCGGAGACATAGAGGCCGTCCATCGTGTCGGCCAGCGCACGGAGGAGGTAGCTCTTGCCGACCCGTCGCCGTCCTGACAGGACTCCCAGCCGCAGATGGGGGTCGGGATGCGTAACGAACTCGGTGAGCATGGACCACTCGGAGTCGCGGGCAAGCAGACGGGACGGCTTGAGCACTAAGGTCTCCTAAACTGTAGGCTTCAAAGCATACAGTTTAGGAAGCAGGCATGCGTGGATCGTTGAAACGATCTTTCTTGGAAGTGTCTTCCAGTACTTGACGGCCATCGGGTCGATACTCGTCTCTCTTCCTTCGTGCTGGTCAAGGCCGTTAAGGATGGGGCATGTGAGGTTCACCTGCTGATGTGGGCGGGCGTGGAGATGTTCGTGATCTACTTCGCGATCGACCTGTCACCTGATCTGACGGTGCAATCGATCATCGTTCGCCGGGTCAGGCCCCCGCGTCCTCCGGCCGGATGGTCGCCGCGCCGGGGGCTTTTCCGGCCGGCGGGTGGATCTCAGTGCCTCGTCCAGATCCAGGCCGTGCTGTTCTCGTCGGCCGCGGGCTCGCCGCCGACCCCGATCACCTGGTTGCTGCCCGGAATCAGCGCGAGGTCGAAGACGGCGGGGGCCTTCCGGGTGCCGGGCGTCTTTTCGTACGTCCAGCTCCGGCCGTCGTAGTGGAGCAGGATCCGATCGTCCGTGTAGTCCCAGTAGTCCGCGGCGACCCAGGCTCCGTCGCGCCCGTCGGGGGCCACCGCGGAGAAGTGGACGAACCTCGCCGGACCGTCGACCACGTTCCACCGCCGCCCGTCCCAGCGGATCACTACCGCCGCCGCCTTGTCGCGGCCGATCGCCCACGCCTCGTCCGCGGAGACCGCCGCGATGTCCCCCAGCTCGACCTTCCTCTCCACCAAGGGCGGCGGCATCGGCACGATGTTCCAGCGGTCGCCGTCCCAGCGCATGACGACCCCGCCGCCGTCCGGCTCTCTCCCCAGCGCCCACACGTCGCGCGGTCCCACGGCGCCGAACGCGTGGATCCCGACGCCGGGTGGCAGGGAGAAGTCCGACCAGCCGGTCCCCGACCATCGTCTGAGGAAGGGGCGCCGGGACTCGGGGTTCGTGGCGCCGGCACCCTCGGTCGTCCCGGCGATCCACACGTCGCGCGGCCCGGCGACGACGGCCGCCTCCAGCAGGTGCCGGCGGGAACCGCGCAGCCCGCCCATGTCGGACCACCCACCACCGGTCCGGCGCCACACGCCCGCGGCGCCGAAGATCCAGACGTTGTCTCCGGACGAGGCGGACACCGCCCTTACCGGGAACAGCCCTTCGGGAGGGGTGACGGGACGCCAGGTACGGCCGTTCCAGTGCACGAGGTGAGCGACAGGCTCACCCTCGCCGACGTTGCCCACCGCCCAGGCGTCATCGGGGGAGAGCGCGACCACCCCGTTCATCTGGGCACCCGCTCCGGGCAGTGTGGTCTCCCTCCAGGTGCCCATGGTCGGGGCGGGTGTCGGATGGTTCACCCCGGGCAGCCACGGCGACGGTCTCACGCCGGACGGCTCCGTCGCCGTGGGCGGGCGTCCGGACGCGCCGGCCGGGCCGGACGTGCCGGCCGGACTGGATGTCACGGCCTGGTCGGACGGGCCGGACGCGCCGCACGCCGTCACGGAGAGCGCCAGCAACGCCGACACCAGCGATCGCCTCATGAGAAGAAGATCCCATGGACGGCGATCGTTCTCAGGCGGTCCGGCCGGACGGCGATCTCGCGGCCTTCCCGGATGCCGTCCCGCTCGACGCCCCCTTCCCGTGCCCCGTCTGCTCGACGCCCCTTCCCGCGCCATCGTGCTCGGCGCCCTCTGAGGCCACGGCCCACGCGCCGTCCCGCTCAAGGTTCTCCGGCCGGATCCGTGTGCCGTCGTGCTCTCCTAACGCCCTCTGGGGCCACCGGGGAGCAACCCCGCGGGGCCGACGGGGAGCAATCCCGCGCGGTACGCCTTGAGGACGGCGTCGGATTCGGCCTGGGTGAGCGTGCCGGCGGTGACGGCCGCCTTCAGCCGCTCGGCCATGGCCGCCTCGGCCTCGGCGCCGCGTTGCCGGTGGAGCGTCTCCAGCGCGGCGGTGATCTTGTCCGCCGTGAGACCGAGCTTGGCGGCCAGAGCCTCTGCCTTGTCCCGTACGGCGGCCCGCCCGGCCTCCTTCGGTGGGGCGGCCCGCTCGGCGTCCTTGGGCGGGCGGCCCGGTCCGCCTTCCTTGCGGAGCTCCTCCAGGGCCGCGGTGACCTTGGCCTCGTCGACACCGAGGGCCTCGGCGAGCTTGGAGGCCAGCTCCCCAAGGTCGCCGCGGACGTCGTGGCCGCCAGGGCCGGCGTGGCCACCGCGCGGGCCGTGCTCGGCGCCGTCGTGGCCGGTACCGGGGGTCGCCGGGGAGGAGAGCGACGGCGTGGGGGTGGGACTGGTCGCCCAGGCCGCCACGGGAACGGCCAGCCCGCCGACCAGAGCGGTTCCGGCGCCGACGACGATGATCATGCGCTTGGTGCGGTTCATACGACTCCTAGTCCGATGTGAAGCACCTACCGGACCAATGGTCGGGCGACCAGATGAGACCCCCGTCATCCCTGTCTGAGAATCCGATGAGATCCAGGGCGCGCGCGTCGGCCGACCGCTCCGGCGGGCGGAATCCCGTCCGGCCGGTCGTCCCGGTCACCGGGAGCGAGGGGCGGCCGGTCCCCCGCCGGAGCGCGGGAGCACGAAGAGATAAAATGGCGATCCTGGTGTACGAGGCGCCCCGTTGAGGGCCTTCCCGTCGAGAGACCTCCGCTTTCGCAAGGGGGAGTACGGCCAGACCCGCCGGTGCTTCCGGCGAGCACCCGCGCGCGGCGAACCCCTGGGTTTCCGGGGGAGGCGCCCGGCGCTCGGTGCGGGGTTGGCGATCCCCCATCCGTCTGGCACGCTGTACGGCCCGCGCCGAGAAGGAAACCCGCTGGAGGGAATCACGTGCACACGTATATAGTTAGCAAAGGTAATGACCTACGCTAATGAACAACCCCAGGAAGGACCACGTCGCGAACCTGCGCAGCGACGCCGGTCTGGCTTCGGCTCTGCGCGTGTCGCTGGCACGGCTGAACAGACGCCTGCGCAGGCAGGCCGCGGTGCACTCGCTGACGCCCACCCAGCTCGCGACGCTCGCCGCCGTAGAACGGCATTCCGGGATAACCCCCGGCGAATTGGCCGAGCTGGAGAAGGTCCAGCCGCCCTCGATGACCCGCGTGATCGCCGTGCTGGCCGAGCGGGAGCTGGTGTCACGTACACCGCACCCGACCGATCGGCGCCAGGTGACCGTGGGCGTGACCGAGCAGGGCTCAACCCTGCTGAGGGAGGAGCGTCGCCTCAAGGAGGCGTGGCTGACGCAGCGGCTGAAGGAGCTGACACCCGAGGAGAGGGCGACGCTCCGGCAGGCGGCTCCGATACTGGAGAAGCTCAGCCGGATCTAGCCGACCCCGAGGAACCCGAGGCCCCGGCGGCCCCGCGCGGCGCCGGGGCATCCGCTGCGCCAGGCGGAGAACCGGGGACGAAGTCGCGGGAGAACCCGGGCCGCGAGCCCGGCCCGAAGACCGGGCTGAGGGCGAGGGTCCGGCGGCGGCGGGCCGCGAGGGCCGCGAGAGCCACAGCCACCGCGAACGAGTTCCAGGCCACGGAGAGCGGGACGGCCCAGCCCGTGCCCGAGACGCGGGGCGGGATGTTCCGGTCCCTGCGCGTCTACAACTACCGGCTGTTCGCGGCCGGAGGCGTGGTCTCCAACGTCGGCTCGTGGATGCAGCGCACCGCGCAGGACCTGCTGGTGCTCGACCTGACGAACGGCAGCGCCTTCGCGCTGGGCGTGACCGTCATGCTGCAGTTCCTGCCGTTGCTGCTCTTCGGCCTCTGGGGCGGCATGCTCGCCGACCGCTATCCCAAGCGGCAACTGCTGATCGTCGCCCAGTCGCTCATGGGCCTGCTGGCGCTGACCATGGGCGTGCTCGTCGTGACCGGCTCGGCCCAGGTCTGGCAGGTGTTCGTGATGGCGTTCCTGCTCGGCCTCATCGCCTGTGTCGAGGTGCCGACCCGGCAGTCGTTCGTCGTGGAGATGGTCGGCCGCAAGGACCTGTCCAACGCGATCGCGCTGAACGCGTCGAGCTTCAACCTGGCCCGTGTGGTCGGCCCGGCCGTCGCGGGTGTCCTGATCTACGCGCTCGGCGGCACCGGTCCGATCTTCCTGATCAACGCGCTCTCCTTCGCGGGCGTGCTCGGCGGCCTGATGCTCATGCGCACCTCCGAGCTGACCACCCCGGAACCGGTGCCGAGGGCCAAGGGGCAGCTCCGCGAGGGCCTGCGTTACGTGATGGTGCGGCCCGAGCTGCTCATGCCGATACTGCTGATCGCCTTCGTCTCGCTGTTCACGCAGTCGTTCTCGATGTCGATCGCGCTCATGGCGCGCCAGGTCTTCGGGGCGGGCGCGGCCTCGTTCGGGCTGGCCTCCAGCATGTTCGCGGTCGGCGCGCTGGCGGGCGCGCTCATGGCGGCGCGGCGGGTACGGCCCAGCAGGCGGCTGCTGGTCGGCGGCGCGGTGGCGTTCGGACTGTTCCAGATCGTCAGCGGCCTCGCGCCGTGGTACTCCCTCTACCTGGTCTCCCTCGTGCCCGCCGGCATCGCGTTGATCTCGGTGAACACCGCGGCCAACGCCAGCGTGCAGCTCGCCACCTCGCCGGAGATGCGCGGCCGGGTGATGGGCATCTACGTGCTCGTGTTCACCGGGGGAGCCCCCTTCGGCGCGCTGCTGCTCGGCTGGATCTCGGATCTGGGCGGCCCGCGCGCGGGAGTCATGGTGGGCGGTACGCTCACGCTGATCGGCTCCGGTGTGGCCATAATGCTGACAAAGATGATCAGCAGGAGGTCGCATGCGGCTGTTCGTGGGGTTGCTGCCGCCACCACCGGTGCGCGATGAGCTCATCCTCGCCCTCGAAGCCCACCGGCCGCGCTGGCCGGGGCTCCGCTGGCTGGAACCGGCGAGCTGGCATGTGACGCTGTCGTTCCTCGGGGAGGTGCCCGACCTGGTGCTGCCCGAGCTGCGGGCGCGCCTCGCCGACGCCGCCACGCGTCACCCGCCGCTGACGCTGTCCCTCACCGGTGCCGGGGCGTTTCCCTCGGCGGGTCGGGCGCGGGTCTTCCTGACCGGTCTGGGGGGCGACCGCCCCGGCCTCGCCCGCCTGGCCGACCAGGTGGGGGCCGGGGCGCTGGAGGCCGGAGCCGGGCAGACGGACCGCCGGCGGTTCACGCCGCACCTGAGCCTGGCCCGGTGCCGCGCCGACACGGACGTGAGAACTCTGGTCGAGGCGTTCGGGGCGTTCTCCGGCGCCGCCTGGGAGGCGGGAACGGTGCACCTGATCCGGAGCGACTTCGGGGGCGGGACCACCGGCGGGGGCGGGGCTCGCTACGAGACGGTCGAGGAATGGCCTCTGACGGCCCGGGCACCCCGTGGACAGGGCTAGGCTCCAGGACGTGGATCGTCCCCGTCGCTGGCTGCTGCCCACGGTGCTCGCACTGCTCGTGCTCCTCGTGGTGATCGGCGCCCTCGTGTCCTAGCCGCAGGGCGGCCGTCTTCCATCCGCCCGGCGGCACCGTTCACCAGGCGTAGTGCTCGGGCGCCGTCTTGAAGCCGGGGAAGATCTCGTCCAGGCGGGTCAGGGCCTTCTCGTCCAGCACGATCTCCAGCGCCCTGGTGACGCCGTCGAGCTGGTCGAGCGTGCGCGGCCCGACGATCGGCGCGGTGACGACCTTCTGGTGGAGCAGCCACGCCAGGCCGACGTTCGCCGGGTCCTCGCCCAGCTCGTCGCAGAACTCCTCGTAACGCTCGATCTTGTCGCGGTGCTTGTCCAGCTGCTTGGTGATCTGCTCCGAGGCCGAACGCCCCTTGTCGATCTTCCGAAGGATGCCGCCGAGCAGGCCGCCCGCGAGCGGGCTCCACGGGATCAGGCCCACACCGTAGTCCTCGGCCGCCGGGATCACCTCGAGTTCCGGTGCGCGGACGACCAGGTTGTAGTGGGACTGCTCGGAGACCAGGCCGACGCTGTTGCGGCGCCGCGCGCTCTCCTGGGCCTTGGCGATGTGCCAGCCCGCGAAGTTGGACGACCCGACGTACAGGATCTTGCCCTGCTGCTTGAGGATGTCCATCGCCTCCCAGAACTCGTCGAACGGGGTGTTCCGGTCGACGTGATGCGCCTGGTAGAGGTCGATGTGGTCGGTCTGCATCCGCTTCAGCGACGCGTCGGCGGCGCGGCGGATGTTGAGCGCGGACAGCTGCCCCTCGTTGGGCCAGTCCCCCATCGAGCCGTAGAGCTTCGTGGCGATCACCGTCTTCTCGCGGCGCCCGCCCCCCTTGGCGAACCAGCGGCCGATGATCTGCTCGGTGATGCCCTCGCCCTTCTTCCAGCCGTAGACGTTGGCGGTGTCGAAGAAGTTGATCCCCAGCTCGTGGGCGTGGTCCATGATCGCGAAGGAGTCTTCCTCCGTGGTCAGGGGGCCGAAGTTCATCGTGCCCAGGCAAAGGCGGCTGACCTTCAGGCCGGTACGGCCAAGCTGCGTGTAATCCATACCTTCACACTAGGTACCTGGAGCGCACTCCAGGCGAGCGGATTCGCGAGGAAATCCGTGTCGGCCGGACCCGCCACGTCTGTGACGCCCGCGCGTACCGCCGGGGCATGATGGCTGAATGCTGAGTAAGGCGGGGGAAGTCCTGGTTCGCGGGTTCGCGGTGGCCGGTCTGGCCACGGCCGCGGTCCTCGCGGGACAGGGCGCGTGGGCGGGCGGGGGGCAGGACGTCCGGGGGGACGCGGGACACGGTACGCGGGCGGGGGCGGGGGCGGCGCGAGAGGCGGAGCGCGGCGCACCGGCGGCTACCGGGCGGGCGGACGGCGGGGAGCGGATCCTCTTCCGCTTCAAGGACAGCCGGATCACCGAGTCGAGCGGGCTGGCGGTCTCACCGACCGGCAAGGACGTCTACTACACCCACAACGACAGCTCCGCGGGGCCGGTCTTCTTCGCGGTCGGCCCCGACGGGCGGACCCGCGCGACCTTCACCCTGCGGGGGGCGGCCTCCCGCGACTGGGAGGGCATGGCCGCCTCCACCGACCCTCGGACCGGGCGGGGCGTGCTCTGGTTCGCCGACATCGGCGACAACCTCGAAGGGGCCTGGCCCGACATCTCCGTGTACAAGGTGGCGGAGCCCGCCACGCTGAGCGACGCCGTCGTCCCCGCCGTGCGCTACCGGTTCCGCTACGAGGACGGCGGGCACAACGCCGAGGGCATCATGGTGCACCCCCGTACCGGCCGCCTCTCCATCGTGACCAAGCAGTTCGCCGGCGCCGTCTACCAGGCTCCGAAGCGGCTGCGCGCCGACCGGGTCAACGTGCTCCGCAAGGTCGGCTCCGCGCCCATCATGGCCACCGACGCCGCCTACGCCCCCGACGGGTCGAGCTTCGTGATCCGTACCTACTTCTCCGCCACGGTCTACCGCGCGCCGGGGGAGCAGATCGCCCGGGTGACGATGCCGGAGTTGCGGCAGGCCGAGTCGATCGCCTACACACGCGACGGCAGGTACCTGCTCACCGGCAGCGAGGGAAGCCGCAGCCCGGTCTACCGGGTGCCGCTGCCCGAGAAGGTTCTCGGCGTGGCGGCTCCCGGGCCCGCGTCCGCCCGGCGCCAGGCGGCTCCCACCCCGGCCTCCGGTGCCACCGGCGCTCCGGAGCCCACGCCGGTCGCCGGGGTGGAGGCCGACGAGGACGGCTCCGGCGCGGACACGGGGGTGCCGACCTCGGCCGTGCTCCTCTGGCTGGCCATCGCCGCGGGCGCCATCGGCGTCATCACCCTGATCGCCCGCAGAACCCGCTGAGATACTCAAAACCGCCGAGGTACTCAGACCCGGTTGAGTGATCCGACGCAAGCGGACGGCAAGCCGCTTGCGCCATCCTTCGGACCATGCATGACGAGAACCCGGCGTCGAGCCCCCATTCCTCCTCGCCGGTGGGCTGCCCTGAGTGCTCGGCCCCCATCGCGGGGACGTACGAGCGCTGCCCGCGCTGCGCGCTGCCTCTGCGGGGAGCGGTGGCGGCCGAGCTGTGGCGGCTCGACGGTGCCCTCGCGGGGCTCCGCGCCCGCGAGGCGGAGCTTCTCATCCGGCGCGGTCACCTGCTCGGCCTGCTCAGGCAGGAACGAGCCGGACAGGAACCGGCCGAACAGGAGCGAGCCGGACAGGAACCGGCCGGACGGGAGCCGGCCGGCCAGGAAGGAACCGGACAGGAGCCCGCCGGACAGGAGCCGGCCGGACGACAGCGGGCCGGGGGCGAGCGGGAACACCTGACCGATGGCGGACCCGCCGGGCCGCCGGAGACGGTGCCCGAGCCCGCCGGGCGGGCGAAGACGATGTCGGAGCCGGGAAAGGACTTCTCGCCCCGGGCGGTGCAGAACCTGCTGCTCGGCCTCGGCGGACTGCTGCTGGCCGTCGCGGCCGTGGTGTTCACGGTGGTCAGCTGGGGGAGCATGGGCCTCGGCGGCCGGGCGGCGATCCTGGCCGCCGTCACCGGGCTGACCTTCGCCGCGCCGACGCTCCTGGTGAGGCGCGGGCTCGTCACCACCGCCGAGACCATCGCGATGCTCGGCGCGGCGCTGCTCTTCCTGGACGGCTACGCGGTCCGGCGGACGGGGCTGGCCGGGGCCGACGGCATGGCCGTACTCCATTACGCCGCCCTGTTGTTCGCCCTGGTCGCGCTCGTCATGGCGGGCTACTCGCGGTTCCTCCCGCTGCGACTGCCGCTGCCCGTCGCGATCGTCCTCGCCCAGTTCCCGCTCCCGCTGCTCGCTCTCGGCGAGACGACGCCGTGGATCACCGCCGCGCTCGCCGCGACGGCGGCCGCCGACGCCGCCTTCCTGGTGTTTTACATGGCGGGCCGGAGTCCCGAGCCCGGCACCGGAGCGGCGGCGCCCGCGGGCACGCCCGGCGGCCGCGGGCCGCTGACGACGGTCGCGGCCTGTTTCGGCGTGGTGTGGGGGCTGGGGGTGTGCCACGGCCTCCTGGAATCACTCCTGAGGAAGACGTCGAGCCCGTTCCCCGGCGAGGTTGCGGCGATCGCCTCGCTCAGGGACGCCCTGTTGCTGGTCACGCTGGCGGTGATCGGGCTCGCGGTCGCGCGGAGGGTGCGGAACACGGACCGCCTCCTGGTCGTCACCGCGGTCTCGGCGCTCACGCTGACGGCGGGACTGGCGGCCCCCGCCTGGCCGCTGCCGCTCACCTGGTGGGCCGTGCCGTACACGGTGGCGGCCTTGGTCGCCGTGGCGGTCATGCTGTACGCGCCCGGCCTGGACGAACCGCGGGTCCGCTCGGCCGGCGCCGTCTCCGCCGGGGTGCTGGCGGTGCTCACCGCACTGCCCTTCGCGAACGAGGTGATCTTCACCCTGTTCGCCCCGTTCAACCGGATCGGCGATGTGTGGTCGGGATCTCCGGGCTTCGCCGATGCCCGCCTGATCGCGCCGTTCCCGCAGTTCCCGGTCGTGTCGGGGCTGCTGGCCGTCGCCGCGGCCCTGGCGGCCGCCCGGGGGCGGGCCTCCATGGGGTTCGCCGCGCTCGCCGCCGGGACGCTCGCGACGGCCGTCGCCCCCGTCGCCTTCGGCTGGGGACACGGGGTGGACCTCGTGGTCCTGTCGGCGCTGGCCGTCGTCCTCGTGACCGGTATGACCCTGGCCCGTCGGCCGCGGTGGGTGGGGGACCTCGCGATCGCCGCCGGTGGGGTGTCCGCGGTGGCGACGGTCACCGCGCTCGCCGAGCGGTCCGGCACGTACGCGACGCTCGGCGTCCTGCTCGTCGCGTGGGGCGCGGCGGCGTTCGCGGCCCGGGTACGCGAGGCGGCGGCGGTCTCGCTGGTCGCCGGTGTGCTCTTTGCGACCGGCCTGATGTGGGCGGTCGCCGCCGGGACCCGGTGGCTTCCAGCGGGTGACGGCCTGTCCCTGTCCCTGGCCGCCGGTGCGGTGCTCGCGGCACTCCTCGCTCCGCGCGGCGGCTCACCGGCCAGGCCCCCGTCCGAGGGCGTGCCGGGGGAGAACAGCGATCTCCGGCGCTCCGCCGGGCTGGTGCTGAGCGTCGTGCTGGCGGTGCTCGCGGTCGTCTCCGCGCATGCCGCCGTCACCGCGGTCCTCGGCTTCCACCGCCCCCTCGTACGGCCGTGGACGGCCGTGGCCGGCCCCGCGGGCGGCCATCCGCTGCTCGCGGTGGTGGTTTGTCTCGTCGCCGCGGCGGCGGTGCTGGTCTCCTGGCAGGGCGCGCGGCGCCGGGGTGCGACCAGGGCGGCGCTGCTCGCCTGGCCCGCGGTGGTGGTGGCCCTGCCGGTGTCGGTCGCCCTGCCGTACGGGGCAGAGCTGGGGCTGTTCGTCGCCGGTACCGTCCCGACGGCGTGGATGGCGGCGCGGAGCCGCGCGAACGCGGTCTTCGGCGGGGTGGCGGCGCTGTGGACCGCCTCCGTCGCGATCTCCTGGGCCCTCATGAGCGAGCCCGCGACCCTGCTCGTCCTTCCGGCCGTGGCGGTGATCGCCGTGGCGGTCGTGCTGGGTGACCGGGCGAGGGCGAGGGGAAGGGCCGGCGCGGCGGCGGTCGCGTTCGGGGAGCGGGCGGTGGCGCCGGTCGCGGCGGGGCTGGCGGCGCTGCTGGCGGGCGGGGAGGCGCTGGCGGCCGGGCTGGCGGCGGACTGGCCGGTACGGCACGCGGCGTTCGGCCCGCTCGCCGTGGCCTGCGCGGCGGCGGCCGTGGCGGGCCGGTTCAGGAGGGCGACGTTCGCGGCCGGCGTGGAGGCGGCGGGGTACGTCCTCGTGGGAACAAGCCTGCCGCTCGCCTCGGCCGACCTGCCGTCGGCGAGCCTGGCGTGCGCCGTGACGGGCGTGCTGATGGCCGGTACGGCGCTGCGGCCCGATCGCCGATGGGCAGGATACGCCGGAACGGGCTTCCTGCTCCTGGCCTCCTGGCTACGGCTGCTGGCCTCCGACATCAGCGTGATCGAGGCGTACACGGTCCCGTTCTCGCTGGTGCTGCTGGCGTTCGGCTGGTGGCGGGCGCGCGGAGAGGAGAGGTCGTCCTGGGTCGCCTACGGTCCCGGGCTCGTCTCCAGCCTGGTGCCCAGCGTGTTCGCGCTGCTCACCGGCTCGGGCTGGCTCAGGCCGCTGCTGCTCGGCGTGGTCTCGCTGGCCGTGCTGCTGGCCGGTGCCCGGTTCCGGCTCCAGGCCCCGGCGGTCCTCGGCGGGCTGGCCCTGGCCGTCGTCGCCCTGCACGAGCTGGCGCCGTGGATCGCCGAGGTGGTCGTGCTGGTGCCCCGATGGGTGCCGATGGCGCTGGGCGGGGCGCTGCTCGTGGTCGTCGGCGCGACCTACGAGGCGCGCCTGCGGGACGTGCGACGCCTGCGGGGCGCGGTCGGCCGGATGCGCTGACCGTGCCCGGGACCGCTTCCCGAGGCCGGCTTTCCCCGGCATGCTTTCCCCGGCCGCTCGGGGCTCAGCCGGGGGACTGCAGGTCGCGGCGGGCGGCGTGATCGAGGGAGGCCGCCACGTCGGGGTCGACGGGAAACCAGGTGAAGAGATCGGTCACCTGCAGAAGGCGTTTGAGTACATCCGATACCCCGGCGAGACGCAGCCACCCTCCCGCCTCCGAGGTCAGCCGCGCGCCGCTGAGAAGTATCCGCAGCCCTGTGGAGTCGCAGAAGGTGATGCCTCCGGCGTCGATGACGATCCGCGGGCGGTAGCCGAAGACCAGTTGTTCGATGGTCTCTCTGAGCAGCTCGCTGGAATTACGGTCGATGTCACCCACGACAGTGATCACGGTGCAGTCGACGTGCCCGTGGTGGTCGACGCCGATGGAGAGTTCTCTGCTCATCGCCTCGTATCTCCACCCGGTGACGCGGTCGGTTTCGGCCGCCATCCGGCCTGATCAAGGTATACCCCTCCGTGACACCGGGGTGGGCGACGGACGGGAGACATGTGCGTAACGGCTACGGACACCCGCCGTTCGCCGCCCGCTCCGGAAGCAGGTGCGGGCGGCGATCTCAGATGCGATCTCAGATGCAATCTCACACGTGGTCCCGAGCGCGATCTCATGCCGAAAATGAATGACCGCATCACTCTTTACTGCCCCGACATATTCACGTATTCCTTGACCGGCCTGGACGTATTTCCCGCATAGGCAATGACGGTTAAGAACCAGGCCGGTTATCCCTTCTCTTGTGGTGATGATTGCCGCTAACTTTCGAGCATGCGCGTTCTGATAACCGGGGCATCAGGTTTCGTCGGCTCGCATGCGGTCGCCGCGCTCCTCGCAGACGGGCATGAGCCGCTTCTTCTCATACGTAATCCAGAGAAAACACGCGAGGTGCTGGCCGCCGTCGGCGTGACGGGGGCGATTCCCCTGCACAGGGCCGATATCCGGGACGCTGCGGCCGTGCGGGAGGGGCTCGAACAGTGCGACGCCGTCATTCACGCCGCCGCGGAAATCGGGGTGATCGGCCGGGCCGATGACCTAAACGGTACGAATGTGACCGGGGTCAAGAACGTCCTCGGGCAGGCCGTCGAACTCGGTCTCGACCCCATAGTGCACGTCTCCAGCGTCGGCGTCTTCGTGCCTCCCTCCGGACCGGTGATCACGACCGAGAGCCCGCTCTCCACGCCCAGGAACGGATACGGCAGAAGCAAGATCTCCGCCGAGCGCTACGCCAGGCGGCTCCAGGAGCAGGGGATGCCGATCACGATCGTCTATCCGGCCGGGGTCACCGGGCCGTACCAGCCCTCGCTGGACGCGATGGTGGAAGGGCTGCGCGCCGGCCTGGAGCAGGGCTGGCCGATCACCGCGGGCGGCGTCAACATCGTCGACGTACGGGACCTGGCCGTCGTGCTCGCCCGCTGCCTCGAACCGGGGCGCGGACCACGCCGGTTCATGCTGGGCGGCCACTACCTCACCTGGGCGCAGCTCGCCGACGTCTGCGACGAGTTGACGGGCAACCGCGGCCGGAGGTTCAGGATCCACCGGTCGGTGTTGCGCGGCGCGGCGGCCGTGGGCGACGTGATGAAGCTGATCAAGGAGATCGACTACCCGCTGACCAGGGACGCCGTCGAGATGATGGTCACGATGGTCCGCACGTACGACACCCCGACCCTGGAGGCGCTCGGCGTGGGCCTGCGGCCGGTCCAGGAGACCATCGCCGACTCGCTGCGCTGGCTGGCACAGGAAGGACATCTCACCACCGGCAAGGCCGGGAGACTGGCGGGATGACGTCACGCGGTGGCACGCTTTCCCCCTGGCGGAAGCGATCATCTCGGACCACCCCGTGATCACCTTCTGGGAAAGCAGCCTCGCGGGGAAGCAGCCTCGCGGGAGAGCGGTCTCGCCGGAAAGCGGCCTCGCGGGCAGGCGGCCCGGTGAGGCAGCCTCGTAGGAGGCAGGGGAACGAGCAGGGAGGAGCCGGCGATGAAGGTCGGGATCGTCGGTGCGGGGATCGTCGGGCTGGCCGTGGCCAGGGAGACGGCGCTGACCCACGGGGCCACGGTGACCGTCCTCGACAAGGAGGACCGCGTCGGGGCCCACCAGACCGGGCACAACAGCGGTGTCGTCCACGCCGGGATCTACTACCGTCCGGGCTCGCTCAAGGCCACGCTCTGCAGGGAGGGCGTGGCGATGCTCAGGCAGTACTGCGCCGAGCACCGCATCCCGTACGACGAGGTCGGCAAGCTCGTCGTCGCCTCCACCGGATCCGAGCGGCCCGAGCTGCGCGGGATCGCCGAGCGGGCCCGCGCGAACGGGGTTCCCGGCATCGCCGAGCTCGACGCGCTGGCCCTGCGCGAGATCGAGCCGCACGCCGTCGGCGTGGGCGCCGTGCACTCCCCGCACACCGCGATCGCCGACTTCCCCGCCGTCGCCCGGCGCCTCGCCCTGGACGTGGAGGAGAGCGGCGGCTCGGTGCTGCTGTCCCACCCGGTGCGCGCCGTAAGGGAGACCGCGGGCGGGGTGAGCGTCCTGGCGGGGGAACGGACGCTGAGGTTCGACCGGGTGATCGTCTGCGCAGGGCTCGGCACCGACACCGTCGCGCGGATGGCGGGGATCCCCGGCGACGTGCGGATCGTCCCCTTCCGCGGCGAGTACTACGCGCTGGCCGGGGAGGCGAAGGACCTGGTCCGCGGGCTCATCTACCCGGTTTCCGACCCCCGCTACCCGTTCCTCGGCGTGCACCTGACCCGCAGGATCGACGGCGAGGTGCTGGTCGGTCCCAACGCGGTCATGGCGCTGGCGCTGGAGGGCTACTCCTGGCGGGACGTCGACCTCGCCGACCTGGGCCGGATCCTGGCCTGGCGGGGCACCCGGCGGCTGGCCGCCAGGCACTGGCGGACCGGGATCAGGGAGGTGGCCGGTTCGATGGGTAAAGGATCCTTCCTGCGGGCCGCGCGCCGCTACGTCCCGGCCCTGACCGCAGCCGACCTGGTCAGGACCGCCGGAGGCGTCCGCGCGCAAGCTGTGGACGGGCGGGGCGGCATGCTGGACGACTTCGCGATCGACGTGCACGGCCGCGTCGCCCTCGTGCGCAACGCCCCCTCACCGGCGGCCACGTCAAGTTTGGCGATTGCCAGGCATATTGTGGGGTTAGCCTCAGTGTTGACCAGTTAACTGCTTTCTCATGTGGGCCGGTGAAAATAAACCAGTGACCGACTCACCCGAGGCCCGCCTGCTGATCGTCGAGGACGAGCCCAACATCCTCGAGCTTCTGGCCGCGAGCCTGAGGTTCGCCGGGTTCGGTGTCAACACGGCCGGCAACGGCACGGACGCCGTCGCCGCCGTCCAACGGCACCGGCCCGACCTCATCGTGCTCGACGTGATGCTCCCCGACATGGACGGCTTCGACGTCGTACGGCGCCTGCGCGGCGGCGGCAGCGACACGCCGGTGGTCTTCCTCACCGCGCGTGACGCCACCGAGGACAAGATCCGCGGGCTGACCGTGGGCGGGGACGACTACGTGACCAAGCCGTTCAGCCTGGAGGAGGTCGTGGCCCGCATCCGGGCCGTGCTGCGCCGTACCGGCTCCGGCGACCTCGCGCCCCGGCCGCCCCGGCTCACCTTCGCCGACCTCGAGCTCGACGAGGAGAGCCACGAGGTGTGGCGCGGGGGCAGGGCGGTGTCGCTGTCGCCGACGGAGTTCAAGCTGCTGCGCTACTTCATGGCGAACGCGGGGCGGGTGCTGTCCAAGGTCCAGATCCTCGACCACGTGTGGGACTACGACTTCAGGGGCGACGTCGGGATCGTGGAGTCCTACGTCTCCGTGCTCCGCCGCAAGATCGACAATGTCGAACCGAGGTTGATCCACACCCTGCGCGGCGTGGGATACGTGCTGCGCTTACCACCGGGCACATGATGCTCGACGCGACTCCCCTGCGGGTGAAGCTGATCGGCGTCATCCTGGTCCTGCTGACGATCGCGCTCGCCCTCATCGGCATCGGCAGCGTCTCGATCATGCGCGGTTACCTGATCGACCGCGTCGACGGCCAGATCGACCTGACCACCGACTCCGCGCTGCGCCGCATGAACAACCGGGGGTCCGTCGCGCTGGTCGGCAAGTCGATGCCGTCCGACGCCAGGCTGGAACTCCGCGGCAGGAACGGCAAGACCCTCGTCCTGCTCAGCGGCATCGACGTGGAGGGCAAGCCGGGGCCGGAAGTGTCCCCGGGACAGGGCGGCCACCCGTTCGAGAGCGGCGACTGGCGGGTCCGGGTGACCTCGCTGGACACCGGCGGAATCCTCATCGTGGCCGTGGACATGGGAGAGGTACGGCAGATCGTCGGCCAGCTCGCGCTGGTGGAACTGCTCGGCGGGAGCGGCCTGGTGCTGATGCTCGCCGGGGCCGGTGTGGTGATCATCCGCAGGAGCCTGCGCCCGCTGGAGGAGATCGAGCGCACCGCGGAGGCCATCGCCGCCGGAGACCTGGGCCGCCGCGTCCCCGACGCCGACCCGCGCACCGAGGTGGGCCGCCTCGGCCGGTCACTGAACGGCATGCTCGCCCAGATCGAGACGGCCTTCCGCGCCCGTTCGGAGTCGGAGTCCTCGGCCCGCAGCTCGGAGGAGCGCATGCGCAGGTTCGTCGCGGACGCCTCGCACGAGCTGCGCACACCGCTCACCTCGATCCGGGGGTTCGCCGAGTTCTACCGGCAGGCGCCCGGCATCGACGCCGCGCCGCTGATGCGCCGGGTCGAGTCCGAGGCGGTCAGGATGGGCCTGCTCGTCGACGACCTGCTGATGCTGGCCCGGCTCGACCAGCAGCGGCCGATGGTCATGCGGCCGGTCGACCTGCTCGCCATCGCCGCCGACGCCGTCCACGACGCCCGCATCCTCGCCTCGGAACGCGAGGTCACGCTCTCGGTGGACGGCTCCGCGCTCATCGTCTCCGGCGACGAGGTACGGCTCCGCCAGGTCGTGGGCAACCTCATGACCAACGCGCTCACCCACACCCCCGAGGGCACCCCCGTACGGGTGGCCCTCTCCGGCGACGACGGCATGGCCGTCATCGAGGTCGCCGACGACGGGCCCGGCCTCACCACCGAGCAGCGCGAACGCGTCTTCGAGCGGTTCTACCGCGCCGACTCCGCCCGGGGACGGCGCGCCCCCGAGGACGGCGGCAGCGGTCTCGGCCTGGCCATCGTCGCCGCGATGGTCGAGGCGCACGGCGGCCGCGTCGCCGTGGAGTCGGAGCCCGGCAAGGGCTCGACGTTCCGGGTGATCCTCCCGCTCGCCCCCGAATCCGACTGAACCGCGCCTGCGGATCCGGACGGATCGGGTCCTCGAATCCGGCTGAAACGCGCCTTCGGACCTGGCCTGACCCCGTTCCCGGACCCGGCCGAACCCCACCGGAATCCGCCGGTCCAGCCGGTACAGCCGGTCCGGCCGGTTCAACCGGTCACCGTCACCGCCCGGTTCAGGGGGCGCCGGTGCCGGGCTCCGGCCAGCTGCTGTCGGGGAACTCCCCTCCGGCCGCGCCGCCGGGCAGTACCACCCGGTCGTTCTCGGACAGTCCGGAGGTGATCTCGACGTACCGGTCGCCGCGGACCCCGGTCTCCACGACCCGCTCCGCGCCTCCTCGCACGGTGACCCTGGAGACCCCGTCCCTGGTCCGTACGGCCTGCGCCGGGACGTAGAGCGTCTCGGCGGACTCGGCGACGGTCACGGTGACCGAGGCGGTCTGGCCCACCAGGAGGTTCGCCGGGGGCTCGTCGAACGCGATCGTGACGCCGTACCTCACCAGCCGGTCGCTGGTGGTCGCGGTGGGGGCGATCCCCGTCACGGTGCCCGTGTACCTCTCCCCCTGCCGGGTGGCCAGGGTGATCGCCGCCTGCTGCCCCGGCCTGAGGCTGCCGATGTCGGATTCGGTGAACAGCGCCTCCACCTGGAGTTCGTCCAGGTTCCCGAGGGTGAGGAAGGTGCCGGTGCCCGCGCTGTCGCCGACCGCCCCGGCCACGGACATGACGGTGCCGTCGGCGGGGGCGACGATCCGCACGCCCGCGAGTTCCTCCGTGGCGTCGGTCAGCTCCGCCCGGGCCTGCTTCACGCGAGCCTCGGCCTGCTCAACGGTGAGCGTCCCCCGCCCGGCTCCGCCGTTCTGCCGAGAACTCTGCTGAGGGCCCTGGGCGTTCCTGTTCGTTGAGGTGCCCCTGTCTGTTCCCGTGCTCGCGCTCGGCTTCGGGGTGGGACAGCCGGTGGTGGTGGGCCTGGCGGTGGCGGTCGGTACCGCCGTGCCGGTGGGAGCGGTGGGACCCGCCGTCGGTCCGGGGTGCTCGCCGGGGCCGGTCGACGGGTCCGAGGGCGGGCCCGTGGGACCGGGGCCGGTGGTCGCGGGCGGCTCGCCCCCGTGCGGCCTCGCGGTCACGGTGACCGTCGCGGTGGCCGTCACGGTCACCGTCGGAGCGGCCGTCACGGTGACGGTGACCGTCGGCGCGGGCTGGGGAGAGCCGTCACCCGTCCGCGCGGCCTCCGGCTCCGCGACCGCCGGTGTCGCGGTCGGTGCCGGTACGGACGCGAAGTCCCGCGCCGGGACGGGGGTGGGGGCCGGGGCCGCCGCGAAGCGGTACCCGGCGGGGACGATCCCGCCCGCGGGGACGGCCTGTGCCGTCCGCGCCGATCCGGCCGGTGTGGGTGCCGGGTACGGCGAGGGCGTGCGTGCCGATCCGGCTGGCGCGGATGCCGAATACGGTGAGAGCGTGCGTGCCGATCCGGCCGGTGTGGACGGCGAGGGTGGCGAGAGCGTGCGCGCGGGCCCCGGCCCCCGCGTGGGGGCACCCGTCCCGGTAGGGGCGGGCGTGGGGGTGGCGTCCGCCCCCGGGGGGCGTGTCGCCGTGGGCTCGCAGCCCGCCTGCCTGGCGGGACCCGTCCGGTCCCCGGTTCGATCTCCTGTCCGGTCCGGCCCTGTCCGGCCCCCGGTCTGGTCCCCGGTTCGGCCACCCGTCCGGTCCCCGTCCTGCTGCCCGGCCTCGGTCGTCCCCGCACCCCCCGCCGTGCTCCCCACCGTGCTCCCCGCTGTGTCCAGCGCCTCCTCGGCCGCCGCGAGCCGCGCCTTCGCCGCGTCGTAGCGCTCGCGTGCGGGGGCGGAACCGATCCTGGCGAGCACGTCCCCCTTGCCGACCCTGTCCCCGGCCTTGACGTAGACCTTCGTGACCGTCCCCGAACCGCCGAAGGCCAGGTCGCGGGTGCCGTCGTCCACGGTGCTGCCCGCGGCCGACACCGCGGCGGTCACCGTCCCGCGCCTGGCGGACGCCAGCTCCACCCGGGGAGCCTGGTCGGAGCCGCCGTCGAACACGACGATCGCCCCCGCCCCCACCAGGACGAGGGCGGCCAGGGCGAGTCCTCCCGCGCGCAGCTTCTTCGGGAGATGGGTCGGTCTCATGGCGGACATCCTGGACCGCCTGATTCACAGCATGCTCACAGGTCCCTGAAGGTTTGCTGTGCATCACGGGCGGTACGACCAGGTCTGCAGGAAATCTTCAGCCTTCGTCGGGGTGAGTCCAAGCCTGATGCGCCAGGGTCAGGCGCTGTGAAGCTGTCGACCAAGCGCGGAGCGCTGATCGTGAACGGGACCCTGGGGGTCCTGTTGCTGGGCGGGGTGGTGATCGCCTACTCCTCCCTCGGCGGCGAGGCCCCATCCGCCGACGCCGCGGTACGGACCGTGCCGGTGACCCGTGCCACGGTCTCGGCCTCCGTCTCCGCCTCGGGAACCGTGGCCAGCGCCCGAGCCCGGTCCCTGTCCTTCGGATCGAACGGCACCGTCGAGAAGATCTACGTCAAGGCCGGTGACAAGGTCACCGCGGGGCAGATCCTCGCCCGGCTGGACGACGACTCGGCGCAGGAGAGCCTGGACGCGGCCGCCGCCGCCCTCGACACCGCGGACGACGACACCTCCACCGCCGCGGCCTACGCCGAGTACGTCACGGCCAGGAACACCTACCGGTCCGCGAAGCGCGCGGTGGACGGCACCGTCATCAAGGCGCCGTTCGCCGGTACGGTCACCGCCGTCAACGGCACGGTCGGCGGCTCCTCGGGCACCGCCGCCAAGGCCGCGACCAACGCGAAGAACTCGGCCGGTTCCGGGACCTCCGCGAACACGGACGGCGCGGCGAACGCCTCGGGCGGGTTCGTCGACCTCGCCGACACCCGCAAGCTCGAACTCGTCGGCACCTTCACCGAGACCGACGTCACCAAGCTCAAGATCGGCCAGGCGGCCTCCATCGGGTTCGACGCGCTCACCGGGGTGACCGCCTCCGGAAAGGTCACCCAGATCCAGCCGACCGCCACCACCGGCAACAACGTGGTCCAGTATCCGGTGACGATCTCCTTCACCGAGGTGCCGAAACAGGTCAGGCTCGGCCAGACGGCCACGGTCGGGGTCGTCGTCGAGCGTGCCGAGGACGTGCTCGCCGTCTCCTCCGCGGTGGTCTCCACGGCGGGCGGGCGGAGCACGGTGACCGTGCTGCGGGACGGACGCCAGGTGCCCGTCCAGGTGGAGACCGGGATCAGGGGCGACGCGCTCACCGAGATCAGGTCCGGGCTCGCCGAGGGAGACCAGGTGGTCCGCCCGGTGGCCACCGAGACCACCCGGCAGGGCGGCGGGTTCCCCGGCCTCGGCGGCGGGGGCGGCGGTCGAAACGGCGGGGGCGGAGGCGGCGGCATGCGCCCCGCCGGGGGAGGGAACGGCCGATGACCGTCCCCGTCCTGTCCCTCACGGACATCACCAAGGTGTACGGCAGGGGAGACGCCGAGGTCCGGGCGCTGCGCGGGGTGTCGCTCAGCGTCGACCGGGGCGACTACGTCGCCATCATGGGAGCCTCGGGTTCCGGCAAGTCCACGCTCATGAACATCCTGGGCTGCCTGGACGTGCCCACCTCCGGCGACTACCGCATCGACGGCACCGACGTCGGCTCGCTGGACGAACGCAGGCTCGCCGTCCTCCGCAACCGGAAGATCGGATTCGTCTTCCAGTCGTTCAACCTCATCCCCCGGATGAGCGCGCTCGCCAACGTCGAGCTGCCCATGGCGTACGGCGGGGTCGGCGCCGCCGAACGGCGGGCCCGCGCCCTGGCGGCCCTGGAACAGGTCGGCCTGTCCGACCGGGTCCGCCACGAGCCGAACGAGCTCTCCGGCGGCCAGCAGCAGCGGGTGGCCGTGGCCAGGGCGCTGGTCACCGCGCCGGCCCTCCTGCTGGCCGACGAGCCGACCGGCAACCTCGACACCGCCTCCACCGGGGACGTGCTGGGCATCCTCGACCGGCTGAGCGTCGCGGGCCGGACGATCGTGATCATCACCCACGAGGACGACGTGGCCGCCCACGCCAAGCGGGTCATCCGCCTGGTGGACGGCCGGATCGTCGAGGACCGCCGTCAGGCCCCCGCCGACGGCATTCCGCCTCGCATGCCGGAGTCCCCCGCCGACGGCATTCCGCCCCGCACGCCGGAGGTCACCGCGTGAGCCGGCTCGAGATCCTGAGGTTCGCGCTCCGCGGGCTGGCCGCCAACAAGCTGCGCAGCTTCCTGACCACCCTCGGCATCCTCATCGGGGTGGCTGCCGTGATCCTGCTGGTCGCCTTCGGCGAGGGGGCCTCGCAGAGCATCCAGCAGTCCATCCAGCGGCTCGGCGCCAACACCCTCACCATCTCGGCGTCCTTCGCCGGAGGCGGCGGTGGCGGAGGCTTCGGGGGAGGGGGCGGGGGCCGGGCGGCCGGGGGCCGGAACGAGGGCCCGCGTACCCAGGCCAGGCAGCTCACCCTGGAGGACGCCAGGGCGCTGACCGACCGCGAGCGGGTTCCCTCGGTGCGGAGCGTGTCGCCCGTGGTGACCGCGAACGCGGCCACCGCCGTCCACGAGGGCGCCAGCCACACGATCGCGCAGCTCGTGGGCACCTACCCCAGTTACTTCGAGGCCACGAACAGGCCCGTCGAGAGCGGCACCTACTTCGTCAACGACGACGTGCTCGCCGCCAGGAAGGTCATGGTCATCGGGCGGACGGTGGCCGAGGAGCTGTTCGGCGCGGCCGACCCGGTCGGCAGGCCGGTCAGCGTCTCCGGGGTGCCGTTCACGGTGATCGGGGTGCTCAGGGAGTCGGGCTCGGCGGGCATGCAGGACGCCGACGACGTGGCCGTCGTGCCGCTGCCCGCCGTGCAGCAGAGCCTGACGGGGTTCGGCGCGCTCGGCTCGATCATCGTGCAGGCGACCGGTGCCGACACGACCGACTCCGCCCAGGCCGAGGTGACCGCCGTGCTCGACCAGCGGCACGGCATCACCCCTGCGGGCGTCGCGGACTACCGGATCCTGAACCAGGCCACCCTGCAGGAGACCGTCAGCTCGACCGTCGGGATCTTCACCGCCCTGCTCGGCGCGGTCGCCGCCATCTCCCTGCTGGTCGGCGGCATCGGCATCACCAACATCATGCTCGTCACCGTCACCGAACGGACCAGGGAGATCGGCATCAGGAAGGCCATCGGCGCGCCCAGGAGCGCCATCCTCGGCCAGTTCCTGCTGGAGGCGACGGTGCTGAGCCTGGTGGGCGGCCTGTCGGGGGTCGCGATCGCGTTCGCCGGCACCCGCTTCACGATCGCCGGGATCTCACCGGTGCTCGTACCGTCCTCGATCGTGCTGGCCCTCGGCGTCTCCGTGGGCATCGGGCTGTTCTTCGGCGGTTACCCCGCCAACCGCGCGGCCAGGCTCCGGCCCATCGAGGCCCTGCGTCACGAGTGACCCGTACGGCTTATCCGGCTCAGGCGGCTTAGGCAAGGAGAGACACATGGGCGGCAACGCCGACGAGACGGTCCCGGCGGGGAGAGCGCTGGAGAGTTCCCCGTTCCCGGGGGACCTGGACAGCGAGCTGGCGGCCCGGCCGCCGCGCCGCCTGTCGACGCTCACCCTCGTGCTGGGTGCCGGGGTGATGCTCGTGGCGGGGGTGATCGTGGGCATCCAGGCGCAGAAGGCGATGGGCGGCCCCTCCGGCGTCCCCGCGGCGGCGCGGCAGGGCGGCGCGGACTTCGGCGGCCCCGGCGACCGGCAGGGCGGCCAGGGCCGTCAAGGGGGCCAGGGCCGTCAGGGCGGCCAGAGAGGCGAGGAAGCCGGTCGGGGCGGCGGCGGCCGGGGCGGCATGACCGTCGGCACGGTGCAGCGGGTCGAGGGCGGCAAGGTCTACGTCCAGACGGCGGACGGCTCGGTCGTGACCGTGAACACCACGGACGAGACGTCCGTACGCGTCACGAAGGAGGGCAAGGTCACCGACCTCGAGCCCGGAGGCGCGGTGGTCGTACGCGGGGCGGCGGCCGAGGACGGATCGGTGACCGCGACCGCGATCAACGAGGGCGCCGGACGCAGGTGAACCGGCCGCGCCCGGAGGACGGGCCGGTTCTCAGGAAACGTTCAGCCCTGGCTGAGCTGCGTTCCAGCGAGGTGGGCGAGCCTCGGGATGTGCTGGACAGAGTGGAAGCCCGATTGCTGGTCGTGGACGACGAACCGAACATCAGGGAGTTGCTCTCGGCCAGCCTGCGCCTGTCCGGGTTCGAGGTGGTGACCGCCGTGGACGGCCGGGAGGCCGTGCACTTCGCCGAGCGCATCCGCCCCGATCTGGTCGTGCTGGACGTGATGCTGCCCGACATGGACGGCTTCGCCGTGGCGGGGCGGCTGCGGGAGATGAGCGGGCAGATGCCCGTGCTCTTCCTGACCGCCAGGGACGCCACCGACGACAAGGTCGCCGGGCTGCGCCTGGCCGACGACTACGTGACCAAGCCGTTCAGCCTGGAGGAGGTCCTCGCCCGCATCCGGGCCGTGCTCCGCCGTACCAGGGGAGACCTCGACCTGCCGGTCCGCCTGCAGGTCGGTGACCTCGAGCTGGACGAGGAGGCGCACCAGGTCTGGCGCTCCGGCGTCCCGGTGCGGCTGTCGCCGACCGAGTTCAAGCTCCTGCACTACTTCATGGTCAACACCGGCAGGGTGCTCTCCAAGGCGCAGATCCTCGACCACGTCTGGAACTACGACTTCGGCGGCGACGCCGGGGTGGTCGAGTCCTACGTCTCCTACCTGCGCCGGAAGGTCGACACGGCCGAGCCCCGGCTCATCCACACCCTCCGTGGTGTGGGCTATGTGCTGCGACCGCCCCACAGTGATTGAATTTTCAGCTGATATTCAGCTTCAGCTGACCCGTTTCTGAGCTTTGTGTGTTCCAATAGACAATGCACGACCCCCGATCACCTCGGAAGCATCCGATGGGCTCGGGCTCGCCTCCAGCTGCGGGGGAGACGAGCTCGGCACGGCCCGCGGATGAGGTCCGAGGGCTGGGCCCCACCGTTTTACCGAGTTCGCCCCCGTAACCCGGTCGAGCGGTGGGGCCAAACGCGTCTAGAGGGCTCTTCGCAGGGCAGGATCGACCGTATGGGTGACAACGACGGTCTTCTGGAGACGCTGCGAGAGCTGCGGCGGCACCTCGACCGCGAGCTGTTCCCCCTCGCGATCGGCGACGTGGTGGCCGACCGCCGGGCGCTGCGCGAGCTGACCGGCCAGCTCGACGACTACCTGATCCCGCGGCTGAGCGCGATCGACGCTCCGCTGCTCGCCGTCGTCGGCGGCTCCACCGGGGCGGGAAAGTCCACGCTGGTGAACTCCCTGGTCGCCGAGGACGTCTCCGAGCCGGGCGTGCTGCGGCCCACGACGATGGCCCCCACCCTGGTCACCAGCCCCGTCGACCGCG
This sequence comes from Streptosporangium sp. NPDC023825, assembly GCF_040639575.1. NCBI lineage: Bacteria > Bacillati > Actinomycetota > Actinomycetes > Streptosporangiales > Streptosporangiaceae > Streptosporangium > Streptosporangium sp. NPDC023825. The sequence continues at coordinate 93,418 of NZ_JBFAAE010000019.1, read as the reverse complement.
AGTGGTTCACCGCCCAGCACGTCCTGCCCGGCCTGCCGCGCGTCACAGGGAGCGGCAGGGGCGAGCCCGGCACGCTCCGGATCGTCACCGCCGCGGCCGTCCCGCCGGGCCTGGCCCTGCTCGACGCCCCCGACATCGACTCGATCGTCACCGCCAACCGCGAACTGGCCGCCCAGCTGCTCGCCGCCGCCGATCTGTGGTTGTTCACCACCACCGCCGCCCGGTACGCGGACGAGGTCCCCTGGAGTTTCCTGCGTTCGGCCAGGGAGCGGAGCACGGCCCTCGCCGTCGTCCTGTCCAGGGTGCCCCCCGAGGCCATGGGCGTGGTACGCAAGGACCTGAACCGGCTGCTGGAGGCGAACGGCCTGGGCGGGACGCGCCTTTTCGAGGTGCCCGAGCTGGTACTGCCCGACGAGAACGCCCGCCTGCCGCGCCAGGCGGTCCAGCCGATCGCCGACTGGCTCATGGCCATCGCCGCCGACTCCCGTTCCCGCGCCGAGGTGGTGCGCCAGACCCTGTCCGGCGCGCTGGAGAGCCTCTCCACCCGCGTGCCCGCGCTCGCCGCGGCGGTCGACCGCCAGCACACCGGGGCCGAGGAGCTCCGCTCCATGGCGGACGCCGCCTACGCCGTGGGCCTGTCCACCTTCGACGAGGGCATGCGGGACGGGTCGCTGCTGCGCGGCGAGGTCCTGGCCCGCTGGCAGGACTTCATCGGGACCGGCGACCTGATGCGTTCCCTGGAGAGCCGGGTCGGCAGGTTCAGGGACCGGGTCGTGGCCTTCGTCACCGGGCGGCCCGCGCCCGAGAGCGAGCTGCGGACCGCCCTGGAGAGCGGGGTGGAGGCGCTGATCAGGGCGTCGGCCGACAGCGCCGCCGAACGCCTGCTGGAGTCGTGGTCGTCGCATCCCTCGGGGCGGGCCCTCCTCGAGCGCGAGGGGGTCGCCGTCGCCGGACGTCTGGGCCGCGCCTCCGCCGACCTGCCCGCCAGGGCCGAGGAGGCCGTCAGGGGCTGGCAGTCGTACGTGCTCGACCTGGTCCGCGAGGAGGGGGCGGACAAGCGGACCACCGCCCGCGTCACCTCCTTCGGCCTCAACGGGGCCGGGCTGCTGCTGATGATCGCGGTGTTCGCCTCGACCGGCGGCCTGACCGGCATCGAGGTCGGCATCGCCGGAGGCACCAGCGTGCTCAGCCAGAAGGTCCTGGAGGCCGTCTTCGGCGACCAGGCCGTCCGCGACCTCACCGTCAAGGCCCGCTCCGACCTGCGCGCCCGCGTGGCGATCCTCCTCGGCCAGGACGCCGACCGCTTCACCGACCTGCTGGACGCCGTCCAGCCCCCCGAGGGCACCGCCCCCGCCCTCCGCGCCACCGCGGACGCCGTACGCGAGCACCTGCGCGAGCTCCCCGTCGCGGACCGCCGGGCCGCCCTCCCCGCGGGTTCCGTCCCGATCGCCGTGGGGGAGTCCCGAAGACCGCCCGACGGCCTCCCGCACGTGACCGGCGCACCTGACGGCGTCCCGCGCGCCACCGGTGCGGGAGAGGCGGGCCAGGCGTGAAGCTGCTGCGACGAGAGAAGACGGTCTCGCTGGACGACCGGCTGGCGGCACTGGCGCGCGCCGCCGACCTGGCCGACGGGAGGCTGGACGCCGAGGCGGTCGCCGCGGCGCGTTCGGTGATCTCCCGCGCCGGCGTACGGGCGAGCCTGTCGGTCGACCACACCGCGGTCGCGCTGGCAGGGGCCACCGGCAGCGGCAAGTCCTCGCTGTTCAACCTGCTGTCGGGCACCTCACTCGCCACGGTCGGCGTCACCAGGCCGACCACCTCGGCCGCTCAGGCCGCACTCTGGGAGGGCGCCGGGGCGGGACCGCTGCTCGACTGGCTGGAGATCCCCCGCCGCCACGAGCTCCTCGGCACCCCCGGCCAGGCCGCGCAGAGCCCGTGGCACGGAAACGGTGAGGAGCCCCGGCCCGGCACCGGCCGGTCGGCCGGTGCGAGCGGGACCGAGCTGAGCGAGCGGGCCGAAGGGACGGCTTTCGGGACGGACGGGGAGGCCGCCGGGCTGATCCTGCTGGACCTGCCCGACCACGACTCGATCGAGCCGTCGCACCGGCTGGAGGTCGACAGGCTCGTCGAGCTGGTCGACCTGCTGGTGTGGGTGCTCGACCCGCAGAAGTACGCCGACGCGGCCGTCCACGACCGCTACCTGCGGCCGCTGGCCCGGCACCGGGACGTCATGGTCGTCGTCCTCAACCAGGTCGACCGGCTCTCCCCGGCCGCCGCCGAGCGGTGCCTGAAGGACCTCCGGCGGCTCCTCGACGAGGACGGGCTGACCGGTGTCCCGGTGGTCGGGGTGTCCACCCGCACCGGCGTGGGCGTCCCCGAGCTGAGCTCGCTGCTCACCTCCCGGGTCGCCGACCGGCGGTCCTGGTCCGCCCGCCTCGCCGCCGACGCGGGGATGGCCGCCGACGCGCTTCTCCAGGCGTCCGGCGTCATCCCCGGAGAGACCCCTCCCGGTGCCGCGAGCAGGCCGGACGGGCTGGCGAGGCCGCTGAGGGACGCGCTGTCGCAGGCCGCCGGGGTGCCGGTCGTCGTCGAGGCCGTGGCCAAGTCCCACCGGCACCGCTCGGTCGCCGCCACCGGCTGGCCGCCCACCCGGTGGATCCGCCGTCTGCGGCCTGACCCGCTCCGCCGCCTCCGCCTGGACGCCACGAGCCGGTCCACCGGAGAACGGGTGATGCCAAGGGAGCCCGGAGAGCCGGGGAACGTCATCGGAAGGACCTCGATCCCCGTCGCGACCGTCGTCCAGCGCTCCCGGATGGACACCGCGATCCGCGAGGCCGCCGGAGCCGCCTCCGCGGGGCTTCCCGCGCCGTGGGCCGCCGCCGTACGGCAGGCGGCGAGGTCGCGCGGAGACGAACTGGAGGACGGTCTGGACCGGGCGGTGGCCACCACCTCGCTCGGGGTCTCCAAACGGCCCCTGTGGTGGCGGCTGGCCGGTATGGCGCAGTGGCTGGCGCTCGCGACGGTGCTCGCCGGGGGGATCTGGCTGCTCGCCCTGATCGCCCTGGACTATCTCCGGCTTCCGCAGCTCTACATGCCGACCGCGGGGGAGTTGCCCTGGCCGACCACGCTGCTGATCGGGGGTGTCCTGCTCGGGCTGCTGATCGCGCTGCTCTCCCGGGTGGCCGCCTGGCTCGGTGGGCGGCGCCGGGCCCGCAAGGCGGCGAAGGCGCTGCGATCGAGCGTCGACAAGGTCGGCCGCGAGCTGGTGCTGGATCCCATGGAGGAGGAGCTGACCCGGTATCAGCACTTCACCGAGGCGGTCACGGTGGCCGGGAACGTCTCGGCGGCCGGGAACGGAGCCCGCGGATAGCCCGCGAACAGGCGGGACGGTTTCAGCGGGGATCGAGTTCAGCGGGGATCGAGCGCCTCCCGGGCGAAGGGGGACGGACCCTGGAGAAGGGATTCTGGCGTCCGTCTCTCAGGAGGCGCTCATCCGCGTCCTCTCCCACTGCCGCGCGGAACCGGACGGGGCCGGTCGGCGCGTCGCGTGGGGGGAGCGCGTCAGGAGGTGAGATTCACGTAGTAACTCGAATAGCCGTTCATGTCGATCAGCCGGGTGCCGACGAGCCTGGCGGCGGTGCTGCCGATGCCGAGGCAGGAGTCGAAGGCGTTCTGGTAGACGTACATCGGGCCGTAGGCGCCGGTCCAGACGGCTCCGTTGGCCGCTTCGGCGTAGTAGGCGGCGTAGCGGTTGTTGGTGTTGAGGACGAACGCCTCGCCGCCCGGGTTGATGGGCCACCAGCCCCGGGTGCCCCACTGACCGTAGTCGCGGCAGCCGTCGGGGCTGTAGAACATGATCGCGACCCACACCTTGGAGCTGTAGCGATTGCGGAAGTGCAGTTGCATCTCTACTCCTCCGATTCCGTGAATCGCATGGCGAGGGGCCTGTCGTCGATCGGCTGGTCGGCCAGGGGCGGCAGGTGGTCGTCGGTCTTCGCGACCACGGCGGCGCGGTCGGCTGCCCCCGGCCGCTCGTCCGTCTCGCCCGTGTTGGCCGCCGCCGCGTCCGCGAACGCCACCCGGGGGTCGGGAGAGCGTTCAGTGCCGTTGTCCGGCATGTGGCTCACCTACATTCGTCGAGTTCGTAGAGTGATTGCTCGACAACATACAGTCACATCCAAGGCCATGTAAAGAATCGTTTTCATTTCCAGTCGGGCGGGGCGGCCGGCGGGACGGTCGCGGCGAGACGCGGGGCAGGCGGGAAGGTCGTCGCGTGGCCGGGGCGCACGATGCCGCGACGCGGCGCTTTCGAGGCCGCCGGGCGCGGGGCCGATCGTCTGGTCGAGATCATTGTCGCTTCTGCTATATTGCATAACGCAATATAGAGAAAGGCATCATCATGGCGCGACGCCCCGATCTGGTCGGCCTGACCGTGCTGGCCATGCTCTCGGTGCGCGCCGCCCACCCCTACGAGCTCCACCGCTTCATCGTCGACACGCACAAGGACTACGTGACGGGGCTGCCCAGGAGCCTCTACCACGCGGTCGAGAGACTCGCCGGTGAGGATCTGATCGTCCCGGTCGAGACCAGCAGGGACGGTCGCCGGCCGGAGCGCACGGTCTACGAGATCACCGACGAGGGCCGCCGGGAGCTGTCGACCAGACTCCGCGCGCTCCTTGAGAACCCCGGCCCCGACCGCCGTACGTTCACCGCGGCCGTCTCCCTCATGGGGACCCTGCCGGTGCCCGACGCGATGCGCGCCCTGCGCGCCAGGGCCGCGACGATCGAAGGGCTGCTGGCCGGGATGAACGCCCACCTGGGCGCCATGAGGGAGAGCGGCCTGCCCGACATCCTGATGATCGAGGTCGACTACGAGCGCACGCTGAACGAGGCCGAGCTGGCCTGGGTGCGACGCGTCGTCGCCCGCCTGGAAACCGGGGAACTCGACTGGCGGGGCACCGTCAGGCAAGAACTGCTGTCGCAAGTACTCGACGAACCATGAGAAGGCGGCTGCCGGGGTGCGCCAACACCCCGGCAGCCGGACATCCGAACAAGGCGCCTGCCCTGTCTGGACTCGCATCCCCAGGATAGGCGCCGCGACCGTGAGGAATCGCGCCATGTCCGTGAACACGGAGATCACCGGCCTGCTCACCCGCCTCGCCGAGGCGTGGAACGCGGGCGACGCCACCGCCTACGCCGCCCTCTTCACCGAGGACGCCGACTACATCGTCTTCAACGGCGCGCACATCGAGGGGCGGGCGGCCATCGAGTCCTCGCACCGCCCGCTCTTCGACGGCCCGCTCAAGGGCTCCACCATGTCCATGCCGGACGACCGGATCAAGGTCAAACCGCTGGCCGACACGGCGGTCCTGGTGATCTCGGAAGGTGGCACCGACCTGGCGGGCGAGCTCCGCACGTCGATCGTCTCCTTCACCGCCGTCAGCACACCCGGAGGATGGCGGTTCGCCTCCTTCCAGAACACCAGGGTGGCGCGGTGACGAAGAGGAAGCTGATCACCGAGGTCGCCGGGATCGTCGAGGCGCCGGTCGACGTGGTCTTCGACGACCTGGCCGACGCGCTGCTGCCCGAAGGCCGGCGCGCCGGCCGCTTCACCGTCGAGGATCTCCCCGGCCACACCTCCACCGTGGAGGTCGTCGGTCACACCATCTCCTTCCAGGGCGGCTGGTGGTACCGGGGCGAGTGGAGCGTCGAACCGCATCCCCGGGGCGCGCTGCTCGTGCACCGGGTCTTCAACGTCGCGCGGTCGATGCGGTGGGGCGTGTCGCCGGCCAACCGCTTCTTCATCGGCTTCGCCGACAGGACGCGGCAGGGGTTCGCCGAGAGTCTCGTCCGGACAGGACGGCGCCTGGACTGTCCGGCCCGTATGGCCTAGTGCTCCGGTGGCGCCGCACGACCTCGCCGGTCGGGAGGGCGCCGCCGGCGAGCGGACCTCGGGCACGTGGCTCGAGTCCGTCCACGCCTGAGTCACCTGGCCTTCGCCGCGGTCCCGTCCGGTGACGGGACCGCGGCGAAGGCCGTCACCGGTAGCGGAAGCCGTCGAAGAAGCGGCGGAAGACGCCGCCGATGCGGGGCAGGGGCTCGGCCGGCGGCGGTGCCTGCGCGCGCTGCCTGGCGATGGGCCGGTCGTAGTCGGTCCGCGCGATGGCGTCGAGGACCTGCTGCTCGTCGAAGTCCTCGGACCCCTCGATCACGGGGACGAAACCGACCAGCATCCCGTTGCGCATCACCTGGGCCTCGAGACCCGCGGTGCCGTCGGTGTCCCACTCCGCCTCGCGCCCGTCGGGCAGCGACACGCGTATCCCGAACTGATACACGCCGACTCTCGCCAGATGGCCGTCTATGCCGCGGTCGCGCAGCGCGTCAACGATCCGTCGTGCCCGGTTCTCTTCCACCTCTCCCAGGATAGGTCGGCCGGATCCCGTCCGCTCATGAGGCGCCGGCGAGCGCACTGGGCGCGGGACACCTCGTGCCGGGGGTGACCCGGGAGATCGTTCTTCCGGTCGGGAGCGTGGTCACGATGTCGTCGAGGCTGTAAGTTCTCAAACACTTATATTTCTTGATCTTCGTCTCGGTCACCTCGCGTACCAACCGGCCGACTTCCGCCCCCGCGATCCGGAGTACCCCCCCATGCCCGCAGCACTCGAGATCCATGGCCTGTGCAAGACCTTCGGTGAGAAGGTCGCCGTCGACCATGTGGATCTGAACATCCCCCAGGGCTCCTTCTACGGGCTCGTCGGCCAGAACGGCGCCGGCAAGACCACCACCCTGTCGATGGCCGTCGGCCTGCTCCGCCCCGACGACGGCCACGCGCGCATCTTCGGAGCCGACGTCTGGTCCGACCCGGCCACGGCCAAGACGCTGGTCGGCGTGCTGCCCGACGGGATGGCCATGCCCGAACGGCTCACCGGCCGGGAGGTGCTGACCTACCTCGGCCTGCTCCGCGGGCTGTCGCGCGAGGTCGTCGACCAGCGCGCCGAGGAACTGCTGTCGGTGCTGGAACTCGACGAGGCGGAGAAGACGCTCGTCATCGAGTACTCCACCGGGATGCGCAAGAAGATCGGCCTGGCCACCGCCCTGCTGCACGCGCCGAGGCTGCTCGTGCTCGACGAGCCCTTCGAGGCCGTGGACCCGGTGTCCGCCGCGACGATCAAGACGATCCTGCGCGGTTTCGTGGCCGGCGGCGGGTCCATCGTGCTCTCCAGCCACGTCATGGCCCTGGTGGAGCAGCTCTGCGACCACGTCGCGGTGATCGACAAGGGCAGGGTGGCCGCCGCGGGGTCCCTGGACGAGGTCCGCGGCACCGGCTCCCTCGAAGACACCTTCGTCGGCCTGGTCGGCACCTCCGACGGCGGATCGAAGGAGCTGACGTGGCTGTCGCGCTGACCATGGCCCAGATGAAGGTGGCCGTGCTCCGGCACTCGATGAGCGGGCAGCGGGCCGGCTTCGTCGTCATGGGCGCGCTGGTCGGCCTGGTCTTCGCGGCCGGCACGATCTTCACGGCCCTCTCCTGGCCGGAGCTGCTCCCGGCCGTGTACGCCGTCTGGATGCTGGGCTGGATCTTCGGCCCCGTCTTCGCCGGAGGCGGCGACGAGACGCTCCGCCCCGAGTACTTCACGCTGCTCGGCCTGCGACCCAGCCGCCTGGCCTCGGGACTGCTCGTGGCGGCCTTCGTCGGGGTGGCGCCCGTGATCAGCCTGCTCGCCCTGAGCGGGCTCACGGTCTTCGGCGTACGGCAGGGGTTCGCGGCCGCGCTCGTCTCGGTCCCGGCGCTGCTGCTCCAGCTCGCGATGTTCGTCCTGCTCTCCCGGGTCGCGGTCGCTCTGCTCGGCCTGGCGCTGCGCTCCCGCGTGGGCGCGGTCGGCGCCGGGCTGACCAACGGCCTGATCCTGGCCTTCCTCGGCCAGATCTGGGTCGTCTTCATGGCGCTCGGGCAGACGGCGGGCATCCCGCCGGTGGTGGCGACGGCGGCCCGCTACCTGCCCTCCGGCTGGGGGACGGTCGCGGTCGAGGCCGCCGCGTCCGCGGACTGGCCGCGAGTCCTGGCGGCCCTGGGCGGGATGGTGTTGCTGGTCGTCCTGCTGCTGGCCGCGTGGGCGGCGCTGCTCACCCGGCGGGCCGGGGCGTCCAGGGCGGCCACGCGGGGACGCCGGCCGATCCGGGCCACCACCGCCTCCGGCGCCGTGCTCGCCAAGGAACTGCGTACCTGGTCGCGTGACCTGGTGCGCACGCACCAGCTGACCTTCGCCCTCGCCTACGGCGTGTCCTTCGCCGTGGCGCCGCTGCTGCTGGGCTGGACGGGGATGCTGCCCTGGGCGGGACCGGTCTTCGTCGTGATGGCCGCCGCCATGTCGGCCAACCTCTACGGCACCGACGGCACCGCGCTGTGGCTCATGCTCATGACGCCCGGCGCGAGCGACGTGCGCGGCCGGCAGCACGCGTGGCTGCTGACCGTCGCGCCCGTCGCCCTCGTGGTGACGGTCTCCCTCGCCGCGGTCACCGGCGGGCCGTGGCCCATGCTGCTCGCCGTCCTCCTCGCCATGCTGGGCGGCGGCGCCGGGCTGGTCCCCCTGGTCTCGGTGTACGGGCTCATCCCCGGCACCGACCCGCACCGGCGCGGCGGCAACCCGCTGCGCTCCACGGAGGAGGACGGCGCGGTCACCGGCATGGTGTACGCGGTGCTGGCGCTGGTGGCCCTCACCGCGGCCCCCGCCGCGATCGTGACCGGGCTGTTCGGCTGGGCGGGCGTGGCCGTCGGAGCCCTGACGGGGGTGCTCTGCTACTGGTGGTTCGGGTTGCTCGCCGAGCGGCGGCTGCTCGCGCAGGGGCCCGAACTGCTCGACACGATGCGCACCGGCCGCAGGCCCGCTCCGAAGCCGGGCGCGAGAGGGCGGCTCCCCTTCGAGTCCCTGCCGCGCCACAAGCAGATCATCATCGGGTTCTGTTTCACGGTCGGCGCGATCCCGCTGTTCCCGCAGGGACTGCTGGCCGGCTATCTCAAGGCGTCGGAGAGCCCGACGCGCGCGTGGTTCCTCGCCCTCTACCTGCCGCCGTGGCTGCAGTGGCCCACGATCGTGTTCATGGTCCTGCTGGGGGTGGGCATCTACACGACGGGCGTGGTCCTCTCCTACCGCCGTAAGGAGTCTCCGACGGCCGGCGGTGAACCCGGTGGTGAATTCGGCGGCGAACTCAGTGGTGAACGATGAGCCAGGTCGCGACGGCGGTGACGGTCTCCGAGCGGTTGCCGATGATGTGGGGGCGGCTGCACGGGAAGGTGATGGAGTCGCCCTCGGCGAGGGTGACGACCTCCGACTCGAAGTCGACGGTCAGCTCGCCCCGGGTCACCGTCCCGACCTCGTAGCCCTCGTGTTTGAGGAAGTGGCCGTGGGCGTTGGAGGTCGAGCCCGGCGGATAGGTCGACTCGAAGAACTCGACGTCGGGTGACGGCGTGGGCGAGAGCCTGCGGAAGGTGACGCCGCCGCTGAGCTGAATGGGGGCGACCTCCCACGAGCGCCGGATGGCGAACCGCCCTGCGGGTGTGTCCTGCTCCGCCGGGCCGGCGCCGGGCGGTTCGGCGGTGTCGAACACGGCCGCGAGCGGCACGCCGATCGCGGCCACGAAGGCGATGAGCCTGCTGACGGACGGCCGCATCGTGCCGAGCTCGATCTGGGAGACCGCGCTGGCCGAGATGCCGAGCTCGCGCGCCAGGGCGCGCAGCGACATCCCCGACCGGAGCCGCAGCTCGCGAAGCCTCCGGCCGAGGTGCTCGTTCGTGATCGCCTCGATCTCCGTGCCGGGTTCCGGGGTCATGCCTGTCACGGCCTCCACACCAATTGTCACAAGGCCTTTACGCGGGTGAAATTAGGACTCGGGTGTCAAGGCATACATTGACGGCAGCTGTTAAGTGACCACTTAACAGCCCACGCCACAGCCCCTGCGACGACCCCGGCCGCAGCCCATGCCGCGGCCCGTCGCACAGCCCGTCGAGCAGTCCCGAACGGTCGCCACGGCTGCGCCGACACGCCATTCTCGCCGATCCTCCGAAGCCGATTCCTCGCGCCGGGCCCCCGAGCCGATCCCGGGCACCTTCCGCCTCGGCGCGCCCGCACGCGGGACACCGGTTCCCGCGCCGTACCCCCCACGGAAGCCGACAATGACCGAACACAGCGCACCGTCCCAGCCGAAACTACACGACGTCGTCGAGGCGGCAGGCATGCCCGTCGGCGCCGGTCTCGTCAAGCCCGGCTACGATCCCCGGCTCGCGAACGAGGACCTGGCCCCGCTCCGCGAGCAGAGGTGGTCCTCGTACAACATCTTCGCCTTCTGGATGTCCGACGTGCACAGCGTCGGCGGCTACGTCACCGCGGGCAGCCTGTTCGCCCTCGGGCTGGCGAGCTGGCAGGTCCTGTTCGCCCTGCTCGCGGGCATCGTGATCGTGAACGTGTTCTGCAACCTGGTCGCCAAGCCCAGCCAGGTCACCGGGGTGCCGTACCCGGTCATCAACCGGGCGATCTTCGGGGTGCGCGGCGCGAACATCCCCGCCATCATCCGCGGGCTCATCGCGATCGCCTGGTACGGGGTGCAGACCTACCTCGCCTCCCAGTCGCTCATCATCATCTTCCTCAAGTTCTGGCCCGCGTCGGCGTCGCTGAACGAGGGCGGCTTCCTCGGCCTGTCCGCGCTCGGCTACATCTGCTACGCCATCCTCTGGGTGGCTCAGGCGGCCGTGTTCTGGAAGGGCATGGAGGCGATCAGGCGGTTCATCGACTGGGCCGGTCCCGCCGTGTACGTCGTCATGGTCGTGCTCGCCGTCTACCTGGTCGGCCAGGCGGGCTGGGAGAACATCAGCCTCGACCTCTCCCAGGGCGAGAACCTCGACTTCGGCGCGTCCATCCCGGTCATGCTCAGCGCGATCGCCCTCGTCGTCTCGTACTTCTCCGGGCCGATGCTGAACTTCGGCGACTTCTCCCGGTACGGGAGGTCGTTCGCGGCGGTGAAGAAGGGCAACCTGCTCGGGCTGCCGGTCAACTTCCTGTTCTTCTCGCTGCTCACGGTGATCACCGCGTCGGCGACCGTGCCCGTGTTCGGCGAGCTCATCACCGACCCCATCCACACGGTCGAGCGCATCGACACGCCGTTCGCGATCCTGCTGGGCGGGCTCACCTTCGTCATCGCGACCATCGGCATCAACATCGTCGCGAACTTCATCTCCCCGGCGTTCGACTTCTCCAACGTGAACCCGCAGAAGATCAGCTGGCGGACCGGCGGCATGATCGCGGCGGTCGGCTCCGTGCTGCTCACGCCGTGGAACTGGTACAGCAACCCGGACGCCATCCACTACACGCTGGGCATCCTCGGCGCCCTGATCGGGCCGCTGTTCGGGATCCTGATCTCCGGCTACTACATCGTGAGCCGCCAGCGGGTGTGGGTGGACGACCTGTTCACGCTCGAACCGACCGGCCGCTACTTCTTCCGGAGCGGCTACAACCCCAACGCGGTCTGGGCGACGGTGCTCAGCGGGGTCCCCGCGATCGCGTCGGTGCTCGTGCCGAAGATGCTGCTGGACCTGGAGCTGACCACGGCCGACGTGACCTGGATCGCCGACTACAGCTGGTTCGTCGGCTGCGGGCTCGGGTTCGCGGCGTTCACCGTGCTGGAGCGGATGTCGCCGAGGATCGGCGGACTCGACCGCGACGCCGAGCGGGTGTCGGACGGCACGACCCTGGCCGGTTGATGACCCGCATCGGCATCCGGGTGATCAACCCCAACACCGCCCGGGCCATGACCGAGACCATCGGCCGGTGCGCCCGGGCGGTCGCGGCGCCGTCCACCGTCGTCACGGCCGTCAACCCGGCGATGGGCCCCGAGTCGATCGAGAGCCACTACGACGAGGCCCTGGCCGTGCCGGGCCTGCTGGCGGAGATCGCGGCGGGCGAGGCGGCGGGGGCGGACGGGTACGTCATCGCCTGCTTCGGAGACCCCGGCCTCGACGCCGCCCGCGAGCTGGCCTCGGGGCCGGTGGTCGGGATCGCCGAGGCGGCCATGCACGCCGCCACCCTGGTCGGCCGGAGCTTCAGCGTCGTGACGACCCTCGCCAGGACCACGGGCAGGGCGTGGGACCTCGCCGCCCGGTACGGTTTCGCGGGCGCGTGCCGGGGGGTGCACGCCTGCGACATCCCCGTACTGGAGCTGGACGACCCCTCCTCGGACGCGCGGAAGGTGGTGGCCGCCCTCTGCGCCGAGGCCGTGGAGCGGGACGGATGCGACTCGATCGTGCTCGGCTGCGCGGGCATGGCCTCGTTCTGCGCGGACGTCTCCCGGGCCGTCGGCGTCCCCGTGATCGACGGCGTGGCGGTGGCGACCAAGCTCGTCGAGTCGCTGGTCCGCCTCGGCCTGCGGACGAGCACCCGGGGCGAGTTCGCCCCTCCGGGGCCCAAGAGGTACACGGGCCTGCTGCGCGACTTCACCGTCTGACGTAAGCAATCCGGTGCCCTGTCCTCCGGCACCGCGGCGCGGGGACAGGGCACCGGTCGTTCAGGACCCCTCGTAGAGACGGGCCAGATCGACGAGTTGCACGTCCACGCGGTCCTGCGCGGTTTCCCGCAGTTGGGGCATGAAGCCGGCGGCGCCGAACAGCAGAAGCCGGGTGCCAGGGGTGGCGCGGTCGTCGCGACGGATGAGAAGTTCCCGGAGGCGCTCAAGGCGCTCAAGATGACCACGACCGACGACGTCGCCGTACTTCGCCTCGCCGATCGCGAGGATGACCTCTCTGCCGTCGCCGTCACGGCCGAAGACGACGACGTCGATCTCGTGGCTGTTCCTGGCCGCCGGGTCGGGCAGGACACCGGAGGCGACACGGGTGCGTAGACCGCCGAGAGTTTCGGCATCGGCGTACCAGCGCGTCCAGGTGCGGGCCAGGTGTTCGAAGTGCGGGCCGAGGACCTTGCTGCGAAACGCCGTCTGCGAACGATCCCAGACCTGTCCGGCATAACCGGGACGCTCCAGGTCGGTCCATTCCGGCCGCATGATCGCGTGGTAGAAGCTGAGAATGGGCTCGGTGATGCGGTAGGTGGAACGTTTGCCATGGAAGGCGTCCGGATCCCGGGTGATCATGCCGACGTCTTCCAGGAGCGTCAGGGAATGGCTCAGGTCGGTGGATTTGCGGCCGAGGAATCCGGCGATGCCGCCGCGAGTATGGTTGCCGTTCGCGATCGCCGACAGGACACCGTGGTACAGGGCGACGTCCCGCAGCTCTGGCTCCTCGGCGAGGAGGAACCGGGCCTCACGGAACAGGGGACGACCCGGGTTGAGCACGTTGCGCGTCACCCACGGCCCGAAGTCCTCGATGTCGTCAGGGACGTCGCCGAGGGTGAACTCGCGCCGGTAGGCGGGGGTGCCGCCGACGACGGCGTTGACCAGCAACGCCAGGGCCGGATCGGTGATGCCCCAGAAATCCCTGGCCAGCCGGTAGTCGAGGGTGGGAACCACCAGCTCCAGGCTCGCCCGACCACGGAGCGGCGCGGTTCCCGCGAGGAGCGAGCCCATGAAGGACAGGGCCGACCCGCACAGCAGGAGCCGTACCGCGCTGCCGTGGCGCTGCCCCTGAGGGCCGAGAGCCCGTTGGATCAGGGAGGGAAGGTGTGAAGAAGCCCTGACCAGATAGGGAAACTCATCGATGACCACGGGGGTCGGCCCGGCGACGGCGATGGTCATGAGGAATTCGATGGCCTCGTCCCAGTTCGCGAACCTGCGGGGGACCGGCTCTCCGAGATGGCGGGCGAGCGCCGTGCCGAACTGCTGGAGAGACTCGGTCTCGGTCGCCTCGGTCGCGGCGAAGTAAAACCCTCCCGTGGCCCGGCAGACCGCGTCCAGTAGGAAGGTCTTACCCTGGCGGCGGCGTCCGGACACCACGCCAAGCGTGGCCTCCGGTCCCGAATAACGGACGAAGCGCGACAGTTCCGACCACTCGTAGTCACGATCGAACATCTCTACCGGCTTGTCCATGATCATCTCCATCAATGATGAGGACGTTTATTATAGGCCAACTCCTCATCGGTTATCGGGGGTGGGCCGGAGGGCTTCTTCCTTGGGGATTTGCCGTGAGACATGACCATCGTTGTGTGACAAGGGCTGACGTGGTGGAGTTCGGCCGAGCATGAGGGACGAATCGACGGGACGTGGTAATCCGGACGTGTCCGGAGGGACTACTTGGTGTGGACGATCCCGAAGAACGATTCACCGACCTGTACGACCGGCACTACCGCAGCGTGCTCGGCTACGCCCTGCTGCGAGCCGAGCGTGACGCGGCCGAGGACGTCTGCAGTGAGACGTTCCTCGTGGCGTGGAGACGGCTCGCGGAACTGCCCGAGCCGCCGCTGCCCTGGCTGCTCGGTGTCGCCCGCAACCTGCTGGCCAAGCAGCGCGACTCGCGCACCCGCCGCCAGGCCCTGGCCGACCGGATAGCCGCCCTCACCACCTCACGCGACCACGTGGCGTGGGACGTGGCCGAGCACGTCGTCGACAGGGAGAGCGCCCTGGCCGCGCTGTCGGCCCTGCCCGAGCAGGACGTGGAGGCGATGGTGTTCGCCACCTGGTACGGCCTGCCGCCGGAGCAGGCCGCGACCGTCATGGGGTGTTCGGTCCGCACGTACAACGTCCGGTTGCACCGGGCGCGCAAGCGCCTGGCCCAGGCGATGCACGCCGGCGGCCCACGCCGCGTTCGCAGTCTCGAATCCTGATCCGCACCCCTTTGGAGCCCCTTTCATGGACGATCGCACGTTCGCCCGGCTCAGGCCCAGCGAGCTGGACGAGCTGACCGAAGACGGCTACCGGCGCCGCCGGGCGGACGACCTGGCCCGCGCCTTCGCCACCCCGTACACCGAACCGGCCCGGCCCGCCCGCCCGGCCCGGCCGCGCTCGCGGCGGCCGTACCTCCTCATGGCCGGCACGCTGGCCGCCGGGCTCGCGGCCGCGGCCGTCGTCGTCACGACCGGTGGCGGCGCCGGTCCGGAGCCGGGCGGTGCCGTGGTGGCCTCCACGACGCGGGGGGCGCCCGGACGCGTGGCGGACGCGCGCACGTTCCTGCTGGCCGCGGCCTCGACCGCGCGGCGGGAACCGGCGGACTCCGGCCGCTACTGGTACGTCAACGAGCGCACCATACAGAAGGTGTACGACGTCCCCGGCGAGCACACGGCCGAGATCAAGGCGGAGCCCGCCGAGTTGCCGTACGCGGCCTACCTGGCCAACACCCGCGAGACCTGGCGCGCCATGAAGGCGGGCGAGACCGGCCGGAGGGTGAGCAACCAGGACGTGGCGGTCACGTTCGGCTCCCCGCAGGACGAGGCCGCCTGGAAGGCGGCGGGGTCGCCCGAACTGGCGGACGACAAGCCCCGGAGCGCCGACGACGACTTCGAGCCGATCCTGTCGATCGACAACCCGAGCCTGACCCTGCGGAACGTCACCGAACTGCCCACCGGCAAGGACGGGCTCAAGCGCCACCTGGACGACCTCTGGAAGCGCAGCCCCGACTCCGCGGGCTCCGGCAAGGCCGTTTACCTGTGGCAGACGGGCGTGGACCTGATGACCGCGCCGATCACGCCGGGCACCCGGTCCGCCCTGTTCAAGGTGCTCGCCGACCAGCCGGGCATCACCTCGCAGGGTGAGGCGAAGGACGTGCTGGGGCGTACAGGGGTCGCCCTTTCCTCGTCCACGGCCGACGCGTTCACCTTCCGTCTGATCATCGACCCGCGGACGGCCGAACTGCTCGAGTACGACGTGGTGGAGAAGGGCGTGCCGCTACTGCGCGTGGCACTGGCCGACGTGGGCTTCACCGACGAGCTCGGCGAGCGCCCGAAGGACTGATCTCCCTCGTGACCGTCAGCCCACACCCTCACCGTGACGGTCACGGCCCCGCCCTCCTGATCGGCGAGCCGCCCGAACCTCGGCGTGCCGCCGGTCAGGAGGGCCTTTCCACGCAGAAGGTCGATCACGGGCCGGTCCCAGGTCACGGCAGGCACCGGCAGCAGCGAGTGGGAGCGGTGGGCATCACCTCCCCGGACTCGCGGCGGTCCGCCACGGTCCGCGAGACGGGCGAGGAAACATGACACGAGGTGTCGGGTTTTCGGGCGAGCATGGTTCGACCGGTCGGCGTCGACGGCGGCCGTGGACCGGCCTCTACGGATGGACAAGGACTTCAATGCGCGAAACGCCAGAAGAGCTCAAAGAGCTTCAGGCCCTCCTCGACGCCTCCCTCTCCCGTTCCAGTTCGCACCTCCGCTCGATCATCAACGACGAGCACACCCTGACCGCGGAGCAGCTCGCCCAGGTCCTCACCGGCATGTGCACCCTCGCGCTGTCCACCGTGACGGCGAAGGGCGAGCCGCGGATCAGCGGTGTGGACGGGCACTTCCTGCACGGAAAGTGGCACTTCGGCACGGCGCGCAACGCCGCCAAGGCCCGCCACCTCGCCGTCAGGCCCGCCGTCAGCGCCGCGCACATGCGTGGCGAGGACCTGGGCGTGTTCACGCACGGCACGGTGGAGATCCTCAACCCCCGGGACGGTGAGCCTGCCGCGGACTGGCCGGACCTGCTCGCGTATCTCAAGGGCTTCTACGGCGACGACTCCTTCGACTGGGACGACGAGGTGGTCTACTACCGGCTGCGTCCACACTGGATGACCGTCTACACCTCCGACGTCGCGAAGCTCACCGCGGCACCCCGGTCCTGATCCGCAGCGGGACGGAGGCCGTCGTGTGAGCGGCGATCCTGATCGTGCGGTGCCTCGGCAGCAAGGCCGTTGTCGAGAACCCGGCTGGACCGGGTCTCCTGTCCCGGTGCCGGAAACTGCTCGCGAGTCTCTCCGCATGGGAACGACGGGTGCCACGATGCCTCGTACGGACCGAACGTAACTTTGCGGAGACGGGCCTGACGCGGTGTCCTCGCGGTACGCCGGAGCGCGTCCGGCACGGAGCGAACCGGAGATCGGTCCGGGGAATCGGCGAAGATCACTATCTCGTCGGTGTCGCCCTCGGCGGTGACGTGTACGACGTCCGTTCCGGACAGGAGACTCCGGCCGGAGGCGTCCTCGTAGCGCCATCCGAAAGGCGCCCGCTCTCCCGGCGCGTCCACCTGGGTCGTACGGGGCGGGAGGGACGGGAGGATTCGTTCCGGAGGGCGAGTACGGCCAGGTCAAGCGCTTTCCAAAAATTACGTAATTCGTAACGCATCCATGAGTCCCCCGTTTCACGAAAAGTCCCATAAGGAATCTTTAGGACGGAGTGGGTGATATGTACCTGGTGTTTCAGTCAGTGATCGCCGGGATGATCGCCGCGGTCGCCCTCGTGGTGGGGGCGATGGGCCGTCATTGGCACCGTAGCCGGCACCGGTGGCCTGTTCTGGCGGGAGCGTGGACGGGCGACGGCGAGGAGCCCTCGTCGCCCCCGGAACTCGAAGGCGTGGACGACGGGTATCTCGGTGCCTCATACGTACCGAAGACGTCCTCGGCCGCGACGAGCGTCCGTGTCACGGGGGTCGTCACAGGGACGGGGTCCTGCGCAGTGTCGTCGCGGCGTCCTGGAGAGCGTTCAGCAGTGGGATGAGCAGGGGATGCCGCTCGGCGCCCCGGCGTACGGCGGTGAAGACGCGGCGTTCGGGGCCGGGCACCGGGCGGATCACCACGCCGGACGGGTCGGTGCCGCGCAGGGCCAGGCGGGGTACCATCGCCACCCCCGCTCCGGCGGCGGCCAGCGCGACCACCGCGCTGAAGTCGTCGGAGGAGTGGGCGAACTCGGGGGTGAAGCCCGCGTGCTCGCAGGCCAGCGCGATCACGTCGTGGCAGGGGTTGCCCGGGTAGGGGCCGATCCAGGTCTCGCCCGACAGGTCCGCGACCGTCACCTCGCTCCCGGAGAGGCGATGGCCTCGGGGAAGCACCAGGTCGAACGGCTCGGAGTAGAGCGGGATGCGCGACAGCCGCCGGTCGTCCTCGGCCGGGGCCCCGCGGTACTCCACGGCCACGGCCGCGTCCACCGCGCCGTCCAGGACCATGGTGAGGCTCTGGTCGCCCTCGGCGTCCAGGACGCGCACCCGGATGCCGGGCTCCTTGTCCCGCAGGACGCCGACGGCGGGGGCCACGACCAGCCCGATCGCGGTGGCGAAGGAGGCCACCTTCACCTCGCCCGCCGTACCGGCCGTGTAGGCGGCGATGTCGGCCCCGGCCCGCTCCAGCTGGGCGAGGATCTCGTTGGCGTGGTCGAGGAGGATGCGCCCGACGGCGGTGAGCCGCACGCCCCGGCCGTCGCGGTCGAGCAGGCGGTGGCCCACCTCGTGTTCCAGGGCGACGAGCTGCTGGGAGACCGCGGAGGGGGTCAGGTGCAGCGCGGCGGCGGCCGCGGTGACCGTGCGGTGGTCGGCCACCGCACGCAGGGTTCTGAGCCGCCGCGTGTCTATCACCTCTGTATTCTCGCCGAGGTCGCCCGTTAACTACGACAAAAGCCCTTTTGGTGGTTATCGCGTAGGGCCGGCCGCTGTTCAGCCGCGGGCGGCGACGAAGGCCTCCAGGGCGCGGTCGACGTCCTCGGCCGAGTGGGCCGCGGACAGCTGGACCCGGATGCGGGCCTGGCCGTGCGGGACCACGGGGTAGGAGAAACCGATCACGTAGACGCCCAGCTCCAGCAGGCGTTCGGCCATCGCGGCGGCCTCGGCGGCGTCGCCGATCATCACCGGGACGATGGGGTGGTCGCCGGGCAGGATGTCGAACCCGGCCTCGGTCATGCCGGTGCGGAATCGCTCGGTGTTGGCGCGCAGTCTCGTCCGGGCCTCGTCCGAGCCGCTGATCAGGTCGAGGACGCGCAGCGACGCGGCGGCGATCACCGGGGCGAGCGAGTTGGAGAACAGGTAGGGGCGCGAGCGCTGGCGGAGCAGCTCGCAGATCTCCTTGCGTGCCGCCACGTAGCCGCCGCTGGCCCCGCCGAGCGCCTTGCCGAGCGTGCCGGTGAGGATGTCGACCCGGTCCCGCACGCCGTGCAGCTCGGGGGTGCCCCCGCCGTGCTCGCCGACGAAGCCGACGGCGTGCGAGTCGTCGACCATCACCATGGCCCCGTACCGCTCCGCCAGGTCGCAGATCTCCTCCAGCGGCGCGACGTAGCCGTCCATGGAGAAGACGCCGTCGGTGACGATCAGCCTGCGCCGGGCGTCGGCGGACTCCTTGAGCCGCGCCTCCAGCTCGGCCAGGTCACGGTTGGCGTAGCGCAGGCGCCGGGCCTTGGACAGGCGGATGCCGTCGATGACGCTCGCGTGGTTGAGGGCGTCGGAGATCACCGCGTCGCGGTCGTCGAGCAGCGTCTCGAACACGCCGCCGTTGGCGTCGAAGCACGAGCTGTACAGGACGGTGTCCTCCTGGCCGAGGAAGTCCGACAGCCGCGCCTCCAGCTCCTTGTGCACCTCCTGGGTGCCGCAGATGAAGCGGACCGACGCCATGCCGAAGCCCCAGCGGTCGAGGGCCTCCTGGGCGGCGGCGACCACCTCGGGGTGGTCGGCCAGGCCGAGGTAGTTGTTGGCGCAGAAGTTGAGCACCTCGCCACCGCCCGCGACCGCGATCCCGGCGCGCTGCGGGGTGGTGATGACCCGCTCGGGCTTGAGCAGCCCGGCCTCGGCGATCTCGTTCAGGGTCGTACGGAAGTCGTCGCGGAGATTGTCGAACATCAGGCGGTCCAATCCGGGGTGATCTTGCCGGAGTCGCGGCGGGAACCGAACATCAGGCCGTCCAGTCCAGGATGACCTTGCCGGTCCTGCCTCCGGCGGCGGTGTCGAAGGCCGCGTCGAAGTCGCGGTAGGAGAAGCGGTCGGTGATCACGGGGGAGAGGTCGAGGCCCTTCTCCAGGAGCACGGACATGGCGTACCACGTCTCGTACATCTCCCGGCCGTAGATCCCCTTGAGCGTGATCATCGAGGTAACGATCGTCGCGAAGTCGACGGCGAACTCCTCGGCGGGCAGGCCGAGCATGGCGATCTTCCCGCCGTGCGACATGGAGGCGATCATGTCGCGGAGCGCCTTCGGGTTCCCGGACATCTCCAGGCCCACGTCGAAGCCCTCGCGCATGCCCAGCCCGTCCATGCCCTCCTGGACGGATGTCTCGGCGACGTTCAGCGCCAGGGTGACCCCGAGCTTGCGGGCCAGCTCCAGCCGCTCCGGGCTGACGTCGGTGACGACCACGTTGCGGGCGCCCACGTGGGTGGCCACCGCGGCGGCCATCAGCCCGATCGGGCCGGCGCCGGAGATCAGCACGTCCTCGCCGACCATCGGGAACGTCAGGGCGGTGTGCACCGCGTTGCCGAACGGGTCGAAGATCGCGGCCACGTCGAGGTCGACCGGGACCCGGTGCACCCAGACGTTGGAGGCCGGGAGCGTCACGTACTCGGCGAAGGCGCCGTCGCGGTTCACCCCCAGCCCGATCGTGGCGCGGCACAGGTGCCGCCGTCCGGCCATGCAGTTGCGGCACTTGCCGCAGACCAGGTGCCCCTCGCCGCTGACCAGGTCGCCGGGGGCGATGTCCTCCACGCCCGGCGCCACCTCGACGACCTCGCCGCAGAACTCGTGACCGACGACGAGCGGCGTCCGCAGCGTCTGCCGGGCCCACGCGTCGAAACTCCGGATGTGCAGGTCCGTGCCGCAGATCCCGGTGCGCAGCACCCTGATCAGCACCTCACCGGGGCCGACGGACGGTTCGGGCACGTCGGTCAGCCACAGGCCGGGTTCGGCCCTCTCCTTGACCAGCGCTTTCATAGCGGATTCCCCCTCAGCTCCGACCCTACGCACTGTGCCCGGTCGCCTTCGGGGATGTCCATCGCGGTTTTCTTAACCCCACCCACAGCGTTGCTTCACGCCCGGTCCCCGAGACCTAGAGGGTTACCCAGACATTTGACCGCAAACCGACCAGGGGGCGGTCCTCGCCGCCGGTTCCCGGCACGACGTCGGCCCTCCCGCCCGGACACGCAGGGCGGAAGGGCCGAGGGAGATCGAGAATGCGGGGAGGGCCGGAAAGGTCAGGCGCCGTTCCGGTGGTGCTCCTCCCGCGCTCCCACCGCCGTTCCCGCCCCGGTCCCCGTTCCCAGGAGGTCGTCGCCGGGCAGGTGCGCGGGGGCCGCGTTGAGCTGGCGGGGGCCGCCGCCGAGGCTGTCCGCCTCGGCTGCCTCGGCGACCGCGTCGGCGGCGGCCTGCTCGGCCTGCTTCCGCTCCTCGGCCGCCGCCTCGTTGACCCTGGGGGTCTCGCGGACGGCCGACGACTGCGGCAGCGCCTCGGTGAACGCCTTGGAGACGCCCTGGATCGCGGAGGTGACCTCGCTGGGGATCACCCAGAACGTGTTGTTCGGGCCCTTGGCCAGCTCGGGCAGCACCTGCAGGTACTGGTACGCCAGCAGCTTGGGGTCGGGGTCGTTGCGGTGCACGGCCTGGAAGACCTCGTCGATGGCCTGGGACTGGCCCTCGGCCTTGAGGATCGCGGCGCTCCGGTCACCCTCGGCCCGCAGGATCGCGCTCTGCTTGTCGCCCTCGGCGGTGAGGATCTGCGACTGCCGCTGGCCCTCGGCGTTGAGGATCGCGGCGCGCTTGTCCCGCTCGGCGCGCATCTGCTTCTCCATCGCCTCCTTGATGCTCTTGGGCGGGTCGATGGCCTTGATCTCCACCCGGTTGACCCGGATGCCCCACTTGCCGGTCGCCTCGTCCAGCACCCCGCGCAGCTGGCTGTTGATCGTGTCGCGCGAGGTCAGCGTCATCTCCAGGTCGAGCGAGCCGACGACGTTGCGCAGCGTGGTGACCGTGAGCTGCTCCACGGCCTGGATGTAGTTGGCGATCTCGTACGCCGCGGCCCGGGGGTCGGTGACCTGGAAGTACAGGACCGTGTCGATCTCGACGACCAGGTTGTCCTCGGTGATCACCGGCTGGGGCTTGAAGGAGACGACCTGCTCGCGCAGGTCGATCATCGGATAGACGCGGTCGATGTACGGGATCACGAAGTTCAGGCCGGGCTTCAGCGTGCTGTGGTAGCGGCCCAGCCGTTCGACGTTGCGGGCCCGGGCCTGGGGGACGATGCGCACCGAGCGGATCACGGTGAACACCGCCAACAGGACGATGAGCAGTCCGGCTATGAGCAGAGCGTCCATGGTGTCACTCCCGTGGATACACGAGCGCGGTCGCGCCCTCGATCTCGATGACGTCGACGGTCGCCCCGGCGGGTATCACCAGGGTCTCGTCGTAGGCCCTGGCGGACCACTCCTCGCCGCCGATCCGCACCCGGCCGTCCATGCCGGTCACCTCGCGCAGGACGTAGGCGGGCTTGCCCACGAGCGCCTGGATCCCGAACCGCTGGCTCCGGGGCTGCCGCATGGTGAGCTGGCGCTTGGCGATGGGCCGGACCACGACCACCCCGGCGGCCAGGGAGGCGATGAACACCACGAGCTGGAGCGGGACGGGCAGCCCCAGCCCGGCGGCGACGGAGGTGATGAGGGCGGCGCCCCCGAGCAGGCCGAGAGCGGTGGTCAGGGTGAATATCTCGGCGACTCCCAGTGCCACCGCCAAGATCAACCAGATGACCCAGTACTCCATGCTCCGGCCCTCCTGCCTGTACAACGCGCCGGACGTCTGGGAGGTTCCTTTCCCACCGTATGTCCTTCACCGGATCGCCGACAGGCCCGGCTCTGCCGTCCGGCCCCGGGGCTACCGTGCGGGCTCGATCGTTCCCGACACCTCTCCCAGGGTGATCACGGTTCCCCCGGGTCCGGGGGCGGTCGCGGTGATCGTGACGGTGTCCCCGTCCTCCAGGAAGGTCCTGGCCGAGCCGTCGGGCAGCTTCAGCGGCTCGGTGCCGTTCCAGGTCAGTTCGATCAGCGAGCCGCGCTCGCCGGGCCCGGAGCCGGAGACCGTGCCGCTGGCGTAGAGGTCGCCGGTGCGCAGGGCGGCGCCGTTGACGGTCATGTGGGCGAGCATCTGGTCGGGGGTCCAGTACATGTCCCGGTACGGGGGGCGGGAGACGACCTCGCCGTTCACCGAGACCTCCAGCCGCAGGTCGAGCCCCCACGGCTCCTCGCGGCGCAGGTAGCCGAGCGGCTCCGGGTCCTGCGGCCTGCCCTCGGTCCGCGCCTCCGACAGGGCCGCGAGCGGGGTGATCCACGGCGACACCGAGGTGGCGAAGGACTTGCCGAGGAACGGGCCCAGCGGGACGTACTCCCAGGCCTGGATGTCGCGGGCGCTCCAGTCGTTGACCAGGGTCACGCCGAACACGTGGTCCTCGAACCGCCCGGCCCGGTCGCCGAGGGCCGTGGGCGCGCCGACGACGAATCCCAGCTCCGCCTCGATGTCCAGCTTGGCGGACGGGCCGAAGACCCCCGCGCCGCGCTGCCCGCACGGCCGGGTGACCGGGGTGCCGGACGCGACGACCGTCCCGGCCCTGCCGTGGTAGCCGACCGGCAGGTGCCGCCAGTTCGGCTTGAGCGGCTCCTCGTCGGGGCGGAACATCCGGCCCAGGTTGGAGGCGTGCTCCAGCGAGCAGTAGAAGTCGACGTAGTCGGCCACCTCGACCGGCAGGTGCAGGGTGACCTGGTCGAGCGGGACGAGGTGCGGCCCCATCACCGCCTGGTCGGTGCTCAGCTTGTTCTGGATCAGGGCCCGGGTGTCGCGCCACGCGGCCGGGCCCCTGGACATGAAGGCGTTGAGCGAGCCGGTGGCGAACACCTCGTCGTGCAGGGCCCCGGCCAGGTCGACCACGTGGTCGCCGTAGCGGACGCCGACGCGAGGGGTCTCCCCCTCGTGGCGGGAGAAGACTCCGTAGGGCAGGTTCTCCAGGCCCCAAGACATCACGCACTCTCCTCTGCTGCGCCGGTGGCCGCCGTTCCGGCGGTCGTTCCGTCGCCGGGTGTTCCTTCGGGGGACGCCGCGCCCGCGGGCGCGGGCGGGCGCCGGGTGATCAGGCACAGGGCCGCCAGGTCCTCGATCGGGGTGTGCGTGTCGCACGACCCGTACGACACCAGCAGCTCCCTGGCGCGCGCCGCGGTGTCGCCGGGCACGGCCTGCGCCAGCCGTACCAGCTCGCCGACGTCGGTCAGCTTCAGCACCGGCACCGGATCGCGGTCCTCCACGGCCGCGCAGACCGCGAGGACCAGGTTGAGGAAGCCGTGCCGGTCCACGCCCAGCACGGGGTCGAAGTGGCGGACCGCGTTGTGCAGCCCCGCGGTCGCCTTGAACGGCACGCCGTGCCTCGCGCAGTGCGCGATGAGGGCGCCCAGGTCCGCGGCGCTCGGGAAGGCTCCGGCGGTCAGCCCGCCGCAGCGGAACTTCAGGCCGGGGCCCGTGGCGTCGCGCGGCAGGGAGGCGAGGTCGCCGGGGGAGACCTCCACGAACAGCCGGGCACCGCCGGGCAGCCGTCCGGCCAGCCGCTCCGCCACGGTCGCCGGGGTCTCGCCCGGCGCCTGGCGCACCTCGACGAGCTCGACGGCGATGTTCTCGAGGGACTCGAGGGACTCGAGGGACGGTACGCCGGGGGTGTCCAGGATCAGGCCGAGCCGGACCGGGAAGGTCAGGTGGTCGCGAAGCTCCGCCAGGCGTCCGGCCGGGCAGAGGAAGCGGTGGGCGAGCACCGGGTCGTCGCCCGCCCGGTCGTTCCTGTGCCGCTCCAGGGCCTCGGCCATCGGCAGCCCGGTCGGCGGGAACAGCCCGGCGTCGTCGACGAGCCCCCGGAAGAGCGTCGCCGTTGCCGTCCCCACGTCGTTCACCTTCGCGCCCGTCCCCGTGCTCGTGTGTGCGCTCATGGTCCTGTCCCTACCCCGTGGCGGGCCCGCGATCGTGCCCGCGTCCGTCAACGGGCCCATGTCCACGCGTACGCGGGGTCCTCCACCGACAGCCCGGCCGGGCCCAGGTCGAGGGGGCGGAAGGTGTCGACCATCACGGCCAGCTCGCTCGTCTGCGTGTGGCCCTGCCGCACCGCCTCGATGACGGCCTCGACGGCGCCCGGCTGCGGGCCGTGCGTGAACCCCGCCGGGTGCAGCGAGACCGAGCCGACGTCGATGCCCGAGCCCCTGCGCGCGGTGTAGTCACCTCCGGCGTAGAACATCAGCTCGTCGGAGTCGACGTTGTGGTGGTTGTACGGGATCGGGATCGCGTCCGGGTGGAAGTCGAGCGGCCGGGGGCAGAACGAGCAGATCACGAAGTTGGGACCCTCGAAGGTCTGGTGCACCGGCGGCGGGGCGTGGGTGCGCTTCACGATCGGCTCGAAGTCGTTGATGTTGAACGCGTACGGGTAGAGACAGCCGTCCCAGCCGACCACGTCGAACGGGTGGTCGCGGTAGACCAGCCGGGTGAGCCCGCCGCGCGTGCGGACCAGGACCGGCACCTCCTCGCCCTCGGCGATCAGGGGCTCCTGCGGGGTGCGCAGGTCGCGCTCGGAGTAGGGGGCGTGCTCCAGGAACTGGCCGTACTTGGACAGGTAGCGCTTGGGCGGCCGGATGTGGCCCGCCGCCTCGATGGTGAAGGCCGTGACGCGGCCCCGCGGCACCCACCGGTGGATCGTCCCGGTCGGGACGACGACGTAGTCGCCCTCCCCGGCCTCGATCGCCCCGTACGTCGACTCGAACCTGACCTGCCCGCTCGCGATGTAGACGCACTCGTCGCCCATGGAGTTGCGGTAGAGCCCGCTGGGGGCCTCGCCCGCGGCGTACGACATGCGGACGTCGGCGTTTCCGGCGAGCAGCCCGCGCCCGGTGACCAGGTCGCCCCCGTCCGGCAGGTCCTGGGTGCGCAGGTGGCGGGGGGAGAGGGGCACGTTGGGGGTGAGAAGCCCTCTCGACGCCTCGGGCTCGACGGCCTCGGCCTTGATGATCGCCGTGGGGAGGTGACGGTGGTAGAGCAGCGAGGAGTCGCTGGAGAACCCTTCCTCGCCCATCAGCTCCTCGGCGTACAGCCCGCCGTCGGGCCGCCGGAACTGCACGTGCCGCTTGCGGGGGATCTCCCCCACGACCCGGTAGTACGGCATCCGCTTCTCCCAGCTCTGTCCGTTTATCGGACGCATACGTCCTTTATACGAACAACCATCTGTCAGGGGAGGGGAGATGTCAAACGTCGTCGCGGCGTCGTCGGTTCTCAGCGCACCTGATCCAGTCTCACGAATCTGATCCATGAGGTGATCCGTTCTCAGCACAGCTGATCCGCTTGTCACTGAGTCTTCTGGTATCGATGAGGTGTGTGCCTGTGAGTGAGATGACAAGCCAAGCGTCGGGGTTACCGGACACCGCTGCGGCGCGCCTCAGCTCACCGCCTGCCTCACCAGCGCACCGATCCGCGCCTCCACTTCGGCCGTCACCTCGGTCAGGGCGAAACCGGCAGCCCACATCGTGCCGTCGTCCAGGTTCGCCTGGTCGCTGAACCCGAGCGTCGCGTAGCGTGTCTTGAACTTGGCCGCGCTCTGGAAGTGGCAGACGATTTTGCCGTCCAGCGCGTAGGCGGGCATCCCGTACCAGAGCTTGGGCGCGAGGGCCGGGGCGCTGGCGGTGATGACGGCATGGACGCGCTCAGCCATGATCCGGTCCGATTCCTGCATTTCGGCGATCTTCGCGAGTACGTCACGCTGGTCCTGTGCCGCCTTGTCCGCGCGTGAGCTGCGGCGCGCCGCCTTCTTCTGCTCTTGGGCGTGGTCCTTCATCGCGGCCCGCTCCTCGGCCGTGAATCCCTGGTAGGTGCTGCTTTCGGTGTTGCCCATGGCGATTTTCTCCTTGAGAATCTTGATTTTCGGGATCTTGGGAAGGGACCTTGTGGTCCTTTGTTCGGAAGCGGTGCCACCGGAGCGTGAAGCCTCGGGCAGGCGGCGTGTCCGATCGAGGCGTCAGACCAACCAGCTCGGCTGCCGTCGCGCATCAGCTCGCGGCCGGGTGGTTCGCTCTCCTTGCGTCGAGCCTGGGTGCGGCGCGGGGGGCGCGAAACCAGCGGTGGTTCGTTGGGTCGCCCATGGGATCGCGGGCGCCGCGGTCGACGTGGAACCGCTTGCCCGCCTTGACGTCCGCCACTCCCAACAGGAGCGCGACCTGGTCGACGCGGTTGTGGAAGGCGTCCGCGGCCGTGGGGTCGGGAACCTCAAGGGTGACGGATTCGAAGGAGATCATGCGGATCCTTTGAGCGAGGGGGTTCGTCGTCTTGTCGGCGGCCGCTACGCAGCGGACATGGCAGGGGTAGGAGGCACTCAACGGTCCTGCAGGAGCCCCAGGACGTTGCCGTCGGGGTCGATGACGGTGGCCACCAGACGGCCGCCGCCGACCTCGTGCGCGGCCTCCTGTACGGTGGCCCCCGCGGCGATCACCTCGGCCAGCTTCGCCTCGATGTCCGGCACGTGCCAGTAGGCCACCGGCGAGGTCATGCCCTGCGGTCCACCGCCCGGCACCAGCCCGATGTGCTGGCCCTCAACCTCGAAGCCGACGTAGTAGGACGAGTCGGTCTGCGGCGGGATGCCGAGCAGGGCCGCGTACACCGCCTTGGCCTTCGCCAGGTCGGACACGGGGTGCAGCACGGTCTTGATTCCCCGGGTGAGAGAGCCGGTCATGGTCACTCCTGTGGTCGTGGGCCTCATCGACCCGCCGTGTTCGTGTTCACAGCCTCTCTCCCGGCCCGCCCGCTCCACATCCGTGGTGACCACGGAACCGCCCACGGATCGACGGCACGGATCGCGCACAGTGGCCACTACGGATGAGAGCACGGAGGGGATGCGGCAATATGTGACAGTGATTGCAGCGGCGGACATCTCGCCTCGGGAAGCCGAAGTGCTGGAACTGGTCGGAGCCCATCTCAGCAACGCCGAGATCGCGGCACGGCTGTGCATCTCGGTACGTACCGTGGAGAGCCACGTCTCCTCGCTGCTGCGCAAGCTGGAGGTCCCGGACCGGCGGGCGCTCGCCCGCCGCGCGTCCGAGCCGGCCGGCGTCGGCCCGTCTCGCCCGGCACCGGTTCTGCCGGCCGCGCTGACCTCGTTCGTCGGCCGGGCGAGCGAGCGGGCCGAGCTGGCCGAGCTGATCAAGGCACACCGTCAGGTGACCGCGGTCGGTTCCGGCGGGGTGGGCAAGACCCGGCTGGCGTTGGCGGTGGCCGCGGACGCGGCCGGCGAGTACTCCGACGGGGTGTGGTTCGTCGACCTGGTTCCGGTCACCGATCCGGGGATGATCGCGGCCGCGGTCGCCGGGGCGCTCGGCCTCGGTGAGCAGCCCGGCCGTGGCATGACCGAGTCGGTGGTCGCCGCGCTATCCGACCGCCATGCGCTGCTGGTGCTGGACAACTGCGAGCACGTGGTGGACGGGGTGGCGCTGTTTCTCGAGCGGCTGCTGGCGACGTGCCCTCACGTGACGGTGCTGGCGACCAGCCAGGCACGGCTGATGGTGCCGTTCGAAAGGGTGTACCCGGTCCCGCCGCTGTCGCTGTCCGTCGACGGTGAGTCCGACGCGGTCGCGTTGTTCAGGGAGCGGGCGGCGGCGGTGGGCCGGTCGCTGGATCCCGCACTGCGCGATCAGATCGCCTCGATCTGTGAGCGGCTGGATGGGATGGCGCTGGCGATCGAGCTGGCCGCCGCCCGGTGTTCCACGCTCGGGCTGGACGGCATCAACGCCGCCCTGTCCCATCCGCTGCGGATGCTGACCGGCGGCTCCCGTGCCGATGAGCGGCACCGTTCGGTGCGGGGGGCTCTGGACTGGAGCCATGCTTTGCTGGAACCGGCCGACCGGGCGCTGCTGCGCCAGGTGTCGGTGTTCGTGGCACCGTTCACCGCTGCCGCGGCGGCGGAGGCAGCCGGGTCCGAGGAAGGCATTGTCGCCGAGGGGCTGGCCCGGCTGGCCGAACAGAGCCTGCTGATGGTGACGGCGTCCCCGGGCGGGACCGAGTACCGGGCGTTGGAGACCATCCGTCAGTACGGGGTGGAGCGGCTGGCCGAGGCCGGTGAGCTGGTCGACGTTCGATCCCGCCACGTTCGCTGGTGCCTGACCAGGGCCGCCGAGCTGGCGGTGGTACGAGCGGACTGGCGGGCCCGGTTCGACGCGGTGGCGGACGATCTGCGCGCCGCCCTGGCGTGGGCGGCCGACCGGCCGGAACGGCGCACGGACGCGTACCGCCTCGCCCGGCATCTGGCGGAACTGACCTTCGCCCGTCATCTGATCGGCGAGTCCCAGGGGCGCTATGAGCAGGCCGCCGCGCTCGCCGACGATCCCGCCGCCGGCGCGTCGATGCTCCGGCATGCCGCGGCCGTGGCCGGTTGCCGGATGCATGGTGATGACATGTACCGCCTGCACCGCGCGGCCGCGGACGCCGCTCGCCGGTCCGGTGACACCGCCGGTGCCGCCCGTGACCTGGCGACCGCCGCCGCCAACGCCTACCGGTTCTCCGGAAAGTTCGTCCGGAAGCTGCCACGGGAAGAGGCGATCGCGCTCATCACCCAGGCGCGGGAGCTGGCCGGCGACGACCCGGCCGCCCTGAACGCGGTGGCGCTGGCCGAGGCCGGGCGGGCGCTCACCGAGATCGGTGCCGTACCGGGCCTGAACGACAACTCGGTTCCCATGACGATCGCACGCGCCGAACGAGCGGTCGAACTCGCTCACCGCACGGGTGACCCGCTCGCCGAGTCCGCCGCGCTCGATACGCTCACCTGCGCCCAGAGCTGGGCCGGTGACACGTTCGCCGCCGCCGACACGGCCCGGCGCCGGATCACGCTGCTCTCGTCCACACCGGCTACCCCGGCCGGTACCCACGAGCTGATCGAGGCGCTTGGTGAGGTCACCGAGGCCAGCCTCGGCACTGGCGACCTGCCGGGTGCCCGCCGGTGGGCACGGCAACTCGCGGATCATCCGCTGCTGGCGGAAGTCGGCCATCGTGCCACGAGCTGGCTCCTTGTGGCCGACGCGATGGCGGGCGACGTCGAGGAGATAATCGCCGGCGGCGTCCGGTTCCTCGACGCGTGGCAGCAGGCCGGCAGCCCCGCCAGATCCGTCCTCGGCCCGCCGGCGGCCGCAGTGGCGATGATCCACGGCCTACGCGAGGACCAGGACGCCTGGCGCGAATGGAGCGCGGTCCTGAATCAGCTCGACCCCTCACCGGGGAATACCCACGGCTACGGGGCGATCTTCGACGCGATGCTCCTGCTCCACCGTGGGCAGGCGCCGCAGGCGCTGGAGCGACTGGCGCCTGAGCCCGGCGAGGTGTGGCAATGGGTCACCTGGATCTGGCTTCACTGGTACGTGGCGCTGCGCGCCGAAACCGCCGTGCTCGCCAGGAGCTCCGATGCCGGCGACCGCCTGACCGGGGCTCGGACCGTCGTGGCCGGCAACCCGGTCGCCACTGCCATCGTGGAACGGGCTCAAGCGCTGCTAGACAATGACCGGGAGCGGTTGCTCGCCACGGCAGATGCGTTCGACACCGCCGGCTGCCGCTATCAGTCGGCGCGGACCCTGGTGCTCGCCGACGGCGACCACGCCGCCCGCGGCGCGGCCGCGCTGGCCGATCTCGGCTTCGCCCCGATGGCCCCACAGGGGTAGATCCCGACGCTGTCGGTCGTTCCGCCATCGGGAAATCCCAGATGGGTTGAGACGAACGAGCATTCCTGTGTTCCACGCAAGCTGATCCACCTCAGGCCGGAGCCCTGTCCCGGATCACTTCATGATCACTTCATATGGGAACCGACAGCGAGGACCCCCGGGGCGACCGTCTCGAGTTCCTGGAACCGCTCCCCTGAGCGCGCTCAGGGACGCTCCTGGTAGACGTCGGGGATGCCGTCGTGGTCACGGTCGGCGGTCTCGGCCTCGTGGATGCGCCGGTAGACACGATTGCGCAGCCGGAGGACGAGCGCCGCCGCCAGGGCCGCGATCAGGGAGCCCGTCAGGACCGCCACCTTGACGTGGGCGTCGCGCTCGCTGCCGGCCCCGAAGGCCAGTTCCCCGATGAGCAGGGAGACGGTGAACCCGATGCCCGCCAGCACCGACAGCCCGCCCACGTCGACCCAGGCCAGGTTCTCGTCCAGGTCGGCGCGGGTGAAGCGGGACACCAGCCAGGTCGCGGCCATGATCCCGACAGGCTTGCCGGCCACGAGCCCGATGACGACGCCCACCGCGATCGGGTCGGTCAGGGCGGTGGCCAGGCCGCTCGTCCCGCCCAGGGCCACCCCGGCGGAGAAGAACGCGAACACCGGCACGGCCACCCCGGCCGAGAGCGGTCGCAGGCGGTGCTCGAAGTGCTCGGCCAGGCCCGGCCCGGCGTCCGGGCCGCCGGCCCGCTCGCTGCGGACGACCGGCACCGCGAAGGCCAGCAGCACCCCGGCGACGGTGGCGTGCACGCCCGAGGCGTGCATCAGCGCCCAGGTCGCGGCGGCCAGCGGCAGCAGCAGCCACCAGGCGCGCACCCGGCGTTGCACCAGCAGGGCGAAGACCGCCAGCGGCACCAGGGTGCCCAGCAGCGGGAGCAACGAAAGGTGCTCGGTGTAGAAGACCGCGATGATGACGATGGCCAGCAGGTCGTCGACCACGGCCAGGGTGAGCAGGAAGGTGCGCAGCGCCGCGGGCAGGTACCGGCCGATGACCGCGAGCACGGCCAGCGCGAACGCGATGTCGGTGGCCGTCGGGATCGCCCAGCCCCGCGCCGCGCCGCCGGCGCCGCTGGAGAGGGTGACGAGCAGATACAGCACGGCCGGGACGATCACACCGCCGAACGCGGCCGCGATCGGCACCGCGGCCCGCCGTGCCTGGCGCAGGTCGCCGGCGACGAACTCGCGTTTGAGCTCCAGCCCGGCCACGAAGAAGAAGATCGCCAGCAGCCCGTCGGAGGCCCAGGCCGCGAGGGACAGATCCAGGTGCAGGGCCGCGGGGCCGACCTTGACCGCGCGCAGCGACTCGTAGGCCCCCGACCACGGGGAGTTCGCCCAGATCATCGCCGCCACCGCGCCGGCCAGCAGCAGCGCCCCGCCGACGGTCTCCCCGCGCAGGATGTCCGCGACGCGGCGGGCCTCGTCCCACGAACCTCGGCTGAACAGGCGAGGCGTGCCGGGTGAGGTGCCGCTCATGGGTGCTCCACTTCGGGGGTCGGGTCGGACACTGCCGACCAGACTTCCCGGCGCACCAGCGTTCACCCTACCGGCGGGCTCGCCGGAACCCGGCGCGGGGGTGCCGCCCCGAGGGTCGCCGAGGGTCGCCGAGGGTCAGGGCTTGCGGCCCACGGCGCAGAACTCGTCCACCTCGCGGTTGCCGCCGACGATCGACGGCCCGGGACGCCAGAGCGGGCACGAGACCACGCCGGGCTCCACCAGTTCCAGGCCCTCGAAGTAGCTCGCGATCTGTTCGGGGCTGCGGAGGGTGTACGGGACCGAGCCGGCCTCGTTCCAGATGGCGATGGCCTTCTCGAACTCCGCGCCGCGGATCACGTTGGTGCCGTCGGCGACCGCCAGGTAGCTGCCGGAGGGCAGGGCGGCCAGCAGCCGGCGCGTGATCCTCCGTCCCTCGTCGATGTCGGTGAGGTGACCCAGGATGTTCATCAGCATGAGCCCGACGGGCCTGTCGAGGTCCAGGGTGGCCCTGGCGGCCTCCAGGATCGCGTCGGGGTCGCGCACGTCGGAGTCGATGTACTCGGTCGCGCCCTCGGGGGTGCCGGTCAGCAGGGCGCGGGCGTGCGTCAGCACCATGGGGTCGTTGTCGACGTAGACGACGCGCGCGTCCGGGGCCACCTGCTGGGCGACCTGGTGGGTGTTGTCGACGGTGGGCAGCCCGGTGCCGATGTCGAGGAACTGGCGGATCCCGCCCTCGCCGGCCATGTACCGGACGGCGCGGGAGAGGAACGCCCTGGACGAGCGGGCAATATCCACGATGTCCGGAAAAATCCCGACGAACTGGTCGCCGATTTCCCGGTCGACGGCGTAGTTGTCCTTGCCGCCGAGCCAGTAGTTCCAGATCCGGGCGGAGTGGGCCACGCTGGAGTCGATCGGGGTGGGAGTGTGCGGGGAAGGCTCGTCGGGCACGGGGTGCTCTTTCTCTGGCGCCGGAGAGTGAAGATCTTTAGTTTGCCATCTTGCCGGTTCTGCGCCGATCTTGGGCGGATTTGTCTGGTTATTTAGTGTTTCGCGCTGAAGGAGGCGTCAGGTCAGCGAGCCGGACAGCTCCGCCGCGGCCGCGGCGACCCGGGGGCCCACGGCGTCCGGGTCGAGCGCGGTGAAGGTGACCACGCCCACCGACGCCTCCAGCCAGGGAAGGCCGGGTACGGGGGCGGCGACGCCTCTGGCCCCCTCCTGGAGCTGGCCCTCGGAGACCAGATAGCCGGTACGGCCCGCGCGCAGGGCGAGGATGGCCAGTCCGGCGGCGCCCCGTTCCAGCGGGTGGCGGGAGCCCTCGCGGTAGGCGACGTGCATGTTCGTCCAGGAGGGTTCGACCACCGCCACGGCCAGGCCGTCGTCGCCCTCGGCCACCGTCAGGTGCGCGGTCGCCCCCACCTCCTCCGCCAGCCTGCGCAGGGTGGGCAGGGCGCCCTCCCGCAGCAGCGGCTGCACGGCCCGGGCCAGGACGAGGACCCCGAAGCCCAGGTGGACCCGCCCGTCGCCGTCCCGGCGGACGAAGCCCTCGCTCTGGAGGGTGGTGAGCAGCCGGTACACCGCGGGGCGGCTCAGCTCCAGCTCCGCCGCCAGCTCCGTGGGGGTGCGGCCCCGCCGCCCGTCGGCGAGCAGGCGCAGCAGCCGCAGGCCGCGCTGCAGGGTCTGCGAGGATTCGGCCGGCATCTAGGACGCCCGCTGGGCTGGAAGCATGTCCCGATTATCGCGCGCCGCCCCGGAACGCCCATCGGCCGGAGACATGTCCCGATATCGCCGCCGTCCCCGTGCCCTCCGGCGGGCCCGGCGGGTCTCAGCGGGCGTCGAGGAAGGTCAGCACGGCGAGGACGCGGCGATGGTCGTCCTCCGTCCCCGGTATCCGCATCCTGGACAGGATGCTGTGCACGTGCTTCTCGACCGTGCCCTCGGTGATCCATAGTTTGTGCGCTATGCCGGAGTTGGAGCGCCCCTCGGCCATCAGGGCCAGCACCTCCTGCTCGCGTGTCGTGAGGAGTGCCAGCGGATCGTTCCTGCGGTGGGCCCTTATCAGTTCCCTCACGAGACTCGGGTCGACGACCGAGCCGCCCTGGACGATGCGCTCGAGCGTCTCCACGAAGTCGTCCACACCGGTCACCCGGCTCTTGAGCAGGTAGCCGACCCGATGCCCCGTGGCGAGCAGTTCCATCGCCTCCTCCACCTCGATGTGCGCCGACAGCAGCAGGATCCCCACCTCGGGGAACTCCTCGCGGATCACCCGCGCCGCCTCGATGCCCTCGTTGGAGTGGGCCGGGGGCATCCGGATGTCGAGAATGACGAGATGGGGCCGGTGCCGCCGGACGAGGGCGAGGATCTCCGCCGCGTCCCCGGCCTGGCCGACGACCTCGAGGCCCGACCGCGACATGAGGCTCGCGACTCCCTCGCGGAAAAGCACGTCGTCGTCCGCCAGCGCTATTCGTATCCGGTCCGCACCCACGGCTCCAGCCCTTTCGCCATGCACTTCTCTCCGAATTTTTGTTAAACAAATGGTCGTGCGGGGTTAAAAGAATGACATCTCGGAGGTTCGGGCGGCCGTACGTGCGGAGTGCGGTCGGGAAACAGCCGCCAAACCCCTTCCTGACATG
Source organism: Streptosporangium sp. NPDC023825 (assembly GCF_040639575.1). Classification (NCBI taxonomy): domain Bacteria; kingdom Bacillati; phylum Actinomycetota; class Actinomycetes; order Streptosporangiales; family Streptosporangiaceae; genus Streptosporangium; species Streptosporangium sp. NPDC023825. Next base: position 58,713 of record NZ_JBFAAE010000019.1, on the reverse strand, counting down.
CGAGTATCTTAGTCTCCATGCGCGAACGGCTTTTGTCGTTATTGCTGCGCACAAAGCGGCCGCCCCTCTGGTTGGGGATCATCTGCGGCGCTCTGTGTATCGCGGCGGAAGCCATGCTGTCCCTTTTCCTGGAGCGCGTGATGTCGGGCGACTTCCTCGGAGGGATCTATCTGCTCGGTGTTCTGCTGATCTCGATCCAGTGGGGGCTGGGCCTGGGACTGGCGACCCTGGCGGGCAGCGCCGTCGCCTTCAACTACTTCAACCTCCCGCCGGAGTGGAGCTTCTCGTACGGGACGCGCGGGCTGTGGACCCCGATCCCGATCTTCCTTCTCGTGGGGTTCGCGATCAGCTCGATCGCGGCGCTGGTGCGCTCGCTGAACATCCAGGCGGAGAACCGCCGGCACGAAGTGGATCTCACCGCGCAACTGGCCCACGTCCTGTTGCGCACGAAGGACCTGAAAGCCGCGCTGCAACCGGCCTCGCGTCTGCTGGCACGGGCCATGGAGGCACCGAACCTGGAGATCCGGCTCGAGGAGCTCCCCGGGGAAGAGCACGCGGAGGCGCTGCCGCTCGTGGAGAACGGCGTCCGGGTCGGCACGTTGGTCCTGCCCGTCGGCGTGCCCGAACCCGTACGGAGGCGTCTGCGTGAGCGGATGGTGCCGTCCCTGGAGACGCTGCTGAGGGCGGCCCATGATCGCGAGAACACCGAGACGGTCCTGGCGTCGAGCCGTGACGAGATCCACCGGATCGCGCAGGAGCAGGCGGCGTTGCGGCGGGTCGCGACCCTCGTGGCGCGGGGCATCTCCTCGGCGGAGCTGTTCAACGCGGTCGCCTTCGAGATGGGCTCCCTCATGAAGGCGGATCACGTGGCGATCAACCGCTACGACCCCGGCCACGTGACGGTGCTGGGCTCGTGGAGCTGGCAGGACGGCACGGAGAAGGTGCTGCCCCTCGGCTCGCGGTGGCCGCTCAACGAGGTGAGCGTCTCGGCCACCGTGCTGAAGACCGGGTGCCTGACGCGAAAGGGGAGCTACGAACAGAGCGGCGGAAAGATCGCGACATGGGTCCGGAAGATGGGAGTCACCTCCACCGTCGGTTCTCCCATCATCGTCGACGGATGCCTGTGGGGTGTGATGCTCGTCTTCTCCAGCGCCCGGGAGCCGAGGTTCGAAGGGGTGGAGGAACGCATAATGGACTTCACCGAGCTGGTCGCGACCGCCATCTCCAACGCCCAGGCCCGTGCCGATCTCGCCTCCTCCCGCGCCCGCGTCGTCGCCGCGGCCGACGAGACCCGCCGGCGCATCGAGCGCGACCTGCACGACGGAGCTCAGCAGCGCCTGGTCTCGCTCGGGCTGGAACTACGCGCTGTGGAGGACGGCGTGCCGCCGCCGATGACCGAGCTCAGGGAACAGCTGTCCCGGGCGGTCGACGGGCTGACCGGGGTCGTGAACGATCTGCAGGAGCTCTCACGGGGCATCCACCCGGCGATCCTCTCGAAGGGCGGGCTCGTACCCGCGCTGAAGGCGCTCGCCCGCCGCTCCGCCCTTCCCGTCGAACTCGAGCTGGAACCCGTCCCCCCTCTGCCGGAGCACGTCGAGGTGGCCCTCTATTACACGGCCGCGGAAGCGCTGACCAACGTGGCGAAGCACGCGGACGCCTCCGTGGTGTACGTCACCCTGGGCATGGCCGGAGCGTCCGTCCGGCTCTCGATCCGCGACGACGGGTGCGGAGGAGCCGACTACGGCAAGGGGTCGGGGCTCATCGGGCTCAAGGACCGCGTCGAGACTCTCGGCGGCAGGCTGCGGGTCGCGAGCTCCGCGGAGGAGGGGACGTCACTCTCTGTAGTGATACCGATCGTGATGACACCGATTGTGACGGTTTCGGCAGATCAATCCTGATGTCACCGATATCAGGAGTGGTCTGACATCTCGCGGCCGTCACGGTCGGCGAGGGGGAGGCGGAGGACGAACCGCGCGCCACCGGTACTGGAGTCCTCCACGTCGATGGTCCCCCGGTGGGACTCGGCGATGTCACGCGCGATCGTGAGGCCGAGCCCGGTACCCCCTCGGTTACGGCAGCGGGCGGTGTCCAGCCGGGTGAACCGCTCGAAGATCCTCGCCCGGTCGGCGGCGGCGATGCCGTCACCGTCGTCGGTGACGGCCAGCTCGCCGTACCGGCCGTTCCGGCACACCTCGACCAGCACCGCGTGCCTGGCGTGGCGCTGGGCGTTGTCCAGAAGATTGGCGAGGAGGCGGGTGATCTCCGCGTCGATGACGTTCGCCCGCACCCCGGGGGCGAGCCGGAGCCGTACGGGGACACCGTTCTCGCGCCGCGAGATCGCGGCACGGACCATCTCCCCCAGGTCCACGTTGACGAACGCGTCAGGAGTGTGCGCACCCACCTTCGCCAGCACCAGCAGGTCGGTGACGATCGTCTGGAGCCGGTCGACGCCCTCCAGCGCGTCTGCCAGGAGTTCGTTCAGATCCGTCTCGTCGGGGTGCAGCCGCGCCTCTTCCAGGAGCGTTCTGAGCCCGGCGATCGGGGTGAACAGCTCGTGGGAGGCGTCGGACACGAATCGCCGCTGCTGGATCAGCGACTGGTCGACCCGGTTTCTGGCGCTCTCCAGCCGGTCCAGCAGGTTGCCGGTGGCCAGGGCGAGATGCATGATCTCGTCCGCCCTGGGAAGACCGTGGAACCCGTTGTTCAGATCCTTGGCACGCGGCGACATGAGGATTCGTTTCGAGGTGCGTCGATCGGTGCGCTTCCGCCGCCGGCGATGGGATTTCTCGACGGCGGTTCGATGGCCGGGGGGAGCCCTCCCGCCTCTGGACAGTTGTTCACCGAATCATGATGTCGTCTCCGCCGCCCGTCGTCTGCGCTGGCAGCCTCCGTTTGGTCCTTCATGCCAGCCGGGCCTGCGGCATTACCGCCAGCCGCAATGCCCCGGCGCCCTCACCCGGGTATCATCCGCCGCCCGGCCGGGCGGGCTCACCGTGGCACGGCGATGGTGTGAAGGGTGATGGCCGGTACGGGTTCGACGGGAGATGCCATGACATGGCAGGAGATATCAGAATGCTGAGGATTCCTTGACTGGGACTGTCGAGTCCATCGTGATCTGGGTAAAGTGCGGATCGATCGTTTTGACCAGCTTTCCGGGGAGTTCAGGACATGCGACTTACTCTGCGCCGGGCTCTCGCCATGGGCGCCGCGCTCGCGCTCGTCGGTGTCATGACACCCGGGGCCGCGTACTCGGAGGACGATCCCCGCAGCTGTAACGACCTGATGGGAGCCGACACCCCGGCCTACGTCGTGTGCACCTGGCTGGCCACGCCGGAGGAGGCCCTCGGGGTCGCGCTGTTCTGGGGAGCCGACGACAACGCCAACCTCAAGGGAGCCACCCCGAGCGACGGCAAGTTCCTCGACTGCTCGGCCCCCGGATCGGTCTGCCCGGAGCCGCCCGGCGGCGGTTCCGAGGGCGACGAGAACTCGCCCTTCCCCGAGGGGGCCGGAGACGGCGGCGCGCCCGACTGCGAGGCCGGCCAGCAGTGCTCGGTCGACGGGCACGGCGAGGGCGGTGACGGCACGGTCTCCGGGGCCGAGCGGACCGGCGCCTCCACGCCGACGCCGACCCCCACCCCCACGGGCGCTCAGGACCCCGCGGCCGCGGCCGCGGCGCAGACTCCCGCCGGTCAGGCGATCACCGCGGCGAAGGCCGTGCAGCTGAGGGTCTGGATCGACACCGAGCTGGCCGACGACTGGAAGGCCGGCACCGAGACCTTCACCGCCGCCGTCAAGCGCATCGGCGCGCTGGCCGCGCGGCCGGAGGTGGCGGGCATCCGGTTCACCTCCCAGCTGGGCTACAACACCACGTTCAAGACCGACGCGGAGATCACCGCGTTCGTCACCGCGGCCTCCGACGCCCTCCGCCAGGCCGCGCCCGGCAAGCGGCTGGGCATCCACACGGTGGTGCCCGAGCTCGCCTGCGGCGCGAACGACACCTGCAAGGTCGAGATGCGCAAGCGATACCCGCTGCTCGCTCCCGAGAAGGTCGAGTCTCCCCTGATCGCGGGCCGCGTCGACCAGCTCTCCCTGGACAGCGGCCTGCTGTACGGCGGCTACGACGCCTGGAAGATCAACGCCAAGCAGGCCCACCTCAACCAGTGGATCCAGGTCCGCGCCCGTTCGTGGGACGTCCTGGCCCAGATCGCCGCCGAGGAGACCGGGCTCGTCGGCCAGGTGACCGACGCCAAGATCGCCTCCCGGCTGTCGGCGCCCGTCAAGGACGGCGGCGCCCAGCAGGTGAACGTGTGGACCAGCGTCCAGAACGCCCAGGGCGCGGTGAGCCGGCTGACCGCCTGGGAGCAGCTGAAGAAGCTCCTGCCGATCCAGCGCCGCCTGGCCGGCGTCTACAACCCGGCCAGTCCCGAGACGGACGTGACCACCGACCTCAAGAAGCTCTCCGAGGTCTTCGGCCAGATCTATCTCACGACCGTCTGAGGCCCCCGCCGGCGGGCCGCCTCGGGAGTCACCTGCTCCCGAGGTCGGTGAGGTGCTCCATCGCGGTGAGGTCGATCTCCATGGCGCTCGTCCTCGGGGGCAGGCCCAGCGCCTGAACCGTCCCGGCGCGCAGCTCGCCCGCGTGGCCCAGCACGGCCTCGCCGACGAGCAGTTCCAGGCAGCGTCCAGGCAGCCAGGGCGCGTACTCGGTGGGCCGGGTGACCAGCCCGGCTCCCATGATGTGCGCCGCCGTACGCGCGGCGTCGACCGCGCGGGCCCATGACGACTCGCCGGTCAGGGCGGCGGCGAGGTGGCGGGGCTGGGCGGGGATGGCGGTGTTCAGCGCGTCGAGCTGGTCGTCGGTGGGGCGGCGGTCCGCCCGGGGGGAGGGCGGGAGGTCGCCGCTCGCGGGCGGCACGAAGACCGTCCCCTGCTCGAAGAGCGCCGGGGCGGGGTTTCCCCGGGTGAGGTTGAGACCCAGCGCGGCCAGCAGCCCGGGGAGAAGCGTGGTGCGCAGGGACGGCTCGCGCGGGCTGATCGGGTTCGTGAGCGTCAGCACGGCACGGCGCGGGTCGTCGGGCGCCAGGCCGAAGGCGTCCCACGCGGCGTCGCAGACGAAGGGAAAACACGGCGTCTCGACGTATCCCGCTCCCGCCAGCGCGTGCCCGATCCGCCGCCGCAGGTTCTGTGACCGGGTGAGCCCTCCACCGGCCTCCCGTCTCCGTGCGGCCCTGGCACCGTGGCCGCGTGCCAGCGGGATGGTCTCCATGTCGGGCACGGCCCGCGCGGCCGGCACGGCCCGCGTCGGGGGCGTGGCCCGGGGAAGGGGCCGGGGCCGCGGTCTGCCGGGGGTGAACTCGTCCATCCCGAGGGGGAAGCGGATGTCGCCGTCGACGACGTCGCGCATGTCCTTCAGCCCGTGCCGCAGCATCAGCGTTCGCTCGACGCCCATGCCGAAGGCGAAGGCGCCGTATCTGTGCGGATCGACGCCGCAGGCGGCCAGCACCCGGGGGTGGACCATGCCGCACCCGCCCCACTCGATCCATCCCTCGCCGCCGCAGGTCCCGCACGGGTCCGCGGGAACGTCTCCGGCGCCGCTTTCCCGAGAAGCCCGGGCGGGATCCTCCACGCCGGTGTCACGGCAGACCGTGCACTCCACGTCCACCTCCGCCGACGGGTCGGTGTAGGCGAAGCGGTGGACGCGGAGCCGGGTCGCCGTGCCCCCGCCGAACACGGAGGTGGCGAAGTGGTCGAGGGTCTTCTTCAGGTCGACCATGGTGAGGCCCAGGTCGACGGCGAGACCCTCGACCTGGTGGAACACCGGGCTGTGGGTGGCGTCGGCCGGGTCGGGGCGGAAGGCGCGGCCCGTGCAGACCATCCGCAGGGGAGGGGGCGTGTCGAGCATCGCCCTGACCTGCACCGGTGAGGTGTGCGTGCGCAGCACGAGACCCGATCTCCGGCCGGGGATCGAGGGGTGCTCGACATAGAAGGTGCGTTCGGGAGCGCGGGAGGGGTGGCGGTCGTCCATGTTGAGGGCGTCGAAACTGAACCACTCGGCCTCGACCTCGGGCCCCTCGGCGACACGGTAGCCGAGGTCGAGGAAGACATCGGTCATCTGCTCTGCCATGACGGTCACCGGATGCCGGGCACCACGTGAGTCATGCGGCGCGCTCCCGGCGCGGCCGCTGAATGCGCTCCTCATCGTTCTGCCCTCTTCCTCTGTGAGGCTTCCCGAGCAGGCCGGCTCCCGAGGCGGTCAGGCGAAAGCCGCCGGACCGCCTTCCGGCCGGGACATGACGGGAAGCGAGCGGAAGCGCGGACCGTGGCGACCGGACGACCTCACGCGCGGGACGCGAGATCACCTTCTGGAAAGGGATCGGCGTGCGACGACCGTTCGGGAACATCGGCGTTCACACGTCAATCCGAGCCTTCGCTACGCTGTGCGCTCATATGACTACCCAAAGTTATTGTGCGGTCAATGGCGCGTCAACATGCCACCAGGTCGGTGCCGGAGGTTCGGGCCGGCCCGCCTGCGGTGTCCGACTTGGGGGCCGGAGGGTGGGGCCGGCCCGGCCCGAGGCGTCCGGATCAGGGCTGGGAGGGTCAGCCCGCCCGGGTCTGGGCGAGGTATCCGGCGAACTCCTCCAGGGAGATGAGGCCGTCGCCGTCCTGGTCGATCCTGGCGACGGCCGCCGCGGCCGCCTCCGGGGTGATCGGCTGGCCGAGCACCTCCATGAGCCTCGTCAGTTCGGGGATCGAGATGAGGCCGTCACCGTCAACATCAACGATCTTGAAAGTCGTCGCGTAGTCGTCCGCCACGATTGCATCCGCCTTCGGCAGCAGGGAAATCAGACGCCAAGCACACTAGCGGGATTCGAGGCGCGGTCTCCTGCTGAAAGCGGAGGATTCCCATCGTCACGGTCATGACGGGGGCGCCGCCGATCGGATCGGCGGCGCCCCTTTCGCCCACTGTTCCGCCATGTCTCCCCGCGTCCCGTCACGTCATCCCTCTGCCGACGTGGACGGCCCGGCGAAGACCTGCCGGACGGTCGTTCAGGCTCGTGCGCCGACCATTGCCTGGCAGGCCTCGGCGCACATCCGGCACGCGTCGGCGCACTCCTTCATCATGGAGTCGTTGCCCACGGACATGCACGCCTCGGCGCACTTGGTCGCCACCTTCGCGCACATCGCGGCCATCTCCATCGCCATCGGCGACTGGCGCATCATCATGTCCGCGCACATGCGGGTCATGTCGGCGCAGTCCATGAGCGGGCCCATCATCGCCATGTCGGCATGCTGGCCCCCCTGCATGAGGCAGTAGGTCATGGTCTGCTCGCAACGGCTGTGGCTCTCCATGCACGCATCGATGCTCTTCTGCATCTGAGGGCTCATCTTGACCGCGTGGCTCATGCTTTCTCCCCGTTTTCGTGACCGTCCTGCTTCAACGGCCGAAGATCTCGCAACAGTGTTGTGCCCCTGTCGAGGACCCTTGCCGGCCGAGGAGTTCTGCCTTTAGTCGCAGATGGCAATAGTTTTGTGCATAAATTCACCCATCGTTTGTAGGATTAGTGGGGAAAGCGGAGGCGGTCAGACCACCGCGCCCGAGCCCTGGCGGGCCGGGGCCGGGCCCTTCCGCTTGGGCCGGGGCGGCCCGGTGGGCCTGCGCCGCTCCAGCTCGATCGCGAGCGGCCCCGCGACCAGCGCGGAGGAGAGCGTGCCGACGACGATCCCGATCAGCAGCGCCACCGCGAAGTCGGTCAGCGAGTCACCGCCGAGCACCGCCAGCGCGGCCAGGATGAACAGCGCGCCCAGGCCGGTGTTGACCGTACGGGGGATGGTCTGCAGGATCGCGGTGTTCGTCACCTCGGCGAACGGGGCCTTCGGCCGCGCACCCCACAGCTCGCGGACCCGGTCGAAGACCACGACCTTGTCGTTGACCGAGTAGCCGATCACGGTGAGCATCGCGGCCAGGAACACCCCGTCCACCGGCTTGCCCAGCCACGCGAACGCGCCGACCACGATCGCCGCGTCGGCCACCAGGGCAAGTACCGTCGCCAGTCCGAACGTCCAGCGGAACCGGAAGGCGAGATAGGCGAGCTGCGCGGCGAGCGCGACCCCGAGCGCGATCAGCGCGTTGCGGCGCAGCTCGTCCCCGAGGCTCGGCCCGATGAGCTCGTCGCGCTCCTTGGTGACCGACGCGCCCCCGCTCTCCAGCGCGCTCTCGATCCGCACCACGTCGGCGGGACTGATCTGACCGGTCCGTACGGAGATGTCCTCGCCGGAGGACTGCACCACCGCGTTGGGGAACCCGGCGTCGCTGACGAGCCGGCGGGCGGCGTCGGCGGTCATCGGGGTGCTCGTGGAGTACTCGACGAGCCTGCCTCCGGTGAACTCCACACCGAAGTCGAGCCCGCGCACCGCGACCCCCGCCACGGACGCGGCCACCAGCACGCAGGTGACCAGGAAATACACCGCGCGGCGGCTCATCAGGTCGGGCTTGCGCGCGTTCAGCCAGGTGCGGACGCGCCCGATGTCGGACAGGCCGGTCAGCCTGGGCCGCGAGGAGACGGCCTGGAGGCTCACCGCCCACTGGGCGAGGACGCGCGTGATGACCATCGCGGTGATCAGCGAGGCGATCACACCGATGCTCAGCGTGACGCCGAAGCCGCGTACCGGTCCGGACGCCAGGAGGAACAGCAGCCCGGCGGCGAGCAGCGTGGTGATGTTGGAGTCGGCCACCGCGCTCCACGCGTTGCGGAAGCCCTTCTCCAGCGCGCCCCGCAACCCCGGCTCCGCCGCGTACTCCTCCCGCGCCCGTTCGAAGACCAGCACGTTGGCGTCGACCGCCATGCCGATCGCCAGGACGAAGCCGGCCAGTCCCGGCAGGGTGAGCGTGGCGCCGAGCCCCACCAGCGCCGCGTACGAGATCAGCGCGTAGCAGGCCAGGGCGAAGGCGGCGATGAGGCCCACCAGCCGGTAGGTCACGACGATGAACAGCGCGGTGAGCGCGATGCCGATCACCGCGGCCTGGGCGCTGGCCGTGATCGCGGCGGCGCCGAGCGTCGGGCCCACGGTCCGCTGCTCGACGATCTCGACGGGTACCGGCAGCGAGCCGCCCTTGATCAGCAGGGCCAGGTCGGCGGCCTCCTCCGAGGTGAAGGTGCCGGTGATCTGGGTGGAGCCGCCGGGCAGGCCGACGTTGCAGGCCACGTCCTCGTTCACCTGGGGTGAGACGATCACCTTGGAGTCGAGCACGATGGCGACCCGCCGTTTGGGGTCGTTCGGCTGGTTGCAGGCGGCCTGGCCGGTCAGCTTGGCCCACTCCGCCCGCCCGCTGTCACGGAAGTCGACGGTGACGAACCAGCCGCTGCCCTGCTGGGCGTCGATCCCCGCCTCGGCGCCGCTGACGCCCTCACCGGTGAGGGCGGCCGGTCCGATGTGCAGCGAGCCGCCGCTCTCGTCGGGCAGGATCTGCTCGCCCTTCCCCGGCTTGGTGCCGGTCGCCGGGTCGGGGACGGCGAGGACCGGGTGGAAGGTGAGCTGCGCGGTCTTGCCGATGACCTCGGCGGCCTTGGTCGGATCCTGCACGCCGGGCAGTTCCACGATGATGCGCCGCTCGCCCGAGCGGGCCAGCGGGGCGTCGGCCACGCCCAGGCCGTCGGCCCGGCGGCGGAGCACCTCGAGGGTGCGGTCGGTGGCCGCGGCGTCGGCCTTGACGGTCGGTGAGTCTCTGGTCTCCAGTACGAGCTGGGTGCCGCCGCGCAGGTCGAGGCCGAGGCGCGGCGACATGGTCAGGGCGATGAACAGCGAGGTGGCGATGACGGCGAACGCCGCCACCGCGCGTACCACCGGGGCACGCGACATGGGAGCCTCCACAGGCTGGGGAACTGTCCTCGGGTCATGACGGAGGAGCCGGCGCGACGGCTTTCTGGCGCGACGGCTCTCAGACACGGGAAGGCGTTTTCCGGTACGGCGAAGGCCCGGAGCGGCTCCGGGACGGTTCAGCCGGTGGTGGAGGCGGGCGGTGCGCGCCCCGGCCTGACGAGCAGGGCCGCGAGCGGGCGGGTGTCGTCGTCGCGGTCCGGGCGCGAGTCCCGGCCGGTGGGGAGGAAGAGGTGCCGCGGGTCCGCCGGCGGGGTCGCGAGCGGGTGGCCGCCCCCGCCCCCCAGGCCGATCCCGGTGGCGGAGAGGCCGGCGACGAGGACGTTCCTGTGCCCGCTGTCGGAGGCCGGGCGAGAGAACCGCTGGTGTTCGCCGGAGGACTGGGTGACGGTGGTGTGCCGCAGGAGGACGGTGGCGCCGCTCCCGCTCAACCCGCCGGAGACGAGCAGCGGCAGCAGCAGGGCGAGCAGCCAGCCCAAGGGCGCGCCGCGCCTCAGCTGTCGCATGGTCTCCTCCTGGCCGTTCCGTCCACCGTAACGCGCCGGGGGGCTCGCCGACCTCTCCGGCGGCGGCCCAATGTCGGTGTTGTCTCATAAAAACGTCAAGGGAGGGTAGTGCGCACGCATGCGACTCACCTATACGGCTGATCTGTGGTGGAAGAACGCCGTCGTCTACTGCCTGGACGTCGAGACCTACAAGGACGGGAACGGTGACGGCATCGGTGATTTCCGGGGCCTCACCCAGCAGATCGACCACCTGGACCGGCTCGGGGTGACCTGCATCTGGCTGATGCCGTTCTTTCCCAGCCCCAGCCGCGACGACGGCTACGACATCAGCGACTTCTACTCGGTCGACCCCCGGCTGGGCACCCTTGGCGACTTCGTGGAGTTCATGCGCACCGCCAGGGACCGGGGCATGCGGGTGATCGCCGACCTGGTGGTCAACCACACCTCCGACGAGCACCCCTGGTTCAAGGAGGCCCGCTCCAGCCGCGACTCTCCCAAGCGCGACTGGTACGTCTGGCAGGACGAGCCGGGACCCGTCGACCCCAAGTCGATCGTCTTCCCCGACAAGGAGGACAGCCTGTGGGAGCTGGACAAGAAGACCGGCCAGTACTACTACCACAGCTTCTACAAGTTCCAGCCCGACCTGAACACGGCGAACCCGCAGGTCCGCGACGAGATCACGCGCATCCTCGGCTTCTGGATGGAGCTCGGCCTGTCCGGCTTCCGGGTCGACGCGGTGCCGTTCCTGATCGAGGGCATCGGCGGCGACCCGCACGAGTTCCTCGCCGACCTGCGCGCCTTCATGAACCGCCGCGACGGCACCTCGATCCTGCTGGGCGAGGTCAACCTGCCCTACCCGGACCTGATGAAGTTCTTCGGTGACGCGGACAACGGCGACGAGGTCACCATGTGCTTCGACTTCATCGCCATGCAGCGCTTCCACCTGTCGATGGCCCGCCAGAACCCGGAGGCCCTCGCCGAGGCCCTGCGCGACCGGCCGGAACCGCCCGACGACTCCCAGTGGGCGATGTTCGTCCGCAACCACGACGAGCTGACCCTGGACAAGCTCACCGAGGCGCAGAAGCACGAGGTCTTCGACGCCTTCGGCCCGGAGAAGAGCATGCAGCTGTACGACCGGGGCCTGCGCCGCCGCCTCCCCCCGATGCTCGGCGGTGACCTGCGGCGGCTCAAGCTGGCCTACAGCGTGCTGTTCTCCCTCCCGGGCACGCCGGTGCTCTTCTACGGCGAGGAGATCGGTCTCGGCGAGAACCTGAAGGCCGAGGGCCGGATGGCGGTCCGGGTCCCGATGCAGTGGTCGGCCAAGGGCGGCTTCTCGCCCGACCCGAAGACCACCGTCCCCTCGCCCACCGGCACGTTCGGCCCGCGCAACGTCAACGTCGAGGACCAGCGCCGCGACCCCGGCTCGCTCCTCAGCTGGACCAAGCTCCTGATCGAGCGCTACCGGGAGTCGCCCGAGCTGGCCTGGGGCACGTACGAGATCCTGGACGCCGGTGACGTGGCCGTGCTGGCCCACCGGGCCGACGCCGAGGGCGGCACCGTGGTCGCCGTCCACAACTTCGCCGACCGCGAGGCGAAGGTGGATCTCGTGCTCGAGAAGCTCGACGGCTGCGAGGTGCTGGTCGACCTGCTGGTGGACGGCACTCTCAACCTGCCCTCCGACGGCCGGGTGAAGTTCACGCTGGAGCCGTACGGCACCCGCTGGTTCCGCGCCTCCGTCCCCGACGCGGCCCCGGAGGAGACCTCGGCCAAGAGCGGGTGACCCGGTCCGGAGATCACCCCGGACCTCGTCCGGGGTGCTCGTCCGGCGTGTTTCACCGGACGGGAGAGTGCTCGTCCGGCGTGTCTCGCCGGGTGGGAGGGTGCCCGCCCGGCGTGCCCTCCCGTTTCCCGGGCCAGGCGAGCATCGCGAGGTCGGCGATCCGTTCCAGATCCCGCCGGGTCGCGCCGTCGCGGGCCTGGGTGGACATGCCCTGGACCGTGGCCGCGTAGAACAGGGCGAGGGCTTCGGCGTCGGTGCCCTCGGGGAGCAGGCCCGCCGCCACGTCCGAGGCGATGCGCGCCGTGACCGCGGCCTTGGCGGCCTCCCTGATCCCGCGCATCGCCTCCCGCACGTCGGCCGACTCCGGGCCGACGTTGACCGCCGCACTGAAGATCAGGCAGCCCGGCGGGTGCCCGGGGTCGGTGTAGTTGACCGCCGCCTCGCGCAGCATCCTGGAGATCGCCGCCCGCGCGGTCGGCTCCTCGGCCAGCGCCCGCGAGGAGAAGTCATACCTCCGGTAGCGCTCGACGACCTCCTCGAACAGGCGCCGCTTGTCGCCGAAGGCGGCGTACAGGCTGGGCGGGCGGATGCCCATCGCGGCGGTGAGGGAGGCGATGGAGGCGGCCTCGTAGCCGTGCCGCCAGAACTCCAGCAGCGCTATCTCCAGCACGGTGTCGCGGTCGAAGGCTCGCTTCCTGCTCACCGGACCATTGTATAGCGAGCACTACAAAACCCTGCTACGGTTCTATTTGTAGCGATCGCTATAAAATGTGGGAGGCGATGTGAGAACCGCGTTGGTGACGGGTGCGAGCAGGGGGATCGGCAGGGCGATCGCCCTGCGGCTTGGGCGCGAGAAGGTCCGGGTGGCCGTCCACTACGCCAGGGACGAGGCGGCGGCGGGGGAGGTCGTGACGGCGATCACCGAGGCCGGGGGAGAGGCGTTCCCCGTCCGGGCGGAACTCGGCGTGGAGGGGGACGTGGAGACGCTCTTCACCGCCCTGGAGAAGGAGGTGGACGGGCTCGACATCCTCGTCAACAACGCGGGGATCGTCGTCCCCGCCGGTATCTCGGAGATCACGCCCGAGGCGTACGACAGGATGTTCGCCGTCAACGTCAGGGCGCCGTTCTTCATCATCCAGCGGGCGCTGCCGCTCCTGCGCGACGGCGGGCGCGTCGTCAGCATCAGCTCCGGCGTGACCAGGATCGCCTTCCCCCAGAGTCCCGCCTACGTCGCGACCAAGGGGGCGCTGGAGGTGCTGAACCGGACGCTGGCCAAGGAGCTCGGTCCGCGCGGGATCACGGTGAACTCGGTCTCGCCGGGCATCACCGACACCGACATGAACGCGGGCTGGCTGCGCGGCGACGCGCAGGCCCAGGCGTACGCGGCCGGGCAGTCCGTCCTCGCCAGGGTCGGCGCCCCGGAGGACGTCGCCGACGTCGTCGCCTTCGTGGTCTCCGACGACGCCCGCTGGGTCACCGGGACCACCCTCGACGCCACCGGCGGCTCCGTGCTCTGAGCCATCTCCGGCTCCTCGCGACCTCGGGGCTTCGGGTCCCGGGTTTCGCACGACCTCTCAGAAGAAGGACCGTACGAAACGCACCGGTGACATGCTGTGAAAATCGTTAAAATGTTTTTTCCTCCGGCTGTGGCCGATCGGAAGTGAATTGATCGCTGTGGCCTGTCCCGTGCGGCGCGTTCAAGGAACGTGAGGAGCGGAAATGGCCCGTCCGGACCCCGACGACCATCTTCGGCGCCAGCTGCGCACCTTACAGCGGGTCGTGGGCGGACCTACCGACGCGACGCTGGCTCGCCGTAGCGGGGTCGCGGCGGCCACGTTCTCCGAGGTGATGGCCGGCAAACGGCGACTGCGGGACGAATTCGTCGCGAAGGTCGTCGCGGGCTGCGTGGCCTGTGCCCGCGCCACGGGGAGGGTCGCCCTCGATGAGCGGCACGTTCTGCAAGCACTGCGACTGCCTGGTCACACCGCCGCGGACAATGGCATCTTCGAACGCGACGACGATCTGAACTCCTGTTCATCGTCGCTCGACGACGTCCGCAGAAGGGCGGGGGCCACGATCGTGGTCGAGGGCCCGGCGGGAATCGGCAAGTCCGAACTGCTGGCGCGGGTGTGCTCGGAAAGCGCCGTGCGCGGAATCACTCCCCTGGTGGTGCGCGGCAATCAACTCGATCAGACGATGGCCTTCTGCGGCGTCCGAACGCTGCTCGGCCGCTGGGCGGCCGGTCACAGTGGCCAGGATCGGCAGCGTCTGTTCGCCGGCGCCGCCGCGTTCGCGCGGGTACCGCTCGGCCTGCCGCATACGCGGCGAGGGGGCTCGATGATCGGCTTGACCGAAGCCCTGTACTGGCTCCTGGTCAACGCCACCGACCCTGCCGGACGCGACGACGCGCTGCTGCTGGCCGTCGACGACGCGCACTGGCTGGACGAGGAGTCGCTGAACTGGCTGGAGTTCCTCAGTGACAGGCTGGCCGGACTGCCTGTCGTTTTGTTGCTCGCCTGCCGGCCGGACGAGCCCACGACGTCCCCGGCGCTCACCCGCATCATCCTGCGCGCGACCTCGATCATCCGGCCCCGGCCGCTCAGCCTGGACGCCGTGCGTGCCATCGTCGACCGCAGCCTCGGGCGCCGGAGCGGCCCTCCCGACGAGACGTTCTGCTCGGCCTTCCACCAGCACAGCGGCGGCAACCCGTTCTATCTGCGGTGGATGCTCGATCTGGCCCACGAGCGCCGGCTCGCGCCGACGGCCGGGTCCGCCACGCGCGTCGCTCGCCTCATACCTCGCCAGGTCGTGGTCCACCTCAACGAGCGGCTGAGCATGCTGGGGCCGTCGGCGGGGCGGCTGGCCCGTACGATCGCCGTGCTCGGCCCCGGTATCCAGCTTGACCAGGCCGTACGTCTCGCGGGACTGACCTCTGAGGAAGGTGGGCGCGAATACGACCGGCTCTGCAGGGCCGCGATCCTGGCCGACCGGTCCAGTGTCGACTTCCGGCACCCGATCATCCGAAGCGCGGTCTACGACGCCCTCGACCCCTCGCAGCGCAGCGACACCCATCTCGCGGCGGCAAGGCTGCTGCACCATGCCGATGCCGGCCTCGAGACGGTGGCCGCTCACCTGCTGCGGGTCAACACCGCGGGCGATCCCTGGGTGGTCGACCGGCTGGCCGCCGCAGCCGCCGAGGCGATGAGCTCCGGCCTGGCAGGCACGGCGGCCCGCTACCTCGGGCGCGCGGTCGCCGAGCCGCCCCCGCCCGGCCGGCGTTGCCAGGTACGAATGCGCTACGGGCAGGCGCTGGCTCTGGGCGAGGTGGCCACGGCCATCCCCGAACTGCTCGCCGCCCGCAAGCAGGCCGCCGATGACGCCCAGGGCGTCGAGGCGGCGATCGCGCTCGCCAAGGCGTACAGCTACGCCAACCGGCTCGGCGACGCCGTCCGATCCCTCGACCGGGCACTGGACGGTTGCCGTGACGACGCTCTGCGTGACCGCCTGCGGGCAGAGCAGTTGTTGTGGGCGACATGGTGGGCCGACGACCCGCACCGGCCCGACCGCATGCTGCTGCTCGACCGGGCCGCCCCACCGCTGTCCGGCACCGGCCACGTGGAACGTCTGCTCATCGCCACGCACGCATGGAGCCTGGTGCTGCGCGGCGAGCCGCGGACCGCCGCGGCGGAGGCCATCCGGCCCGTGCTCCGGAACGGTGTGTCGTTCGCCGACCTCGACCAGGGCATGGAGGTGGGTACCATGACCGGATTCGTCCACCTGTACTCCGACGACCTCTCGATGGCCGGACGTCTGTTCGAGCAGGCGATGGAGGAGTTCGACCGCAACGGCTGGCGCGGTACCCATCTCACGTTCACCCGCGCCCATGTGGCGAACGTGGCTCTGCGGGAGGGAAGACTCGCTGACGCGGTCGCCGACGCCGAGATCGCGTTGCGCCTGGCCGACCGCACCGGTCCCGGAACGCCCGGGGAGCAGTTCGCCACCGGCACCCTGATCGAGGCATTGCTCGCGCGCGGCGACGTCGAGCGTGCGCAGGCGGTGTGCGGCGACCGCGAGTACGGCACGTCCTTGGCCGACGCGGTGGTGCTCCCGGTGCCGAACGCCGTTCGGGGCGCCCTTCAACTCGCGCGCGGTCAGACCGCCGGTGCCGCCGCCACTCTGCGCCGGGTCGGGCAGTGGCTCGAAAACGCGTGCCTGCTCAACCCGTCCATGTGCCTGTGGCGCTTCGATCTCGGCCGGGCGTTGCGACACTCCGCGCCGGACCAGGCCCGCGAGGTCGTGGCCGTCGGGATGCGGCGAGCGGATCGATTCGGCGGCGAGCTGGCCCGCGCGCGAGCCCTGCGGACCCTCGCCGTGTTGCAGCCGGACTCGGCCGTGGAGCTTCTCGAGGAGGCTATCCGGATCTTGTGTCCCACGCCGCACCGCCTCGAACAGGCCCACGCTCTCGCCGAACTCGGCACAGCCCTGACCCGGAGCGATCACGATGCCCGCGTTCTGCTGTCCGAGGCACTGACACTGGCCGAGGAGTGCGGCGCCGTGTCGCTCGGCGACGCCGTCGCGCGGCGGCTCGGGTCCGCTCCTCGCCTCCGGCGCCGGCGGGTGAACGCCCTGGACCCGTGTCGGCAACGCGTCGCCCGGCTCGCCGCGGACGGGCACTCCAAGTCCGAGATCGCCTACAGCATGGTCCTCGACCTGGACACGGTCACCACGCTCCTCCGCGAAGCACACGACGTCCTCGGAGTCGACTCGCTCGCGGGACTGCGCCGTGCCCTGACGCCGTGAGCGTCATGGCGGGACCGTGATCGCCACCATTCTCCGGCCGGTACGGCCCCTGTCTTCGGGTGCCGGAAACGTTCGGTTATTCGGCGGCGATGGCGGAGCCCCGGCGCGGCCGGTGAAATGAGTCATCCGGTGACCGCGCCCGGCGGACCGGAACTCTTCGAAGGCGAAACGGAGCCGTGACGGTTCCTCCTGTCGTCTCCACGACCAAGGGAAAGTGATGGCAATGGCGAAGCATTACACGAAGACGGTCGGCGTGCTCCTGGCGGCGATGGTCGCGACCGCGGGGATGGCGCCGTCCGCGCCGGCGGCCTCGGCCGCCCTGGCGTCACCCGTGCCGGCGGGGGCCCTCACCTGGATCAGGAACTTCAACAGCTTCAAGTGCCTGGCCATCGCCGGTGCCGACCGGAACGACAACGCCCCCGCCGTCCAGTTCGGCTGCGACAGTCACGGGTCGCGTGTCTGGTATCTCGTGGACAGAGGCAACAACCATTACTGGATCAAGAACAACTTCACCGGCAAGTGCCTCACCATCGCCGCCGGCAGTCCCTACGAGAACGCCCCCGCCGTCCAGTACTACTGCGACGCACATCCGTCACGCCTGTGGTCCTTCGTCGACAAGGGCGATTCCAACTACCACATCCGCAATTACAACAGTGGCAAGTGCCTCACCGTCGCCGGCGGCGGCATCACCGACAACGTCTACGCCAACCAGTACTTCTGCGACAACCATCGGGCGCGTCTCTGGTACTTCGTCACCCGATGACCCTCGGGATCGAAGGCCTGAACGGCTAACGGGCGCCCCGGGGATCGGCGGCCTCCCCCAGCTCGGTGAAGAGCGTGAGCTGGAGCCCGGCCGGACCCTCGAGGCGGGAGTTGAGCGAGTTCCACGGGGTCCGGACGGGTTCGGCGACCACCGTCGCCCCGGCCCCGGCCAGCTCGGCGGTGACGGCGGCCGAGTCGTCCACCTCGAACGCCACCCGGATGTGCCCGGCCACCCTCCGCCCCACCTCGACCCGGTCGATGAACTCCGCCTGCGACGGGTCGGCGATCTCCAGGGTGGCCCGGCCCGCCTCCAGGATCGTCACCCGTCCGTCGGGCGAGGAGTACGCGGCCCGCTCGGGCAGGCCGAGCACGTCGCGGTAGAAACGCAGCGCCTCGTCGTAGTCGGCGGCGGTGACGACCAGGCGCAACTCTCGAACGGTCATGACGGCTCCCATGATGATCGCGAATCTCTCGACTACGACAGCACGACCGGTCGCGTCCGGCATTCCCGATTCGTTCGGCATTTCCGATCCGTGCGGGATGCCCGGCCGCCCGCCCGGGGACCCTTCAGGCCGCTCGCCGGGGTGGGACGCCCCGGCCGCTCCCCGCGCCCTCGTCGCGTTCGCTCCCCGCGCCCTCGTCGCGTTCGTGGCCTTCGCCCCGGATGGCCGCCTACCGACGGGCGGCGCGGTACTCCCCGCGCCCTCGACTTTCCCCGACACGGCACCGTATCGACGAACCGCCCGGGCGAAGCGTGTTGGATGTCCACCACACGGATCAGATCGTGGACGAGGAGGTGACCGCGGTCACGGCCGTCGTCACGCCCACGCGCCACCTGATCGTCGAGACCCGGTTCTCGCCCGTTCGACGTCCCGTACCGCCATGATCGGAGAGAACGCAGTGACAGCCACCGTCGCGGCGCAGCCGCAGACCTCGGAGTCGTTCCTGGCCGGGCCGCTGCCCGCATACGTCTACGACCTGGTCGAGCTCGGCGTCCACGTCAGGGACATCCGCGCCGCGCTGGGAGACGTCGAGCTGTACTACGCGGTGAAGGCCAATCCCGACCCGGAGCTGATGCGGACGCTCGCCCCGCACGTCGACGGCTTCGAGGTCGCCTCGGGGGGTGAGCTCGCGCACGTGCGGGAACACTTCCCGCACGCGCCGATCGCGCTGGGCGGGCCGGGCAAGACGGACGCCGAGCTGTTCGCCGACGTGACCCGTCTGCACGTCGAGAGCCCCGGCGAGCTGCGCCGCCTGCTCGCGTCCGGCCGCTCGGCGGACGTGCTGCTACGGGTCAACCTGGACGTCCCGATCGCGGGGGCCTCGCTGGCGATGGGCGGCGGTGCCACACCGTTCGGGATGGACCCCGCCGGGATCGCCGAGTGCGTCGCCCTGCTGGAGGCCCAGAGTGTCGTACGGCTGCGCGGGATCCACGCCCACCTGGCCAGCGGGCTCGACGCGCCCCGGATGCTGGAGCTGGCGGCGGCCGTCCTGGACTACGCGCGGACGCTGGGGGCGGCCGAGATCAACCTCGGCGGCGGCATGGCCGTCTCCTACGCCGACCCCGACGACCGGTTCGACTGGACGGCCTACGGCGCGGGCCTGGCCGCGCTCCGCCGTCCCGGAGAGACGCTCCGGATCGAACCGGGACGCTCGCTGACCGTTTACTGCGGGAGGTACGTGACGCGCGTCATCGACGTCAAACGCGTCCACGGCGAGCTGTTCGCGATCGTGGCGGGCGGGACCCACCACATCCGCACCCCCGCCACCAAGGGCCACGACCAGCCCCTGGTCATGACGGAGGCCGGTGAGCCGATCACGATCGTCGGCCAGCTCTGCACTCCCAAGGACACCCTGGCCCGCCGGGTCCCCATCGCGCTCAAGCCCGGCGACCTGGTGGAGTTCACGATGGCGGGCGCCTACGCCTGGAACATCTCCCACCACGATTTCCTGATGCACCCAAAACCGAGCTTCCACTATCTGAGCCGCTAGGAACCGGTGGGGGCCGAGCCGGGGAGAACCGCCGGCCGGCCCCGACCCGGGTACGGGAACGCCTGCCGATGCGCATATGCTGCGCATCGTCGTTTTCATGTCAGGCAGCGCCCAGAGGGAGAAGCTCACCGTGTACAAGGAGTTCGCGATCGAGGCCGTGGTCTGGGTGATCCCCGTCGTAGTGCTGCTCGGGCTCGCTTTCATGATCACTGCCTGACCCGGCAGGGCCCCGCCCCGGCGGGTCAGCGCTCGGCCAGGACGATCACCGAGTCGCCGGGGCCGAGGCGCAGCGGTCGCGACTTGTCCGGATTGAGGACGACGCCGAAGTGCGGGGCCTCGTTCACGCGGTCCGCCAGGCGGTAGCCGATCGCGGTCTCGCCACGGCGCCGGGCCGACTCGATCACCGAGGCGAAGTCGACCGGCGCCCCGGGGCGGACGTACTGCTCCGCCGGGCGCGGGTAGATCTCCGAGCCCCCCGAGTCGAAGAGCTGGCCGAACACCTCGGCCAGGTGCCGGTTCTCGGCGAGCTGGGCCAGCAGCAGGCCGATCACCGTGTCACTGATCACGATGTCGTCGGCCCTGGTGACCTCGGCCAGGCTCCGGTTGTTCTCGTCGTGCATCTCGCTGACGATGGAGTAGCGCTCGCCGAGCGAGGACTGCATGTCGCGCAGCTGGAGCAGGGTCGTCAGGGTTCGCGTGTCGGCGTGGCCGGGGCTGTAGCGGTCGTCGGAGAGCACGATCACGTGCTGGTAGACGCCCAGGCCGAGTGAGTCCAGCGCGTAGCGGTCGGAGGTGTCGCACTCCTTGACGTTGACCGTGAGGTTGCTCAGCCCCATGAAGCCGGTCGCCGCGTCGGGGTGGTCGGAGGCGACGTCCAGGACCGAACCCGGCGCGACGTACGCGTCGAGATAGCGGACGATCTGCCGGCCCCGGCCGTTCCAGTTGAGGATCAGGGTGCGCTCGGCGCTCTGCCTGGTGTGCTCGACCAGGACGATCGACTCCTCACGGGCCGAGGGCATGCCGGCGGCCAGGTGGATCATCGAGTCGTCGTTGGCGATCACGATGATCTCGTCGTCGTCGGAGATCACGGTGTTCATGGGCGGGTTCAGCGTGACCTTCCCGGCCTGGCGCAGCCCGATCACCGTGGCGGTCTGGTACGCCGGGAGCACCTCGCCGTACGCCATGCCGGTGAAGTGGGGGTCGGAGCGCAGGTAGATCTCCCCGTCGCCGAAGTCGAGCAGGTCCATGCAGACCACGGACATGCCCGACTGCCGCGACGACTGCACGATGAGCCGGGAGGCGGTGTCGTCGGAGTCGACGAGGTGGACGTCGGGACCGCCGGCGAGACGCGCGGCGGCCATGTTGGAGCTCTCGGCGATGGCGGCCACCACCGGCGGGTGGCTGCCGGGCCGTTTGGCCAGGGCGAGCAGCGTCTTGATGACGTGCGCGTCGGGGTCCTCGCCCTGCGGGGAGAGGACGACCACCGAGCGGGCCCCGGTGAGGTTCATCAGGTCGAGGTCGGTCGGTTCGGTGGGCCGTCCGGTCCGGCAGACCAGCCTGGTCCTGCCGGTGTCGCCCGCGAACTGCCGGATCTCGTCCTCCATGGCGATCTTGTCCTTGTCGGCGAGGATCGTGATGACCGACCTGCGGTCGCTCGCGTGGGCCTGGACCAGCTCGCTGACGATCGTGAAGACCTGCTCCGACCAGCCCAGGATCACGATGTGGCCGGTCTCGATGATCCGGGACCTGCCCTTGCGCAGCTCCTCGAACCTGCTCTTGAGGTCGTTGGAGAGGATGCCGACCAGGGCGCTGACGATGAAGAGCCCGCCCAGCGACGCGACGAACATCAGGGCGACGAACGGCGCGCTGCCGGTGTCGCTGGCCACCTTCCCCGGGCTCAGCGCGCGCATCAGCGTCATCCACAGCATGCCCGGGGCGCCGTGGTTCTTCTCGGCCTCGTTCGGGGTCAGCCACAGGCTCAGCGCGGTGACCAGCAGGATGAGGCCGAGAGAGACGAGGGCGAGCCATCCGATCAGCGCGGGCGTACCCCGTGACATGGTGTTGTCGAACCAATAACGCAGGCGTTCCCGAAATGTCGCCCTTGGCACGGAATTCCTCCCCCGTTGGTAAAGCAGAGTCAACAATTGTACAAAAACCACGGGTCGCCGAGTGGGGGGTCGGGTGAACGGGCCGAGGACCGCCGGTACGGGCGCCCGACGCCTCGCCGGCCGGGAAACCCCGCGTGCCGGAAAGTCTCACATGCCGGAAAGCCTCACGCGCCGGGAAATCCTCACGGGCCGGGAGACGGGCGAGGTGCGCGAGCCGCGCCGGGGCCGCCGAGGCGCGGTTCTCGAGGCGGTTCCCGGACCGCGCCGAGGCCTCGTCCTCCGTCCCCGGGGATGGGACCGGAGGCGCCACGGGGAAATGGCCATGGGCTTTATGTGAGGTTTCCTGGGATAAGACCCTGAGTCGCCGAGAAATCATATGAAACAGGTGAGTCGGGCTGTTTATCCGGTTATTCGAGTTTCGGTTCGCCGCAACGCCGGAACCGGCGCCCGTCGCGATCTCCGGCGTCCCGGCCGGTTCCGGTGGCGCGTCTTCGTCCCGGCCGGTTCCGGTGGCGTGTTTTCGTCCCGGCCGGGTCTCGGGTCGCGGATGGCGTGTTCTCGCCCCGGTCGGGTCCCCGGTTGCCGACGGCGTGTCGCCGTCCCGGTCGTGTTCCCGGCCGCCGGTGGTATGCGGCCATCCCGGCCGGGCCTCCGGCTCCTGGCCCGGGTTCGTCAGGGGAGTTTGGTCCAGGGGCCCGGGGCGTGGTCGTCCTTCGGGATCCACAGCGCGGGCTGGAGCTCGCGGAGTGGCGGGGCACAGCCGTCGTTCCAGGGGAAGCGGCCCGCGGCGTCCGGCCAGACGATCTCCATGAAGGGCAGCGGGGGCCGCTGGTAGAAGTGCAGTGCCGTGCCGAACAGCGACCGGTACCAGCTCGTGTCCACCGCTCTCGCGACGACCGGATAGTTCCTGATCACGTCGTCCCGCTCCCGGGCCTCGACCAGGTGACGCCCGGCGGCGATCTCGTCGGCCAGGGTGTCGAGGCAGTTACCCATCACGTCCACGCGGAGACCGAACATGGCCACCTCGGGGGAGCGGAGCGTGTGCCACAGCCCGACGGTGAACGCCCAGCCCGGCCCGTCCTCGTCCTCCGGGACCATCACGACCGCCCACCCGCGCTCCCGGACACTCCGCATCGTTTCGAGGCCGGCCTCGTCGAGTTCCACCTCCTGCTCGACGCACAGCAGGCAGTGGCACGCGCTCTGGTGGGACATATGCCTGATCGTAGTGCTTTGTGGTCGTTCATGCCCACAAGTCCGAACGCGTCTGCCCCGCTCCGGCCTCACCTCATGCGGGGGCTATTTGTGCGCGAGGGTTGACAGTGGTTATCACCGATGTAACTATCGCAAAAATCTTACAAATATCTGAAAATAGATTCGAGTAACTCGAATGAAGAGCGGTAGGAAATCATCAAGCGTCGACAAGGCATTTGAGCTCATCAGTGCCGTGTCCGGAAGCGGTCAATCCGGAATGACCCTGGGCGAACTCGCGGCGCATACCGGCGTCGCCGTCAGCACCGCCCACCGCTACGCCATCTCGCTGCTGGAACTGGGCGTTCTGGAGCGGGACGCCACCGGCGCCTTCCGGCTCGGTGTCACCCTCATCACCCTCGCCGGGCGCTACCTGGAGGAGGACGGACTCCGCGCCGCGGCCCAGCCGTACCTGGCCGAGCTGGTGGAGATCAGCGGGGAGACCGTTCACCTCGGGGTCCCGGTCGGCCACCACATCGTCTACGTCGACAAGGTGGAGAGCGCCAAGTCGGTGCGCCTGGTCTCCCGGATCGGCAGCCGCGTACCGCTGCACTGCACCGCGATGGGCAAGGCGGTCCTCGCCTTCCTGGACGAGCCGCGCCGCGCCGAGATCCTGGCCGTGCGGGCGGAGCCCCGCACGCCCAGGAGCCTCACCGGCGAAGCGCTGCTCGCCGAGCTCGACAGCGTGCGCGACCAGGGCTTCGCGATCGACGACGAGGAGAACGAGGAGGGGGTGCGCTGCATCGGCCTGCCGATCATGAACGCCTCCGGCCGCCCGGTGGGTGCGTTCAGCGTGTCGGCGCCGGCCGGACGGTTCAGCGTCGGCGACTGCCACCGCCTGGCACCGGTCGCGCTCGGGATGGCCGCGGACATCGGCCGTCGCATCGGCTACGCCGCCCCCAGGACCCGCAAACCCGCCTGATCCCGCCCCTTCTCGGGATCCACAGCTCGTAACGCATCCCGCCCCCTCTCAGGATCCGCAGCTCGTAACGCAAGGCTCGCATGGAAGGAAGTGCAACGAATGTCCGCTCTCACCTCGCCGGACGCCTCCGTCATCACCGTCCGCAACCCCGGCACCGGCGAGCAGCTCGGGGAGGTGGAGGCGGCGAGCGCGGAGCGGGTGGCCGAGGTCGTCGAGGCCGCCCAGGAGGGCCAGCGGGCGATGGCGGCGATGCCCGCCCACGAGCGCGCGGACCTCCTGCGCCGGGTGGCCGGCCTGATCGAGGCCGAGCGGGACGATCTCGCCGCGCTGCTCGCCGCCGAGAACGGCAAGCCCGTGCAGCAGACCCGGGGCGAGGTCGACGCCGCGATCCGGATCTTCCGCGGGTACGCGGGGGAGGCCACCAGGCTCTTCGGCCGCCAGATCCCGCTCGACGCCGTTCCCGGCCTGGAGCGGCACCTCGCGGTGACGATGCGCGAGCCCCTCGGCGTCGTCGCGGCGCTGGTCCCGTTCAACTACCCGGTCGAGCTGTACGCGCACAAGGCCGCGGCGGCCCTCGCCGCGGGCAACGCCGTCGTCGTCCAGCCACCCGCCCGCTGCCCGCTGGCCCTGGTCAGGGTGGCCGAGCTCGTCGAGCGGGCCGGTGCGCCCGCCCACGCCCACCGGCTGGTCGCCGGAGGCGTGCAGGTGTCCCAGGCGCTGGCGCAGCTCCCCGGGATCGCGGCGGTGAGCCTCACCGGCAGCACCGCGGCGGGCCGCGAGATCGCCCGCCTCGGGGCCGCGACCCTGAAGAAGGTATTCCTGGAACTCGGCGGGAACGACGCGCTCATCGTCTGCGACGACGCCGACGCCGAGGAGGCCGCCCGGGCCGTCGTCCTCGGCCGCCTGGCCAGGGGGAACGGGCAGATCTGCTGCGCGGTCAAGCGCGTCTACGTCCAGGACGGCATCCACGACGCCTTCGTCGAGTCGCTGCTCGGCCAGACGGCCAAGCTCTCCGTCGGCGACCAGCTGCTCGAGGAGACCGACGTCGGCCCCCTCATCGCCGAGGAGGCCGCCGAGCGGGTCGAGGCCGCCGTCGGCAGGCTCGTCGGGGAGGGGGCCGGGCTCGCCGCCGGGGGCGGCAGGCGCGGCGCGTTCGTCGACCCGGTCGTGCTGGTCGACGTGCCCGCCACCAGCCCCACCTTCGCCGAGGAGATCTTCGGCCCGGTGGCGCCCGTCGCCCGCTTCACCGACCCCCTCGACGCGGTGCGGATGGCCAACGAGTCCCCGTACGGCCTGCACGCCGCGGTCTTCACCCGGGACGTCTCGCGGGCGTTCGCCATCGCGCGGCGCCTCGACGTCGGCGGGGTCGTCATCAACGGCTCGACCGCGCTGCGCGCCGAGAACCTGCCGTTCGGCGGTACCAAGGACACCGGCGGCTACCGCGAGGGCCTGCACGAGACCGTCCTCGACTTCACCCGGCAGAAGACGGTCGTCGTCATGGAGGCGTTCGGATGAGCCTGGAGCTCCGGGGCGTCCGCAAGGACTACGGCGGCGTCGAGGTGCTGCACGGGGTGGACCTCGTAGGCCATCCCGGCGAGGTCCTCGCCGTGGTCGGCGCGAACGGAGCCGGCAAGTCGACCCTGATCAGGATCCTCGCCGGCGCCCAGCCCATGAGCGCGGGCGAGATGTGGATGGACGGCGAGCGGGTCGAGCTGCGCTCGCCGCACGACGCGCACGCCCGGGGCATCCGCACGGTCTACCAGGAGCTGACCCTGGTACCCCAGCTGTCGGTCACCGAGAACCTGCTGATGGGGCACTTCCCCAGGAGGCGCGGCGGGCTCATCGACTGGGCGGCGGCGCACGCCCGCGCCGGGGAGCTGCTGGAGGGCATCGGCTTCGGCGCGATCGACCCGCGTACCGTCGCGGGCCGCCTGACGGTGGCCAGGCAGCAGATGGTGGAGATCGCCAAGGCGCTGGTGGACGAGCCGCGCGTGCTGGTGCTCGACGAGCCCTCCGCGGTGCTGGCCGGAAGCGACCTCGAGTCGCTGTTCGCGCTGATCAGGCGGTTGCAGGAGCGCGGGGTGCTGGTCGTCTACGTCTCCCACCGGCTCGCGGAGGTCCTGGAGCTCGCCACCTCGATCGTGGTGATCAAGGATGGCAGGATCGTCGAGACGACCGAACCCGCCCGCACGGGCGAGAACGAGCTGATCCGCCTCATGGCGGGCCGCCGCCTCGAACAGATCTATCCCGACCGGCGCGCGGACCCCGGCGAGGTACGGCTCAGCGTCTCCGGGCTCACCCGCGGGGGCGAGTTCGAGGACGTCTCGTTCTCCGTGCGCTCGGGGGAGATCGTCGGGCTGTTCGGCCTGGTCGGCTCCGGCCGCAGCGAGCTGGCCCGGTGCGTCTTCGGCGCCGAGCCCGCGTCCGCGGGCCAGGTGCGCGTCGTCCGGTCCGGTGCCGGATCCGTGGAGCGGACGCGTGCCCGGTCCGGTGCCGGATCCGTAGAACGGACGCGTGCCCGGTCGGGCGCCGGGTTCCCGTCCGCGGACGAGGCGGGTGCCCGGTCCGGCGTGGAACCGGTGGGTGCCCGGTCCGTTGTGGAACCGGCGGGTGTCCGGTCCGGGGCCGAGCCCGCGTCCACCGACCGGGCACGCGGCCGGTCCGGGGCCGTCGGCTTCCGTACGCCGGCCGAGGCCATCGCGGCCGGGCTCGCGCTCGTCACCGAGGACCGCAAGCGCACCGGCCTGGTGCTCGGCATGAGCGTGCTCGACAACATCGCGCTCACGACCCTGCACTCGGCCACCCGGGGCCCGCTGATCGACACGGGCCTCAGGCGCAGGAACGTCGCCGGCATGATCGACCGGCTGGGCATCCAGCCCCCGGGGTGCGCCTCGATGCCGGTGGTCAACCTCAGCGGCGGCAACCAGCAGAAGGCCGTGCTCGCCAAGTGGCTGCTGGCCGAACCGCGCGTGCTCATCCTCGACGAGCCGACCCGCGGCGTGGACATGGCGGCCAGGGTCGACATCTACCGCATGATCGACGACCTCGCCCGGCAGGGCCTCGCCGTCCTGCTCATCTCCTCGGACCTGACGGAGGTGCTCGGCGCCACCGACAGGGTGCTCGTGATGAACCAGGGGCGCATCACCGGCGACCTGCGTTCGGACCGGACCACGGAGGACGAGATCCTCGCCCACTCGATCGGGCGGACAGCATGACCCGCCCACCCCGGAGGACAGCATGACCCGGCCAGCCCGGAGTGACCACATGACCCGGCCCGCCCGGAGGCCCGCCAGGCCCGGGGGGATCGCGTGACCGGGCAGCCGGCGGGGCCCGCGTCCACCGACGCGGCCCCGACCACCCCGAGTCCCGAGGCCTCCTCCGGCCCGGTGCCCGCCGGCCCGGCGGCCTCGGTCCCCGGAAGGTTCCCCCGGCTGGTCCTGGCGGGCCGGGACCTCACCGCGCAGGTCGCGTTCGTCACGCTCATCGTGGCGCTCGTCGCGGTGGCGGCGCTCACCTCCGACACCTTCCTCACCTCGCCCAACCTCACCAACCTGCTCAAGCAGATGGTCACCACCGGCCTGCTGGCGTACGGCATGCTCGTGGTGATCCTCACCGGTGGCATCGACCTGTCGGTCGGGTCGGTGGTGGCCTTCTCCGGCATCATCACCGCCGGCCTCGTCTCCGACCTCCCCATCCCGATGGCGACGGTCGTGGGCGTTGCCTGCGGGATCGGGTTCGGGCTGGTCAACGGCGTGCTGGTCGCCCGGTTCGGGCTGGCGCCCTTCGTGGTGACCCTCGCGGCGCTGACCACCATCAGGGGTCTGGCGTTCGTCTACTCCGAGGTGCCGATCACCCCCGAGGACCCGGCGTTCCTCACTCTCGGCTCGGCGATGCTCGGCCCCGTCCCGCTGAGCACCGTGATCATGCTGGCGGTGTTCCTCGCGGGCGGCCTGTTCCTGACCCGCTTCCCGGCCGGCCGCTCCATCGTCGCGATCGGCGGCAACGCCGAGGCCGTCCGGCTCGCGGGCATCAACGTGCGCGGGCACGTGATCCTCGCCTACACGATCAGCGGCGCGTGCGCCGGCCTCGCGGGCGTCATCCTGGCCAGCCGGGTGGGCATCGCCCAGCCGAGCGTCGGGGTGGCCTTCGAACTCGACGCGATCGCCGCGTGCGTGATCGGCGGGGCGAGCCTGGCGGGCGGGCGCGGGTCCGTGAAGGCCACCTTCGGCGGCGTCCTGGTCCTCGTACTGATCAACAACCTTCTCAACCTGTACGGCGTGCAGAGCTTCTGGCAACAGGTGCTCAAGGGACTGATCATCATCGCCGTCATCCTCGTCCAGCGCGCCAACCAGGTGCGCACCTGACGTACCCGCTCCACGACACCCCCCGAGGTATACCGAAATGAACGCCAGAAAACTCAGCGGCCTGCTGGCCGCCGGCCTTCTCGCTCTCAGCCTTGCCTCCTGCTCGTCCAGCGAGGGCGGGCCCTCCACCGCCGCCTCCGCCTCCGGCGACGGCTCCTACACGATCGGCGTCGCCAACTTCATGCTGAGCGGCCCCTACTTCAGCGGCATGGACAAGGCGATCGCCGCCCAGGCCAAGAAGAAGGGCAAGATCGAGATCATCAGCACCGACGCCAACGGCGACGCGGCGAAGCTCGCCTCCAACGTCGAGGACCTGCTGAGCAAGAACGTCGACGCCATCATCATCTCCGGCGGACCGCTGGAGTCGGCGCCCGCGGCGCTCAACGCGGCCAAGACGGCGAACAAGCCCGTGGTCCTGGTGGACCGCAAGTTCCGGACCGGCGAGTACACCAGCTGGATCGGCCCGGACAACAAGGCGATCGGCGTGCAGAACGGCCAGTTCCTCGCCGAGAAGCTGCCCAAGGGCGGCAAGGTCGCGATCATCAAGGGTGGTCCCGCCGACAACAGCATCGGCCTGGCCCGTACCGAGGGCGTGAAGTCGGTGCTCGCGAGCACCGCGGGCATCACGCTCGTCGAGGCACCCGACTTCGGCAACTGGGGATCCGACGGCGGCCTGACGGTGATGGAGGGCCTGCTGGCGACCAACCCCGACCTCGTCGCGGTGTTCTGCGAGAACGACGCGATGTGCCTGGGCGCGCAGCGTGCCATCGCGGACGCGGGCAAGGCCGAGCAGATCGTCATCGCGGGCGTGGACGGCCAGGCCGAGGCGCTCAAGGCGATCCTCGACGGGACCAACTACCTGGTGACCGGCCTGAACGACGCGGACATCATCGGTGCCATGGGCCTGGACCGGGCGGTCGAGATCCTGGGCGGGGCCAAGGTCGAGAAGGACACCGTGGTGCCCTCCCCGAGGGTCACCAAGGAGAACGCGGCCGAGTACCTCGACCCGAAGGGCGGCTTCTGACGCGCGGCCGTCCGGGGGGACGGCTCGTGGAGTACGGCCGGTTGTGAACGGCACCCGGGTGGCGGTCGGCGACGCCACCCGTGGTCGCCCGGTATCGGGAACGGAGGTGCGCACACCCGCGAGGGCGCGGGTCGCGTTCAGGCACGAGCAACGCCTTACTCGTCGAGTGAAGGGCACGTAACCCATGCGAAGAAACGTCAGAGGGGCCGCACGCAAGGCGGCCCTCGCCGCGGTCACCACGACCGTCATGGCCATCACCTCGTTCGGGGTCGGCACCCCCGCGACGGGCGACGCCGCGGCGCCGGCCGGGGCCCGTACTCCCGGTCCGAGCGCCCTGAGCGCCCCGAGTGCGTCCGGTGCGCAGGGCAAGCCGGCCACGCCGAGCGCGCAGGCCAAGGCGGGCGCGGAGAGCAAGGCGGGTGCGGAGAGCAAGGCGGGTGCGGAGAGCAGGGCGGGTGCGGCGAAGAGTGCCGCCGCCTGGACCTTGCTGCACTCGGAGAACTTCTCGGCCCCCATCAACACGGGCAACGCGCCGTGGGTCAGGGAGAACTACACCACCCCGTTCGACACGATCATGGACGACTCCGGCCAGTGGTACCGCAACGACTACGGGCCGGCCTGGACCACCGCGTTCAACTCCTTCGCCACCTACCGCAAGGAGTTCCCGGTCGGCCAGGGCGGCTGGCTGACGGCTTCGCTCTCCGCCCGCGACTGGAACAAGGACGGCGTCATCGAGTCGCCGCCGTCGATCACCACCGCGACGGTGGGCGGCGCGCCCGCGGCGGTGCTCAACGTGCCCGACCACACCGGCGGGGCGATCTTCCGGCCCACCGACAAGCTGCCCGACCAGTACCGCGTCGAGTACAAGCTCAAGACCATCGACTTCGGCGGCAAGCGGAACGGCTCGATCGAGTACGACGGCAAGGTCAACGGCTACAGCACCCAGGGATGCAAGACGCAGCACCCCTGGGGCGAGGGGTCCAGGAGCCCGGGCTGGAGCGGTAACGCCGCCGCGCCCTACTGCGAGTGGCAGGACGTGCGGTCCGGGCCGTACGGCTACAACGGCTTCCACTTCATGTCGATCGTGGACTTCGCCAACCCCGCCCCGCGGAACAACCACTTCTGGCACTACCGCCGCAAGGTGCTGATGGACTCCTTCTCCCAGCACCCCGACCGGGTCGGCAGCGGCACCGGCGGGCGGGTCTGCAACTCCACCACCAACCAGTACTACAACTACCGCGACGGCAACTTCAACACGGTCAACATGTGGATCAGCGGCCTGCCCAACTGGACGCCGGGGCCGGGCGGCCTCGCGGGCAACTCCCAGTGGTTCATGACGAGCTGCTCCGGCGGCGTGGCCGAGCAGCAGCTGTCGTCGGCGGCCGAGCTCCAGCCCGAGCTGATGCCCAACCAGTCATACACCTTCGCCATCGAGCGCGACGCCACCGGCTACGTGCTCGAGGCCAGCGGCAACTTCGCCCGGGTCGGGCAGAAGACGATCCGCTTCCACCGCCCCTTCGTCGTCGGCAACGCGCCGATCTGGCACTACAACGTCAAGCCCGGCGAGTACGACGGCCGCTACAACGCCACCCTCGTCCAGAACGACGTGAACGGCAGCGCGTCCTGGCCGAACCAGTGGCCGGCCGGCTCCCAGTATCCCGACTACTTCGTGATCGGCGACCTCTACACCAACGTCTACGAGGGCAGCGCGAGCCTGACGGACATCCGCCTCTACGTCCCCGAGACGACGCAGCCGGTCACCAACCTCGCGCTGAACAAGCCGGCCACCGCGAGCAACCAGTGCGCGGCCGACGAGGCCCCCGCCAAGGCCGTGAACGGCAGCTGGACGGCCGGCACCTCCGACAAGTGGTGCGCGCTGGGCACCGGAAAGTGGCTCCAGGTCGACCTGCAGTCGAACACGCAGGTGGGGCGATTCGTGGTGCGCCACTCCGGCGCGGGCGGTGAGAAGACGGCCTGGAACACCCGCGACTTCGACATCCAGGTCAGTACCAACGGCACCACCTGGACGAACGTCGTGAGCGCCCGGGGCAACACCGCCAACGTCACCACCCACACCGTCACACCCGTCAGTGCCCGGTACGTCCGGCTCAACGTCCTCACCCCGACCAGCGACAGCGATACCGCGGCCCGCATCTTCGAGCTGGAGGCCTATGCGAGCTGACGAGGCCCCGCCCGGCCGACGAGTCCCCGTCCGGTGGGCGTCCCGCCGGCCGGGCGCCTGACCCGGCCGAGGCTCGTTCGGCCGGCGTCTCGCCCAGCCGGCGTCCGGTCATGTCCGGCGTGAATCACCGGTGCGTGTCCGGCGTGAATCACCGGTGCGTGTCCGGTGTGAATCGCCGGTGCGTGTCCGGTGTGGATCGCCGGTGGATATCCGTGGTGGATCGCCGGTGCGTGTCCGGTGTGAATCACTGGTGCATATCCGGTGTGGATCGCCGGTCCGAATCCAGCGTGAATTGCCGGTCCGAATGCTGCCAGCCCGGGATCGCGTGCCCGCCATAGCTTTGCTCGTGTGAAGGGCCCCTCCCGCCGTACGGGGCCCCACGACGAAAGGGCATTCCATGGACCTGCAGCTTTCCGGCCGTGTCGCGGTCGTCACCGGCGCCTCCAAGGGCATCGGCCTGGCCGTCACCCGCACCCTGCTCGACGAGGGGGCCCGCGTCGTCGCCGCCTCACGCAAGAGCTCCCCGGAGCTGGAGGCGCTCGACGGTGCGGACCTTCTCCACGTACCGGACGACCTGACCGACCCCGAGGCTCCGGGCCGGATCGTGGCCCGGGCCGTGGAGGTGTTCGGCGGGCTGGACATCCTGGTGAACAACGCCGGTGGTCCGCCGCCCGGTGTGGCCCTGCCGCGCTTCTCGTTCCTCGCCCCCACCGACGACGACTGGCGGGCGATGTTCGAGTTCAACCTGTTCTCGGTCGTACGGGCCGTCCGTGCCGCCGTTCCGGTGATGCTCCAGCGGGGCGGAGGCTCGATCGTCAACGTGTCCTCGGGCAGCGCCCGGCTGCCGGCTCCCATGAACGTCGACTACAACGCGGCCAAGGCGGGCCTGAACAATCTCACCAAGGCGCTGTCGGAGGAGTTCGCGCCGCAGGGCATCCGGGTGAACACCGTGTCGCCGGGGCCCGTGCGGACGGCATGGTGGACCGAGGAGGGCGGCGCGGCCGACATCATCGCCGCGCAGGCGGGAACCGACCGCGACACCGTGCTGAACGGTGTCGCGGCGGAGATGATGAAGCTGACCACCGGCCGCCTCGTCGAGCCGCAGGAGGTCGCCGACGTGATCGCCCTGCTCGTCTCGCCGCGCTCGGCGAGCACCACCGGCGCCGACTTCGCCGTCGACGCCGGTTTCCTCAAGGAGATCTGAGGTCGCTTCCCTCAAGGAGATCCGAGGGCGCCTTCCGCGGAGAGATCCGAGGCCGCTTTCCGTAAGGAGATCCGAGGCCGCGCAGGCCCGTGGTCGCCGGCCCCTCCGCAGACCGGGTCCTGGTCCTCTGGCCTCCTGGCTCCAGAAGACCAGAAGACCAGGGCCCCAGGTGCCTGCCTGTCCGCACCGGATGTCCCGTTCAATCGGATGATCGTGGCGTTCGCCGTATGCGTCTCGCCGTTCTGTCGTAGGGAAATGCGAGACTTGCGAAACCGCGCCACGCGTTCCCGCGACGCCGGGTTTCCGCGATGTGGTGTCCCCGTGCCGGGGGTTTCCCGTGGCGCGGGACGGCCGGCTCACCCGTTCCGCAAGGAGGCAGCATGACGACCCGCGACCAGAGCGGCCAGGGAGACGCCCTCATCGACATCCCCACCAACATCGGACGTCCCGCGCGCGGGGCCCTGGCCGCGGCCGGTTACACGACGCTCGCCCAGGTGGCCGCCACGAGCGAGCGGGACCTCCTGCGGCTGCACGGCATGGGCCCCAAGGCCATCGGCCTCCTGCGCGAGGCGCTCGCCGAACGCGGCCTCGCCTTCGCCGAACGTTAGGCCCGCGCGTTTCTCGCGGGTGGCTGGGCGTCAGCTGTGGTGCCGCATCTCGGGCCAGAGCAGCTGCCACGGGCGCGACGGATCGCGGCAGACGAGGATGGGCAGGTGCTGCTCCTCGTTGGACAGGCCGACGCCGTTGTCGATCCTGCCGCGTTCCTCACAGGTGGTGAACGCCCGGGAGTAGCCACCGGGGGAGTCGGTCACGACCACGGCGATCCGGGCGGACGGCGACGGCGGGCCGCGCCAGTAGAGCTCGTTGTGCCCGCTGTGGACCTCGGGCAGGCCGTACTCCCCGCCGTAGCGGTCCAGCGCCCCGGCCTCGCCGTAGTTGTCGGTGAGGAGTACGGTCCGCGCGCGCTCCTGAGGCGTCAGCCCGCCGACCACCCCCGCGACCCGCGCGGCGAACTCCGGCCAGCCGATCGACTCGCGCGCCACCTCGTTGATCCCTGCGACCGGGGTGCCCTCCAGGGCCGAGGGAGGGATCACCGGCAGCGCGATGACGACGGAGAGGACCGCGTTGACCGCCAGGGCGCCGACGACCAGCGCGTGCCGTCCCGCACCCGGCATCCACCGGCTGACCGGGCCGCACCCCGCGGCGAAGAGCAGCACGAGCAGACCCGCCACGTAGTCGGGACGCCCGCCGGAGTAGAGCGTCAGCGCGCAGGCCGTCGGGTAGGCCAGGGCGAGGCAGCGCAGGCGGGGTTCCCGCCACAGCCGTACGGCGCCGACCACCTGGACGACCGCCTGGGGCGGGCCGAGCAGCAGGAGCTGCAGCGGTACGAAGGCGAGGCGGTTGTCGGCGCCCTCGTCGGCCTCCAGCGCCCCGGCCATCACCAGCTGTGGCCAGCCGTGGGTCGCCTGGTAGACCAGGTTGGGCGCGGCGATCACGAGGGCCAGCAGCGCGCCGAGCCAGAGCCTGCGGTCCCGCAGCACCTCGCGCGGCCCCGCCGCCAGCACTCCCACGCCCACGCTGACCAGGAGCAGCGCGATCAGCTGCCGGTTGTACGTCGCCACCCCCGCGACGGCGCCCAGCGCGAGCCACCAGCGGCCGTCGCCCCGCAGCGCCCGTACGGCGAACAGCGCCGCCGCGACCCAGAGCGGCAGGTCGACCCCGAGAGTCAGCAGGGAATGGCCGCCGATCAGGAGCAGGGTCGTGGTGGCGATTCCCGCCGCGGCGACGATCTGCGCCCTCCGGTCGCCGCCGAGTTCCCGGGCCAGGAGGGCGACCAGGACGACGACGAGCGACGCGATCAGGGCGGGAACGACGCGCAGGGCGACCACGGTGTCGCCGAACACGGCGATCGAGGTCCGCGCGATCAGCGGGGTCAGCGGCGGGGTGTCGAAGTACCCCAGGGCGGGCTGCTCACCCAGCATCCGGAAGTACAGCTCGTCCCGGTGATAGCCGTAGCGCGGGCTCGCGACCAGCAGCACGGCGAGCGTGGCCAGCGCGACCGCGCCGACGGGCCACCGGGCGAAGGTGGCGGCCCGGACGGTCGTGCCGATGGTGTGCGGGGCGGAGGGGGAGGGCGTGTCAGGGGTGTGCGACGCGGAGGAGGACTCGGACACTCGTTCATCATCGGCTCTCGACGCCGGTGACGCGAGGGGTGATCCCGATCCGCTCGCCATCCGGCGACGGGCGCTCGCGCGGCCTCCGAGCGTTGGGGGAAAAATCCCTCGACGTCCTTGATGTCGTACTGAGACACTGGCCGCTGCCGGATGCCCGGGAGTACCTCGGCCTGGCCGAGACCCGTCCCGGCCCGGACCTGACCGGGCTGTGACCTGGCCTAACCTGGTCTGACCGCTCGCCGGTCGGCGGAGGCGCCGATCGCGGGGGCCGGCGCCGGGGTTCCGGCGGCCTTTTCCACTGATTGTCATGACAGTAGGTGAACCATGAACCCGGTCGGCGAGCGAGAGATACGCGAGTCCTTCGTCAACTGCTCGAAGGGGGAGGCGCGCAGGCTCAACCTGCCCAGGAACCTTTCCGAGCTCCCCTGGGCCGACCTCGACTTCCTGGGCTGGCGCGATCCCGGCGCCCCCGACCGGGGTTACCTGGTCCTCGAGCGGCAGGGCGAGCTCGTCGGCGTCACCCTGCGCGTCGCGCAGGATGTCCGCAGGAGCTTCACCAAGAGCACCGTCTGCTCGATCTGCCTGACCCCCCACTCCGGCAGCGGGGTCGCCCTGTTCGTCGCGCCCAGGGTCGGCGCCGCGGGCCGCCAGGGCAACACGGTCGGCACCTACGTCTGCGCCGACCTGGCCTGCTCCCTCTACGTGCGCGGCACGAAGCGGGCGGAGTCCGGCGTGCGGTTCGAGGAGACGCTCACCACGGAGGAACGGATCGCCCGGACCGCTTTCAATCTGGAGGACTTCCTGGACAAGGTCTTCGACGGCGACCTGCGCTCGGCGTGACCTAATCGGCGACGGCTTCCTCCAGAGTCCGTTTCATGTCCGCCGCCCCCCGCTCGACGCGCTCGCGGATCTCCGCCGCGAGCGTGTCCGGCAGCACGTCGGTCACCCAGACGAGCCGGCTGCGGCCGGATTCTTCGGGCAGGACCTGGAACGAGGCGTGGTGGTGCGTGAGGGCCGGTTGCGCCCCTTCGACCACCGCGTAGGCCAGTCGGCGAGTCGTGTCGTCGACGTCGACGATCAGCTCGCGGATGACCTTCCCGTTGGGAAGGACGAGAATTCTGACGTCACCCTCGATGCGGGTGCCGGCGACGCGGTCTGGCAGGAGGCGCCGGTGCACCGCGCCCACGTCGCGTATCGCCCCCCACACCTGCTCGGTGTCGGCATTGATCACGACTTCTGTGCGGATGGAAGCCATTTTCTGATCTCCTCTATGGGTGATTTCCCGGTCGGCGGATTTCTTCGCGCGGCCCCGGGCTCGCGGCCGGGCGTCGTCTGTGTCGTCGGTCCGGTTACGGCCGAGTGTCGTCCGTGCCGCCGGCCCTGTCGTCCATGCCGTCGGCCCGGCTCAGGTGCAGGGAGAGCCTGTGCTGGTTTTCTGCGAGGCGTAGGCACAGGTGCCGCAGCTGGGTCAGCTCGTCGGGCGTGAAGCCGCGGAAGATCGCCGCCATGGCGGCCTGTGTCGGCCGGCGGAAGGATTCGATCCACGCCTGTCCCGCGGGGGTGATCCGGGCCAGGACGGAACGCCGGTCGCGATGATCGGGGGTCCGCCGCACCAGCCCGTCACGTTCGAGGGTGTCGATCAGCCCGGTGACGTTGCGGGAGCTCACTCCGGCCGACTGGGCCAGGTCGCCGATGCTGAACCCGTCGTCGGCGGAGGCGCTCAGCCGCATCAGGATGTCGAACGCCCCCGAGCTCAGCCCGCGCCCCTGAACTCCGTGGGCGCGGATGCGCTCGACGGCGTGGAAGGCGGTGCGGACGGCGGTCGCGGCTTCGAGGGCGAGGGTGTCGTCTCCGGCGGCGAACCGGGCCATGGCCGCCCTTGCCCCGGCGTCGAAGAGAGAGCCGCCGGGATCGCGGGCGAACTCCACCGATGATTTATGTACGTCCTTCATAATAAAAATTAATATTAATACTTGCTTCGCTAAGTTGTCGACACGGAGATCCCGCGCCAGGGGACGAGGGCGCGACAAGGGCCGACTCCGGACCCCGGAGAAGCCTGTCCGTCCCTGTACAGGTCCTGGACCCCGGAGCCACCATGGCCTCGGACGGTCGCGCGGCGGTCGTGATCGTTGCGGGATGACATCCCCCGGTCTGATCCGCCGTCTCCGGAATCAGACCGGGCTCCGATGCGGCCGGGGTGGCCGTTCGGAGATCGTGGCCTCCATGCTGACGTCAATCGCCGTCGCCCTGACCCTCCTGGGCTCGGGCGTGCAGGCACCACAGACCGATTCCCTCGACTGGAGCACCTGCCCGGGTGACAAGATCGGGATGGAGTGCGCCGACCTGCGGGTCCCCGTCAACTGGCAGCAGGCCGGCGGGCGCGAGATCACCCTGAAGCTGGGCCGCCTGAAGGCCACCGGCACCTCCGAGGGCTCCGTCCTGATCGCCTACGGCGGCCCGGGCGCGCCGGGGATAGCCATCACCCGGTCCGGGAACCGGTGGGCCGAGCTCCGCGAGCGCATGGACATCGTCACCTGGGACACCCGGGGCTACGGCGAGCAGATCGGCGGCCTGAGCACCGGCCTGCCGTGTACCTGGACGCGCATCCCGCTGCCCGAGTTCCCCGAGGACGACGCCGACTTCGGGCGGCTCTCCGACACCAACCGCGGCTACGCCGAGGCCTGCCGCAACAGGGATCCCGAGTTCTTCGCCAACATGAGCTCGGCCGACCAGGCCAGGGACATGGAGGCGATCAGGAAGGCCCTCGGCGGTGCCAGGCTCAACTTCTACGGTGCCTCCTACGCCGGGTTCTACGGGCAGGCGTACGCCAGGCTCTTTCCCGGCCAGGTGCGCACGATGGTGCTCGACGGCACGTGGAACCACAGCACCGCCGACTGGGCCGGTGAGCTGGAGGCGATGGCCAGGAGCAACGAGGAGGCCATCGGCCGCTTCTTCGCCTGGTGCGCCGCCGGGAAGTGCCGCGACGTACCCGCGAAGTGGCGCAAGCTGGTCGCCGGGGCCGACCGCACGCCGGTCCCCGCCAGGAAGGCCGGCATCGCGTACGACGGACGCGACCTGCAGGCCTTCGCGGTGAGTTCCGCCAGGAGGGGCGCCGAGGCGTGGCCGAAGCTGGCACGGGACATCCGCGCGGCCGCCGGCGGTGACGCCTCCGGCTTCGTGCCCGAGCGCGGCGCCCGCTATCCCGACCAGTCGACCGGCGTCACCGAGTGCGTCGACTGGCCCCGTCCCGCCGGCCGCGCCGAACTGGAGGCGACGATCGCCCGGCTGCGCAAGGTCGCGCCCAACGCGGGCACCGCGAGCACGATGGCGACCGCGACCCTCGGCTGCGTCGGCTGGCCGGTAGGGGTGACCAACCCGCCCGCCCCGCTGCCGAAGGGGCTGCCGCCCATGCTCGGCGCGGGCGCCTGGGGCGAGTCCGACGCCGTGCAGCGGGTGCTCGGGCAGGTGCCGGGCAGCGTCGTCGTCCGGCACGAGGGGCCCGGCCACACGCTCCAGGCTTCCAACCCCTGCGCCCGCGCCCACATCGACCGCTACCTCACCGACCGCGTGCTGCCCGAGCCCGGGACGAGGTGCTGACACGCGATCGGGCGGGACGTGAGGACCGCGAGCTCGTGATCACCGGGCGGGGAGGGGCTGGTCGCGGGGCCTTCCTCGCCCGCGGTCACCGGGCGGGAGACCGATCTCGGACGGGGATGATTCCTGATTTGTAGTGGTTCGTACCATTTTTTGAAGAAGGCAGGTAACAAACGAGGAGCCCCGGCCATTTCCCGGTGTCAGAACAACACATCCGGTACGAAGGGGGCGGGGCGGTGACGGACGACTCGCAGCGGTTCACCAGCATGTACGACGAGTGCCGGCAACGTGTCTGGGCCTACGTGGTCAGCCGCGCGGGACGGCAGGTGGCGGACGAGGTGGTGAGCGAGACGTTCGCGATCGCCTGGCGGAGGCTGGAGGAGGTGCCGGAGCCGGCCCTGCCGTGGCTCCTCGGGGTGGCCCGCAACGTGCTGCGCGACAACATCCGGGCGGAGGTCCGGCGCGACGCG
Source organism: Streptosporangium sp. NPDC023825 (assembly GCF_040639575.1). Lineage (NCBI taxonomy): Bacteria > Bacillati > Actinomycetota > Actinomycetes > Streptosporangiales > Streptosporangiaceae > Streptosporangium > Streptosporangium sp. NPDC023825. The sequence goes on along the minus strand of NZ_JBFAAE010000019.1, from coordinate 19,704 downwards.
CTCAGCGCCGAGTTGCGGGCCTGGACCGAGGACGACGTCGCCGAGCAGGTCGCGGAACGGCTCAGCGTGCTCAAGGCGCTGACGGGCCTGTCGGAGGACGACCGGGAACTCCTGATCCTGACCGCCTGGCAGGGGCTCTCCCCGCGCGACGCGGCGCGGGTCGTCGGCTGCTCTCCGACCGCCTTCCGGGTACGGCTCCACCGCGCGCGCAAGCGGCTCAAGCAGGAGATGGACACCGCCGCGTACCCCGGACCCCGGATGAGGAACCTCAGCGAGGAGTGGTCATGAACCCCATCGATCAGCTGCGGGCCGCGCGCCCCGAGCACCTGGGGGACACCCCGGTCGATTCGCGTACCAGGGCCGCCGAGCTCTCCCGCGCCATGGCACAGCCCCGGCAAGCGCCTGCCAGGCGCAGGGTCGTCCGCCCGGGATGGGGCCTCGGCCTCGCCGGAGCCGCCGCGGCCGTGACCGCGGTCGCCGTCACGATCTCCGCGACCGGCGGCACGGTCCCGGACGCGCCCTTCGCCCAGGCCGGCCCGGGCCGGACGGCCTCCAGCCCGGCGTCCTCCGGTCCGGCGTCCTCCAGCCCGACGGCCTCCGCCCCGCGGGTCGAGCTCTCCAGCCGATCCATCCTGCTCGCCGCCGCCCACGGGGCGGCCCGCCAGCCGGAGACGACCGGTGCCTACTGGTACACCGCGTCGGTGACCCGGATGCTGTCCGAGGCGGCGGACGGGGGCTACACCGTCGTCGAGCGGACGCGGAACGAGGGCTGGACCCCGTCGGCGACCGGCGGGGACCAGTGGAGCCGGACGCGGTCACTCGGGGCGCGGCCCGCGAGCCCGGACGACGAGGCGGCCTGGCGGCGGGCCGGTTCCCCGACCGAGATCGAGGTCAAGGCCCCCGGCAAGAGGGGCGGTTACGTCCTGTCGACCGAGCCGGGAGAGGCGGAGGACAGCCACACCCCGCTCGTCGACGGGGACAAGGTGTTCTGGCTGGGCCGCAACGTCACCATGAAGGACCTGCGCGGCCTGCCCGACGATCCCGCCGAGCTCAAGGCCTGGCTGCTGCGCTCGTACGGGGGGACCGGCACCGAGTCGGACGATCCGATGTCGTCGGACGCCTGGCTGTTCGCCGTCTCGGTCGGGCTGATCACCGACATGCCGGTCACCTCGCAGGTGCGCGGCGCCGCCTTCCGGATGCTCGCCGACCTCAAGACCATCAAGGTCTCCCGCGGCGTCACCGACGCGGAGGGCCGCACCGGCAGCGCGGTCGCCATCGAGGGACCGGCCAGGGCGAAGGCGGACGCCAAGGGCGCCGACGGAGTCCTGCTGGACCGTCTGATCTTCGACGAGGCGACCGGCAGGGCGCTGGCCAGGGAGAACGTCGTCATGCGGCCGGGCGGACTGCAGGCCGGATTCGAACCGGGCACCGTGTGGCACTCCCAGACCGTCCTCGAGGCCGGCTGGACCGACGAGAAGCCCGCGTCCTGAATCCCCGGGCCCACGTGCTGAATCCCCGACCCGCCGTACTTCCGGGGCGTACGGCGGGCCGGGGACATGCCGATCCGCCCGCGATCCGCACCCGCCCCCGTAGGCTCGGAGCATGCTCCTGTGGATCAACGGCCCCTTCGGCGGCGGCAAGACGCAGACCGCGCACGAGCTGCGGCGGCGGCTCCCGGGAAGCGTCATCTGCGATCCCGAACACGTCGGCTTCGGCCTGCACCGGATGACGCCGCCGCTCCTGCGCGGGGACTTCCAGGACCTTCCGGCCTGGCGGCAGGGGGCGTACGAGGTGCTGGACCTGGCCCTCACCAAGCACGACGGCCCGGTGATCGCACCGATGACGGTCGTGGAGCCCGCGTACTTCCGCGAGATCGTCGGCCGGTTGCGGGAACGCGGCCACGACGTCAGGCACTTCGCGCTGCTGGCCGGCCGGGAGACGGTTCTGCGCCGCCTGCGCGAGCGCGGCTTCGGGCACGTCATGCAGTACGTGGCCGGTAAGAGCGCGTCCCTGCGCAGGGAGAGCTTCGCCGTGTCCAGGCTCGACCTGTGCCTGGAGCGGCTGCGCGAGGCGGAGTTCGCCGAGCACGTGTGGACCGACCGCCTCACGATCCCGCAGGTCGCCGACCACGTCGCCGCCTCGTCCGGGCTGGAGCTCGTCCCGAACACGGACGGCGCGCTGCGAGGGCGCCTGCGCCGTGCGTGGACGGGTGTGAGACACATCCGGTTCGACTGAGCGAGAGGGCGACGCCGGTCCCCGTGTCCCCGTGTCCCCGTGTTTCCCGCGTCCCCGTGACCCCGTGACCGACGTCCGCCACCCGACCGCGTGTGCCCCTCCCGCTCCGGCCCGCCCGGGTGACGATTGACATGTACGATTCCACGCCCTCATTATGAACAAGCATTCATGAACGACTGTTCATATCGGGGATGTAGCGGCCGCACCGAGTGCGGGACCGGTGAGAAGCCGTCCGGGACGCCCCGAGAGACCCACGGGAGGAACTCGATGCTCTCCACCGTCAACACCGAGCAGGCGAAAGCGTGGAACGGCTACGAGGGGAACCACTGGGCCGACCACCAGGCCCGGTACGACGCCGTGAACAGCGGGTTCAACGACCACCTGCTCGCGGCGGCCGCCATCGGCGACCGGGACCGCGTGCTCGACGTCGGATGCGGCAACGGGCAGGTGACGCGGCTGGCCGCCGGGCGGGCGCGGCTCGGAGGGGCCACCGGGATCGACCTGTCGGCGCCGATGCTGCGGCGGGCGCGTGCCAGTGCGGACGACGAGGGGGTCGCCAACGTGACCTTCGAGGAGGGCGACGCCCAGACCCACCCCTTCCCCACCTCGGGTTTCGACGTGGCGGTGAGCCGGTTCGGGATCATGTTCTTCGCCGATCCGGTCGCCGCGTTCGCCAACATCGGCCGCGCGCTGCGCCCGGGCGGGCGCCTGGCCATCCTGTCCCTGCGAAGAATGGCCGACAACGACCTGGGCACCGTCTTCGCGGCGATGGCCGAGCACCTGCCGTCGCGCCCCGCCCCGACCGGACCCGGTGCTCCCGGCCCGGAGTCGCTGGCCGACCCGGCCCGTGTCCGCGAGGTGCTCACCGGCGCGGGCTTCGAGAAGGTGACCTCCACACCGGTCGACGCGCCCCAGGTGTGGGGCAGGGACGCCGCCGACGCGGCCGGTTTCCTCGGAGCATGGGGCCCCGTCCGCTTCGTTCTCGACCAGGTCGACAGGGACACCGCGACCCGAGCCCTTGACGCGCTCACGGTGGCGTTGCGGCCCTACGAGGAGCCCGACGCCGTACGGCTGCGCGGCGCCGCCTGGCTGACCACCGCCACCCGCCCCTGACCGCCACCCGCCCCTGACCGTCACCGGCCGCTGACCGTCACTGTCACCGTCCCTGACCGGAACCTCTCCGGACCGGAACCTCTCCTGACCGCCACCCGCTTCCGGTGATCATTTGCTCCCGGCGGTCACTACGATGCGATGTGATGTCCCCGAGAAAAGCAGCGGCCCTGCGTGACGGCGAGGGCGATCAGAGCCTGCGCGAGCACCTGATCGCCGCCGCCGAACGCCTCATGGCCCAGCGCGGTACCGCCGGGCTCACCGTACGCGACATCGCCCGCGAGGCCAGGGTCGCCGACGGTGTGCTGTACAACCACTTCACGGGCAAGGAGGAGCTGCTCGCGCTCGCCCTGCACGCCCACGTCCAGACCGTCGAACGCGGGCTGGGCGAGCGACCCACCAGGGCCGGAAGCGGCACCGTCGAGGACAACCTGCGCGCCTACATCACCCAGGGGCTGGCGCTGCACGTCGCGATCCTGCCCTCCTTCGCGGGCCTGCTCGGCCGGCCGGAGGTCCTCATCCGGTTCGCGAACCTGCCCAACCCGGTGGCGGGCGGCCGCGGACTGCGCGCGGACCTGGCCACGTACCTGCGCGCCGAGCGCGATCTCGGCCGCCTGGCCCCGGACGCCAATCCCGAGGCCGCCGCCGCCATGATCATCGGCGCCTGCCACGAGCTGGTCCTGCCCCACCTGCTCGGCGGTGGCGCGGCGACCGCCCTGGAGGTGCCCCCCGGCTTCGTCGAGGACCTGCTCACCACCGTCCTGAACGGCATCGGCCCGGCCGCAGGCCCCGGAACCGTCGCAGGAGCAGGGACATCGGCTTCCCCGACGTGAAGCCGATGAGCATTCAAGGGACGCACTCTGATGAGTCCGGCCGGGAACGGCAAGGAGGGCAGGAGACCGATGGACACCGAGGGATGGGCGGTCAGTGTTCCCCGCGGATACCGCGTCGGTGACTGGCAGGTCGGCAGGCCCATCTCCACGGGGAGCTGGGCGAGCGTCTACCTGGGAGTACGCGACGGGGAGGGCGCGACACGCGCGGCGTTGAAGTTCCTGCCCACGGGCACGGTCACCCGGCGGCAGCTGGGACACCTCAAGGACATGACGCAGCGCGAGATACGCCTGCACAGCAGGCTGCGGCACGCTCGCCTGATCCGATTACACGAAACGCTCGTCATCGACGACGCGGGAAATCCCGAACTCGACGGCGCGTGCGTCCTGGTGATGGACCTGGCGGAACGGTCACTGGCCGACCTGATCCGGGGAGGGGCCCCCGCTCCCGGCGCGCCGAGGCTGATCGCCGAGATCTGCGAGGGAGTAGCGCACATGCACGCCGAGGGGTGGGTGCACGGAGACCTCAAGCCCAACAACGTGCTCGTGATGGCCGACGGCTCGGTGCGTCTCGCCGACTTCGGCCTGGCCACCGAGATCGACGGGACCCACGGCTACCTTCCCCCGATGGGGTCGGTGGACCACGTGCCTCCGGAGCGCTGGGGCGAGCCCCTGAGCGAACGCGGACACGCCGTGTGGGCCTCGGCCGATGTGTGGGCGCTCGGCGTGACGGCCTGCCAGCTGCTCACCGGCCACCTTCCCTTCAACGCCCCGACCGCCCGCGCGCGCTATGTGGCCGCCGTCGAGTACGCCGCGGGCGAGCGACCCCTGACGCTTCCGGTCTCGCTGCCCGAGGGCTGGCGCTCCTGGGTGACCGACTGCCTGACACCCGACCCGAGGCTCCGGCCCAGCGCGGCCCGCCAGCTCTACCGGGCACGGGTGCTGGCCGGGACGACCGAGGCCCCGCTGCGGCGAACGGGCACACGGCTCGCGGGGGCGATGGCCGCGGCCCTTCTGATGATGGCCGGCGTCTCAGGGGCCGCGATGGTCGACTCGTCGGTGGCCGATCCGTTCGGGCGCTGGTTGCGCTCCGATTCCGACATCCCCCAGGAGTACCGCGCCCTGATCGTCGAGGCCGGCACGATGTGCGGCGAGCCGGGCCTGAGCCCGGCACTGGTCGCCGGCATCCTGAAGGCGGAGAGCAACTTCGACGCGGGGCTGTACGACGTGGCCAAGAACGAGTACGGCCTCGCGCGCTGGACGCCGTCGGTGCTGCAGTACTACCTGCCCGCCGACCGCCGCGGCGTCATCCCCACCCCGCCCTTCTCCCCCCAGGACACCATCCCCGCCGTCGGCCGCTATCTGTGCACACGGCTGCCCCTGATGGCCGGGGTGCCCGGAGATCCCGGCCTGCTGGGAGCCGCGGCGTTCCGCTCCTCCGACGACGTGGTCCGCGAGGAGAACGGGGTGCCCGAACGTATCCGGCCGTTCGTCGAACGGGTGCGGAAGCACCGGGCCGAGTACCAGCCGTGATCGCATACGCGTCCGGGTCGCACGTCAGACACGGTCACGTGCGCGTCCGGGTCGCACGTCAGACACGGTCACGTGCGCGTCCGGCCCGGCACGCGCGACCGGGCCGGACGCCGGACGCGATCACGTGTTCAGCCATTTCAGGTGTTCCTCCCGCACCAGGTCGAAGCGCAGCGCGACCGAGACCAGCGCGGCGCGCTGCCAGTCGGCCTTGCGCGAACCGGACGACGGCTTGACGCGCAGTTTCGTCCGCGCGAGATAGTCGATGTGGAAGTTGACCGCGGTCCGGGTCAGTCCCGCGCAGCCGGGGACCTCGTGCAACCGCTCCAGCACCTCCGGCACCGTCGGGATGACCGCGGACGTGCAGTCGCGAAGGCGCGGCTCGCAGAGCGCGATCAGCACGAGGAAGTATTTCGCCGTCTCGTCCAGGGGAAAGCCGGAGATCGTCGGCTCACCGGCCATCGCGGCCTCGGGCGCGTCGGGGTCGATGAAGCTGTGCTGTGAGGCGAAGACCAGAAAGGAACAGGCGCCACCCGCCACCGGGAGCGCCACCCGGGCGAACTCGAACGGTATGGGCGCGGCCGCCCGGCGCGGAGCCACCTTGAGGAACTCCCCGCCCCCCTCGGGATTCTCCACGACAAGGGTGGAGTCATGGCTGAGATTGGTGAGCAGCCAGTAATCCTCTACGGCCCGTATGATCCCGGCCCGCCGGGATATCCCCGGGTGGTCGAGAGGGAAGTCGACCGGGGCGTCCGCCGTCCCGCGCCCAAAGGTGATCTCGCGGCCCGGAGAGAGCTCGATGACGGCCTGTTCGGCGTCGGAGACCTCGGTCTGCAAGAGGATCGTCCGCATCCACCCACCCTCGCAGCGTTCCGGAACCTCGGGCGTTGACGAGCCACAGCTTACGTTGATCAACGCCGCTGTCAGAACCGCCAGGACCGGCGTTGGCGGCGATCACCTTCGTGGCCACCCGGAAAGGCACCGAGGGCGCCCAGGTAGGGCTGGTGTCCATCGCGGGAATACATGCGCAGGCATGTTGTTATGGTGTCCAGAAACAACCCAAAAAGGCGGATATCATGCAGTTTGGAATCTTCACGGTCGGTGACATCGCGCCCGACCCGGTCACCGGCCATACCCAGAGCGAGGCGGAGCGCATCGGCAACATCGTGCGAATCGCGCAGCGGGCCGACGAGGTCGGGCTGGACGTGTTCGCGCTCGGCGAGCACCACAATCCCCCCTTCGTCCCGTCCTCGCCCACCACCCTGCTGGCGCACATCGCGGCGCTGACCAAGCGCATCATCCTCAGCACCTCGGTCACGCTCATGACCACGAACGACCCGGTGAAGATCGCCGAGGACTACGCCATGCTCCAGCACGTGGCGAAGGGACGGCTTGATCTCATGCTGGGACGTGGCAACACGGTGCCGGTCTATCCGTGGTTCGGAAAGGACATCCGGCAGGGCGTGGCTCTCGCTCTGGAGAACTACAACCTGTTGCACCGGCTCTGGCGGGAGGATGTCGTGGACTGGGAGGGCACCTTCCGCACCCCGTTGCAGGGCTTCACCTCGACCCCGCGGCCCCTGGACGATGTGCCGCCCTTCGTCTGGCACGGCTCGATCCGCACCCCCGAGATCGCCGAGCAGGCCGCTTTCTACGGCAACGGATACTTCGCCAACCACATCCTGGCGCCGAACCTGCACTTCAAACCGCTCGTGGACTTCTACCGCGCGCGTTTCGAGCACTACGGGCACGGCACGAGGGAGCAGGCGATCGTCGGCCTCGGCGGGCAGGCGTTCATCGCCCGGCGCTCCCAGGACGCCGTGAACACCTTCCGCCCGTACTTCGAGGAGTACCCGATCTTCCGGGGGAGCTCGCTCGATGACTACATGGCTCGCACGCCGTTGAGCGTCGGCAGCCCGCAGGAGGTCATCGACAAGACCCTCACCTTCCAGGAGGGCTTCGGCGACTACCAGCGCCAGCTCTTCGCGCTCGACGGCATGGGGCTGCCCGTCGAGATGGCGCTCGAGCAGGTCGAGTTGCTCGGGACCGAGGTCGTCCCGGTGCTCCGCAAGGAGATGGCCGGCAGGCGCGCCCCCGGAGTGCCCGACGCCCCCGTCCACAGCACCCTGGTCGCGGAGAAGTACGGCGACGCCCGGCCGCGGCAGCCGCGCCCGAACCCGAACCGCGGCGACAACCTCTCCGGCGCGTCCCCGTACCAGGACAGCGACCCGGCCGTCGCGGCACGCTTCCCGTCGGTCGTGTGACCGTGGCGGGCAACGTCCGACTCGCGAACGAGGCGTGGGAGGCCTTCTTCCGGGCGCAGGCCACGATCGCCCGCGAGTTCACCGAGGCCGGTCACTGGGGTGATCTGCTGCCGCGGGAGTACGGCGTGCTCTACGCGCTCTCCACCGCGGGACGTGGGCTGCGGATCACCGAGCTCGGTTCCGACGTGCTGATCTCCCAGCCCGGCATGTCCCGGCTCGTCGCGCGGCTCGAAGCTCGCGGGCTCGTCGAGCGGGAGGGCGACCCGGACGACGCCCGTGCCTGTCGCATCCGCCTCACGCCGGCCGGCGTGGAGGTCCAGCGACGCGCCGGCACCGCCCACGCGCGACATGTGGCCCGGGCGATGACCCGGGCCCTGGACCCCGGTCAGCTGGAGATGGTCCGCGACCTCAGCCTCAGGCTCCTCGAAGCCGCCGAGCACGAGGCGGCGACCGCCGCCACCCCGAAGAGAACGAGAAGGAACCCCGAATGAGCCCCGACACCTTCGACCCGCACGATTCATCCGGACCGGACGAGCCCCTGCGCCTCGTCGTCGTCAGCGCCGGCGTGAGCGAGCCCTCCTCCACCCGCCTTCTCGCGGACCGCACGGTGCAGAAGGTGCTCGACCTGCTCCGTGAATCCGGCACGCCCGCGACCGTCGGGGTCATCGAGCTCGGACCGCTCGCGGTCGACATCGCCCAGGCGATCGTCTCCGGATTTCCCGGCGAGCGCCTCAAGGCGGTGTTCGAACGCCTTGCCGCCGCCGACGCCGTCATCGCCAGCACACCCGTGTACAAGGCGGGCATCAGCGGGCTGATGAAGTCCTTCGCCGACATCCTCGACAACGACCTGCTCATCGCCAAACCCGTCATCCTCGCCGCCACCGCGGGCACGGCCCGGCACGCCATGGTCGTCGACGAGCACCTCCGGCCCCTGTTCGCCTTCATGCGCGCTCTCCCCGTGCCCACCTCCCTCTTCGCCGCACCCGAGGACTGGGGGCAGGCCGCGCTCGGCGACCGGATCCAGCGAGCCGCCACCGAACTCGTCCTCCTGCTGCGCAGTGGCGTCGGCCGGTCGATCGCCGACAGCGCGTGGACCGGCTACCAGCACCAGTTCGGCGGCAACGCCACCCGCGCCGAACGCAGCGCCGACGACGTCGACTTCACCACCGACCTCATGCGACTCGCCGCCGGCGGAACGCTGTGATCGCGGGTGCCGGTCCCCGACCGGAGTGCTTCCCAGGGAACCGGGGTGCTTGCGAGGGAATACGGCACGTTTGCTAAGTGGAGGAGCCTCCGTTATCGTCGATCCCATGTAAACGGAGAATCCTCCGTTTTGTTGGCCGTCGTAGGAGAACCCATGCGCCACATCAAGCCCGGCCACCCGGGTCCCGACCTCTGGGAGGCGATCGCATGACCGCGCCCGCACTCACACCGCAGACCCCGCTCGGCACCGGATACGGTCCCGCGACGACCGCGGCCGAGGTCGTCGCCGGTGCCGACCTCACCGGCAGGACCGCGATCGTCACGGGCGGCTACTCCGGCCTCGGTGTCGAGACGGTCCGCGCGCTGCGCGCGGCGGGAGCGGAGGTCGTCGTTCCCGTACGGAACCGCGAGAAGGCGGCCGAGACCCTCGCCGGCGTCGACGGCGTCCAGCTCGAACCGATGGACCTCCAGGACCCCGCGTCGGTCGACGCGTTCGCCGGCCGCTTCCTCGACGGTGACCGGCCGCTGCACATGCTGATCAACAGCGCCGGGATCATGGCCGTCCCGCTCTCGCGCGACGCGCGCGGCCACGAGTCCCAGTTCGCGACCAACCACCTCGGCCACTTCCAGCTGACGCTCCGGCTCTGGCCCGCGCTGCTGCGGGCCGAGGGCGCCAGGGTGGTCGCGGTCTCGTCGTGGGGACACCGCGAGTCCGGCATCGTCTGGGACGACGTGCACTTCGAGCGCCGCCCGTACGACCCGATGGGCGCGTACGGCCAGTCGAAGACGGCCAACAACCTCTTCGCCGTCGAGCTCGACCGGCGTGGACGCGACCGCGGAGTCCGGGCGTTCTCCCTGCACCCGGGCAGGATCCTCACCCCGCTCGTACGGCACACCGACCCGGAACTCCTCCAGCGGATGGGCATGATCGACGAGAACGGCGAACCGCTCATCGACCCGTCGCGAAACAAGAAGAGCCCCCAGCAGGGCGCCGCGACGAGCGTGTGGTGCGCCACCGGCCCGCAGCTCGACGGGCTCGGCGGCGTCTACTGCGAGAACTCCGACATCGCCCCGCTCGTCCCCGAGGGCGACGATCCCGTCGCCATCGCCGAGGAGCGGGTGCGAACCGGTGAGTCCCTCGCCTTCGGCGTCATGCCCTACTCGATCGACCCGGACTCCGCGGCCCGGCTGTGGGACCTCAGCGAGAAGCTCACCGGAGCGCGCCTCGACGCGTGACGGCGCATGCCGGCGCGTCACCGGGGCCGGTCGGGCTCCGGGGCCCGGCCGGCGGGATCGCCGGCGAGAACGACGCGTACGAGACAGGCGAGGCCGTCGCGAGTTCGTTCCGGTGGCTGGTCGCCGAGATGCTCGATGAGATCACTGCGCACGGCGGCGAGCAACGCGTGGGCCAGGTAGTCGGCGTCGTCCGGCCGGTGAACCTCGGCGACGATCTCCGCCAGGTGCCTGTGCCACCGGTCGTACGTCGAGTTCCGGTACGGGCTGCCGCTGCCGGCGTTCTCCAGGGCGAGCATCAGCGAGCGGTTCGCGAGCTTGAACCGCAGGATCGCGTCGAGCATCGCCGTCGCCCGCTCCACCGGGCCGGACGACGATTCGCCCGCCGCGAGTTCGGCGCGCAACCGCTCGCCGCGTTGCTCGACGAGGGCCTGGAGAAGGCCGATCCGGTCACCGAATCCCCGGAACGGGGTTCCCTTGCCGACGCCGGCGGCGGCCGCGATGTCGTTCATGGACACGTCACCGGGATCGTCCGCGGCGTCGAGCAGGCGGGCCGCGGCGGCCAGCACCGCCTCCCGGTTGCGGACGGCGTCCGCCCGCTCCTTGCGCCCTGCCGCCGTCATGTCCCGCCCCTTCGGTTTGGTGATTCGGACCACCGGTCCGTATATTAAATGGACCGGCGGTCCGAATCATATCGCGGAGCGTCCTTCGACCACGGGAGAGACATGACCGACACGACAGCCGCCGTCTTCCGGCGCGGCGTGGACCTGTTGCTCGCCAAGGACATGCGGGCCTACCTCGAGTTGTGGCACGAGGACGCGGTGGCCGAGTTCCCCTTCGCGCCGCCCGGATCGCCGCGCCGCCTCGACGGGATCGCCGCCATCACGGACTACCTCATCGACTACCCCGACAAGCTCGACATCGCCGAGGTCACCGCCCTCACCGTGCACGAAACGGCCGATCCGGCGGTCGTCGTCGCCGAGTTCACCGCCTCCGGAAAGGTCGTGGCCACCGGCAAGCCGTACGAGATCTCCTACATCGCCGTGGTCACCGTCGCCCACGGAAAGGTCGTCCACTACCGGGACTACTGGAACCCGATGGTCGCGCTCGAGGCACTGGGCGACGACCAGCTGGGCGCCGCGGCGGCAGGCACGACCCGATGACCGAGGCCGACACCGTCCTGGTGACCGGCGCGACCGGCAACACCGGCCGGCGCGTCGCCGACCGGCTCATCCGGCGGGGACACCGCGTACGGACCGCGAACCGGAGCCGGCCCGCGCAGCCGCGGGCCGCGCGGCGGCACGTGCGCTTCGACTGGGACGACCGGAGCACCCACCCCGCGGCCCTGGACGGCGTACGCGGCGTCTACCTGGTGCCGCCGATCGGGGTCGTCGAGCCGGCGCGGCAGATGCGGCCGTTCCTGGACCTGGCCCGCGACGCCGGCGTGCGACGGATCGTCCTGCTCAGCTCGTCGGCCATCCCGGCGGGCGGGAGCGGTCTGGGGCTGGTGCACACCGCCATCGCCGAGATGTTCCCCGAGTGGGCGGTACTGCGACCCTCCTGGTTCATGCAGAACCTCGCCGACGACCACATGCACGCACACAGCATCCGTGAACGAGGCGAGATCGTGACCGCGACCGGAGACGGCCGGGTCGGCTTCATCGACGCGGCCGACATCGCCGCCGTGGCGGTACGCGCCCTCACCGACACGACACCGCACAACACCGACCACCTGCTGACCGGCCCGCAGGCCCTGAGCTACGCGGAGGTCGCGGCGATCATCGCCGAGCTGAGCGGGCGCCCGGTCCGGCACCGCGGCGTCACGGTGGACGTCATGCGGCAGCTGCTCACCGGCGCCGGCATCCCCGGCCGCTTCGCCGTCCTCCTGTCCGGCATGGACCACGCCATCGCCGGCGGAGCCGAGGACCGGACCACCACGACGGTCGCCGACGTCACCGGTGACCGGCCGACGAGCTTCCGCGAGTTCTGCGCCGCCCACGTCCGGCGATGGCAGCCGGCCGGCTGAACGGCGCGGGAGTCCGGCGACACCGGCGTGCCACGTTCACGCCGCGGCGGAGTTCCTCGCCTCCGGTCACACGGCGGGCTTTCTCGTACGATCCGCTCCGGCGCGCCACACCGTCGCCGACACCAGCACGGAGGCCAGGACCAGGGCGCCCGCCGCGGCCAGGAAGGCCCACCGGTAGCCGCTGACGGCCGCCGCCGGGGAGGAGTCGCCGGCCTCCAGCGCCACGCCGGTACGGCCTATCGCGATCGCGGCGAAGACGGCCAGCCCCAGGGCGCTGCCCAGTTGCTGCATGGTCGTCTGCACCCCGGAACCGAGCCCGGCGTCCTCGTCGGTCACTCCGTGCAGCGCCGCGTTCTGCAGCGCGGGAAAGGCGATCCCCAGTCCCGCGGCGATCATCACCATGGCGGGCAGCACGTCAACGGCGTAACCGCCGGCGACCGACATCCTCAGCGCCACGTACAGCATGCCCGCGGCGCTGAGGACGAGACCGGCGCCGCTGGTGAGCGCGGTACCGAGCCGGTCGGTCAGCACGGTCGAGACCATCAGCCCGCCGAGGAAGGCCACGCAGAACGGCAGGTAGGCCAGCCCGGTGGCCAGCGGCCGGTAGCCGAGCACGTTCTGCATGTACAGGGTGAGCAGGAACATCGTCGCCGCCATCCCGCTGGCCAGCGTGACCGTCGCCAGGTTCGCCGACAGGCGGACGCGGCTCGCGAAGAAGCGCGGCGGCACCAGCGGCGAGGCGGCCCGCGCCTGCACGACGAGGAAGGCGGCCAGCGCGGCCAGTCCCGCGCCCAGGGGGACGAGGGTGGCCGAGGTGCCCCACCCGCGGTGACCGGCCGACAGCAGGGCGGAGATGAGCGCGATCAGGCCGGTCGTGACGAGTACCGCCCCCGCCCAGTCCACCCCGTGGCCGCCGCCGCTGCCCGGCCGCGCCTTCACCAGCCGCGGCGCGAGCAACAACGCCACCGCGGCGACCGGCAGGTTGATCAGGAAGATCCAGCGCCAGCCCGCCAGTTCGGTCAGTGCCCCGGACATCAACACCCCCACCGTGGCGCCCAGCCCGCTCAGCCCTCCCCAGATCGCCAGGGCGCGGGCCTTCTCGCGACCGTCGCGGAAGGTCAGCACGATGATCGACAGGGCGGCCGGCGCCGCCAGCGCCTCGCCCAGGCCCTGCCCGAACCGGCTGGCCACCAGCATGCCGGTGTTCGCCGCGACCCCGCTGGCCAGTGACGCCAGCGCGAAGATCGCCGTGCCCAGCAGGAACATGCGGCGCCTGCCCCACAGGTCGGCCAGCCGCCCGCCGAGCAGCAGCAGCCCGCCCGCGGTCACGACATAGGCGTTGACCACCCAGGCGAGGTCCGCCGTCGAGGCGCCCAGGTCACGTTGCAGCGAGGGCAGCGCGACGTTCACGATCGAGCTGTCCACGGTGAACATGAACTGCACCATCGCCAGCACCGCCAGCGCGCGCCAGCGGCGCGGATCCGCCGCACCGCCCTCCGCCGCGCCGCCCTCCGCCGCATCGCCCTCGGCCGCACCGGTCACGTCGGCGGTGGCGGTCGTGTCTCGGACGGTCGTGTCTCGGACCGTTTCGCCCGACCGGGTGTCCTCATCCATGAGATCCACTCCACCGCTCGCCGGCGCGCGGTGTCCAACAAGACCTTCCCTTCTTGACAAGCGTTGCTTGTCGCTGCAGCGTGTGGGGGTGGATCTCGACCTTCGACAGCTTCAGGCGTTCGTCACGACCGCCGAGGAACTGCACTTCGGACGGGCCGCGGCCCGGCTGTGCCTCACCCAGCAGGCGCTGTCGCTTCGCATCCGGCGCCTGGAGGAGACCCTGGGCGGATCGCTGTTCGTGCGCGGTCATCACCTCGTCGAGCTGACCGACCTGGGACGGCGGCTGCTGCCCCTGACGCGCCAGACCCTGGCCGCGGCCGAGGAGATCGTGGCCGCCGCCCGGCTCGACTGCCGTCCGCTGCGGCTCGACACCTTCCGCCCCATCGCAGGCTCCTTTCTGATGCGCTGGCTGATCGACCTGGTCGACCTGCCGCTGGAGCTGAGCAGCCGGCACAGCCTGGGGACCGCCCTGTCGGCGCTGCGGCGCGCCGAGATCGACGTGGCCTTCGGCCGGGTGCACGGCCTCGCCCCCTCCCGGTTGGAGGACCTGGCTCATCAGCCCCTGAGGTTCGAGCCGCTGTACGCGCTGATGTCACGCCGCCATCAGCTGGCGGCGCGGTCCCGCCTGCGCCCGGCCGACCTGCGTTCCTGCGGGATCTGGACACCGGCCCTGGCGGGCGCCACCGAGCTGGACGGCTATATGCGCGCCTTCAGTGACCATTTCGCCGTCCCTCTGGCCATCGGGCCGGCGCTGGCCACGCTGGAGCAGGTGGTGGCGCAGCTCCACGCCCGTACCGACCGCGTGTGGCTGATCGACGCCAACGCCCAGACCGCCGACATCGCGGACACGGCGCTGATCCCGCTGGCCGATCCCACCCCGCTCTACCCGTGGTCGCTGGTCTGGCGGCGCCGCAACGACCATCCGCTCCTGAACCGGCTGCTGCACACCGCCACCGCCACCGCCCGGCAGGAAGGATGGCTTCACTACGAGCCCACCGCACACTGGCTCCCGGCCGAGGACCTCGCCGCCGCGGCCGCCGGCCGTCCGTGAAGACCGCGAACACCGGATCAACCACAGGACCCAAGAAAAAGGACCCGGGCGACCATCTCGGCCTCTCAGGCGAGGATTCCGTCACTCCTCGGCCGGGTGCGCGGCAATCCTCTGCTGAGCCCGTCGCGACCTGGATCACCTTGTGCGGCTCGGCCAGGCTCGCCGTTCGACGGCACGTGAACACGCCGCACGTGAACACGCCGCGACACCGGCGGAGAGACCTCCCGCAAGGTGACCTTGATCTTGTGAGCCGCGGGCGAGACGTAAGGATCTCGTGAGAAAAGGCGGCCGGTCCGGTGCTTATCGTGATCACTACATCCGTGCGCCTTGAAGGGAATCCTCTACATGCGCCGATTCTTCCGCCATGCCATGACCATCGCTCTGATCGCGACCGCGTCGTTGGCCCCGCTCTCCTCGCCAGCCGCGGCAGCGAGTCCGGAGCGCCTCCGCGTCGTCCACCTCGGCACCCTCGGCGGCATATGGAGCATCGCCCGAGGCATCAACAACCACGGCCACGTCGTCGGCGACAGCCCGCTGGAGTCCGGGCTCAGCCATGCGTTCCTGTGGAAGAACGGCACGATGACCGACCTCGGCACGCTCGGCGGCGAGACCAGCTTCGCCTCCGGCATCGACGACGACGGCCGCGTCGTTGGCTGCAGCGAGCTGCCCTCGGGCCAGTGGACTCCCTTCCTCTGGCACAACGGCAAGATGGAGGACCTCGGCGCGCACGGCGCCCCCGGCTACTGCGACGCAGAGGTCGCCAACGGGCACATCGTCATCAGTTTCGCGCCCACTCCCGGCTTCGCCGAACAGCGCGCCGTCCTGCTGTCCGGTGACGTCAAAACCGTCATCGACCGCCGCCCCGGCCTGGTCGCCGACGCCGTCAACGACCACGGCCAGGTGGTGGGCGCCGAGAACTACGTCGTCAACGAGAGCGGTCTCCCGCTGCCGATCTACCGGGCGTACCTGTGGCACAACGGCACCGGCCGCGATCTTGGCACGTTCGGCGGGATGAGCGCCCCCAATTCGATCAACAACCTCGGCCAGGTGGTCGGCAACTCCGATACGACCGACGGCCGCCGTCGCGGCTTCTTCTGGAACGGCTCCTCCATGACGGCCCTTCCCCTGCCCGCCGACGTCTCCAACGCCGGCGCCGTCGCCATCAACGACCGCGGCCAGATCGTCGGCAGCTACAGCAAGGTCGGCAACCCGTACGGCTTCACCGCCCTGTGGGACACCCCCACCACCCAGCCCCGTACCCTGCCGCTGCCCACAGACGCGAAGGTAACCAGCGCCCAAGCTCACGACATCAACAACCAGGGCTGGATCGTCGGCTCCGTCACCTACCACTGGACCACCGGTCGCCACACCCAGGCCGTCATCTGGCGCTGACGGGAGCCACCGGGTCAGCTGATCGGGCAGACTCGGGGCCTGGTAGCCACTGGTGAGTGAGCACTTTCCCGCACCGGACCGATGTTCGAGTCCTGGGGTCAGACCGTGCCCTCACCAGTGGTCAGGGGCCTTTGAGGTTCCCCCGTAGCCCGGACAGCAGCGGTGTGCCATCAGGCTCCCGGGCCGGGTGCCGATCCTGGGTCAATGGGACAAGCAGCCGATGATGAGCGGTCGTCAGGGATCAGGCTCCAGCATCAAATGAATGGCACCTGTCCGGACGCGCTGGGACCATTGCGCGCATGACACAGAGCGCGACGTCGGCGGCGCAGGGGTGCATCTTCTGCGCCATCGCGGCCCGGCAGGCCGAGGCCAGTGTGGTGTACGAGGACGAGACCGTTGTCGCCTTCATGGACCTGAACCCCGTCGCACCCGGCCATCTTCTTGTCGTGCCACGCGAGCACGCGGTGGGCCTTGAAGACATCGACGGAGCCACGAGCGCTCACGTGTGGTCGGTCGGTCATGACATGGCACGAGCCTTGCGACGCTCGAGCATGCGTTGCGAGGGGATCAACGTCTTCCTCTGTGACGGCGAAGCCGCCTTCCAGACGGTCTTCCACTTCCACCTTCACGTCATCCCGCGCTATGCGGGAGACGGTTGGACCATCATTCCCGATCCGGTGGAACGCGAGAGGCGGCTCCTCGACAGCGACGCGCAAGCGATCAAGGACGCCATCGCGTCGACAGGCTCACTGGTGACTTCCGCTCATGCCGCTGTCGGACCGCTCAGTGATCGCCAGCGGGGATCGAAGACACCCTCTGAGGTCAGCGCCTCAGAGGGGTGATGTCGGCTCCGTCTTCGCTGCGAGAGGTGGCCAGTTCGTTGATGGCCATCGCATAGAGCTCAAGCCGTTGTTCAAGCTCGCGCTTTTCCTCACGCGCCTTTCTCAGCTCGGACCGGAGGCGGATGTTCTCGACTTCGAGAGCTTGGCATCGTCCTCGTATCCGTTTCTCGCCTCTCGGTTGCTTCCGGTGGACCGGTGTGGTGGTACGAGTCCCTCCAGGGCTCGCATCATCACACCGGTCCACCGGCCCTGCCCGGGTTCTCAGCCGGGTGAGCCGAGCTCGAACCAGATGACGGTCCCGGTGCCGTCGCGGTGGAATCCCCAGCGGGTCGCGAGGTCGTTGACGAGCATCAGCCCCCGGCCACCCGTGGCGTCCGGCCCGGAGTTCCTTACGCAGGGGATCCGTGCGGAGCCGGGATCCTGGACGGTGACGACGACGCCGTGCGGGAGGAAGGCCACCGTGACGACGAATTCCCCTGGCCGCTCGCCTGGTCCCGTACCGTCCCACCCGGTGCCGGTATCAACTGGTTGGGCGGAGTGCTCGACGGCGTTGGTGGCGAGTTCGCTGGTGAGGAGCACGGCGTCGTCATGCAGCGGGTGGCCGTCCCCGAGGATCTCGGCGACGAAACTTCGGGCGGGCCTGACCTGGTCGCGGGTGGCCCCGAAGCGCTGAGAGATCACGGGAGAGCTAGTGGGTACGTGACCCGCGTAACCCGCGTAACCCGCGTAACCCGGGTGACCCGAGGGCGTCGACCACCCGGGTACGTGGCCCAGGTGCGGCGACCATACCGCTCCCGTGTAGGCCGGACCCGTGTGGGCCGGACCTGCGTGGGCCGGTTCCGTGGCGTCGTCGGCCGTCACCCGGAACCGGTCAGCGAACACGCCGACGAGCACGGAGAGGAGTCGCCCCGCCATCCCTCCCACCCCCCTTCCTCGTGACCGCGATGCTCTTCCCGCCCTCGGCGTCCCTTTCCGTCTCGCCCCCGGCGTCCCTTTCCGCGAACCTGACGTCCTCGGTGCCGTCGACACCTTCAGGCCGTGGCTCTGGAACGGTCGTGGGGAGAGGACGCCGTGGCCGTTCACGCTGGTCGGAGGCGGGGTGGGGACGGAAGTCCTCGATGTGCCGCATCCGCGCGACCAGCTCGGCGAAGGTGTCGGCCTCGACCAGGCCGACGCGCTCCCGGCACCAGGCGGGGGAGAGCGCCCACCAGCGTTCGGTGGCCTTGCCGTACCAGAGACACCAGCCGGTGAACCGGAGTGCCGGCGCGCCGGTGTCGTCCTCACCGGGTTCACAGGAGAGGGGCGCGGAGAGGGTTTCCGTTGTTTCGGCGGTCGTTGTCGTGCCGGTCGCTTCGATGGGTGGCGGGCTCATGCCGTCACCCCTTTCCGGTACGACTCGCGCCTGCCCGGCCAGGGCCGTACACCTGGCGACTCCCGTCCGTACGGCTGCTGCCTGGACGAAGGCTGTCCGTACGGCGGCGGCGCGGCTATCGAGGCCGGTCGCGCGTGGCGTCCCCTGCCCGCCGGAGAACCCGCGAGGGGCCGGATCGTCGAGCGTGTGGCCACGGCGGTGGATGGATTCGGCGCGGCGGGCACCGGGTGTGCGGCCGGTACGGCCGAAGGCAGCCGACCGCAGAGGCCGAGGCGGCGCCGGGCCGTCATGCGGGTACGGACCTGGGCCGGGGTGGGCTGCTCCCACAGGTGACCGGGCCGATGCGGCAGGCTGGCGGCGTCGTGCGCGTACGGGGGATGGCCGCACCAGCGGCAGCCGAGGGGCGAGGGCGGCTGCTCGGCATGCCAGCGGACTCTGACGATCCTAGGGGTTCTACTAGGGTTGGCCATGGGTCGCACCTTCCTGTGCGATCAAGGCTCTGCCGGGTGACGCTACTCGCCCGGCGGAGCCGTTTTTACGATGCCCTTGAGTTCGCTGGTCGTGACTACCTGCGTGTTTTCAGGCGGGGTGATCTCGCTCGACGACCTGGCACGGACTCATAGTGATTACCGCCGGGGGGCCATCCGGCACGTCTTTCCCAAATGAGATCGGGCAACGTCGCCCGCGTTCTCGGGAGTGAGTTTCTTCAGCTGATCGAGGGCACATACCGAGTCGATGCTCATGGCGTCCATCTCTCACGATCCGGCCTGCTCAAGGTGCTGACAGCAGACCGCACGACCTGATTTGCTCGCAACGAACAGCAAAACAACAGGGAGTACGCGCATGGCTACCGAGAGAAAAGGAAGTCGCGGGCGACCAGCCAAGGTCCCCGATCCCGGATCGTCACTGAGGTGATCTCAGCAGGAGTTCGCTATGTAGCAGTGCTCGAAATGGATCGGTACGAGTGCCGCCTTGACGAATTCTCTTATTCTGGTCGGACTG
>NZ_JBFAAE010000018.1:12581-142867 GCF_040639575.1 Streptosporangium sp. NPDC023825 | reverse complement strand
CGGGGGCGGGTTGGGGGGGGGGGGTCAACCCGGCGCGGGGGTATCACTGGCCGCGGGGGGGGGGGGGGGGCCGGGGGGCCCCCCCCCCCCTCCGCCGTTCCCTGGCCGGGACGACCCCCGGCGGGCCGGAGCCCGGCCGGGGATCTGGGGAGGCCTGATCGAACAGGATCAGGGAGCCAGGTGGATCGGGTGGATCAGGTCGGTCAGTTGAACAGGAGCCTCAGCGAGAAGGACGCCTCGCTGCCCGACTGGGTGCCGCTCATGCCCACGGCGCGGAGCACCTGGAGGTTGGCCCTGTCCTCGCCCTGGAGGCCGCTGAGATAGAGGTTCTCCACCTTGTCCAGGTCTGCGTAGAGGGCGAAGGTCGCCTCGCCGGCGTTGGGGATCGCGAGCTGGAAGGTCTCGCTGTCGCCCAGGGTGCCGTCCTTGTTGAGCAGGGCGGCGTAGTCCTGCGCGCTGGCCAGGACGAAGACGCCGTCGCCGGGGACCTTGGCGAGCTGCGGGACGGCCGTCCCGGAGTCCGCGAGGAACTTCTCGATCTTGCCGACGACCTCCTGCGCCTTGGCCGGGTCGGTGACGATCTTCGCGCCGAACTTCGGCTGGCTGGTGTTGAGGCCGCCGGAGTCGATGGCGAGGGTGATGTTCTTGCCGAGCAGCGTCACCAGGTCGTCGGGGAGCGCCAGGCCGTACCTCTGCTTGGCCTGGTCGGTGAACTGCTGGACGCCGCCGCCCGCGGCCTGGTCGGCCGACTTCATGAGCTGCGCCCACTGCTTGCCGATCACCTCGCCGAGACCGGAGATAGAGATCGCGCCGGCGGTGGAGGCCGGAAGTGTGCCGATCTTGGAGGCCTCGGGAGTGCCCATGTCCAGGCTCTCGGCGCCGCGGCTGATGCCCGCGAGCTCGACGTACTCGCCGTCGAAGCGAAGGGCGCCCGCCACGCGGACGTTCTTGATCTGGGCGAGGGCGGTGGGGTCCTGGGCCGCCAGCTCCGGAGCGATTCCCGCGAGCTTGCCCGCGTCCGCCCAGAAGGAGAGGACGCCGGTCTCACCGAGGGCGCTCAGGTCGTCGGAGAAGTTCGCGTTCCCCGACAGCGGCTCGGCCGCGGCGGCCTTGCCGGCTTCGGCCTGGGTGGCGGTGAGCAGCGCGTAGTCCTCGCGGAACGCGATGCCGTACTTCTCTTCGCCCATCAGCTTGGCGATGCCCGCCTTGGCCTTGTCCTGGTCGGTGACCTGGACGGCCACCACGACGCCGGGCGCGGCACCGGTCTTGGCCGGGGGCAGCGCGGCCACGCCGGCGCGGACGCCGAGCCACGGCTCGACGTCGGCGGCGTAGTCGATCTTGCCGAGGCTGTCGGCGTCCTTCTTGAACAGATTGAAGATCGCCTGGCGCGGGTCCTCGCCGGTGAAGGAGTCCTTGGTGGTCGTGAACTTCCTGGCGATGGTGAACAGCGCCACCTTCTGGTTCGCGGCAGGGTCGAGGTCGAGGCGCACGTAGCCGATGGCGTTGCCGGGCAGCACGTCGTGCGGCTGCGCACCGCCGCCGCTGAGCAGGTTGATCGCGAAGAAACCGCCGCCGCCCACGAGGGCCACGACCAGCGCGGCGATCGCCGCGAGCAGCCAGCCCTTACCACCCTTGCGGGCGGGAGGCCCGGCCGGCGGCCCTGCGCTCAGGAAGTCGGGACCCTGCTGCCAGTTCCCGCCCTGCTGCGCGTACGCCTGCTGGCCGTAGTTCTGCTGCTGTTGCTGGTAGCCGGGCTGCTGCTGGCCGTACGGCTGACCGGGCTGCTGGCCGTAGCCCTGCTGACCCTGCTGTCCGTAGCCCTGCTGGCCGGCCTGCTGGCCGTAGTTCTGCTGGCCGTACGGCTGCTGCGGCTGCTGATAGCCCTGCTGGGGGTTCTGCTGCTGCGGGTAGGGCAGGCCCTGCTGCGGGTAGGGCTGCCCCTGCTGGTAGCCGCCGGAAGGCTGGGGATATCCGGGCTGGCCGTTCTGCGGATAGGCCTGTGTGTGCGGCTGGTCGTTGTGCTGCGCGCCCTCGTTCCATCGGTAGGCGATCGTCCTGTCGGGGTTCTGACCCGGCGTGGGCGACTGGTCGGGGGGATTGTTGGCAGGCATGATCACTCACAAGGTGGGCTTAGCGGATAGGGAGAAGTTAGTGCACATTGCTAGCAACCCGCTTGCATTGAACTAACTATGTGATTGGTGCATCTAAGCGGGATCAACCACTGCTCAACAGTGCTTTATGGACCATTGTCGGCTTTGTCACCCTATTCCCGCAGGTCACTGCCGTTTCTTCCGCATCTCCGCCCCCTGTTCTTCCCGCGGACCCCGGCCGTCCCGGCCGGATTCGATTTCGTGGGTGCGGGGCCGGTCCGGTTCCGGCTGACGAGTTATGCGAGGCCAGCTCGGCTTTTGGGGGTGGACTACGCGAGGTCGGCTCGGCTTCTGAGGGTGGGTCGTGCGAGGCCGATTCGACCCCGGCGGGCGGGCCATCCGGGGCCGGGGGAGCGAAGGTCGCACGGAATGGGTAAAGTGGCCTCTCTAGAACAAGGTTCGGGAGCGTGGATGACGAAGTTCGACGAGGCGACAGCGGCCATCAGGGTGGACGAGACCACCTACGACGTGTGCCTCGACACCGGATACTCGATCGGCGGCCCCCTCAACGGCGGTTACCTGATGGCCGTGCTGCTGCGCGCGGTCGTTGACGCCTCTCCCCACGAGCATCCGGTGACCACGGGTGTCCAGTTCCTGCGCGCGGCCAGGCCCGGTCCCGCGCAGGTGCGCCTGGAGCAGGTCAAGACCGGCCGCACCGCCACGATGACCCGGGCGACCCTGGTCCAGGACGGCAAGTCCTTCATCGAGGGGCTCGTCACGACCGCGACCCTCGGAGACGCCGACCCCGACTGGACGGACGAGCCCTCGGTGGCGATGCCGCCGATCGAGCGGTGCGTCTCGCTGCCCGCTCCCAAGGCCGAGTCGAACATGACGCTCAACGCCCAGATGGAGCTGGCCTTCGACCCTCCCACCATCGGCTGGCTCGACGGCAGGCCCACCGGCAGGCCGGAGGCCCGCGCCTACTTCCGGCTGGCCGAGCCGCAGGACCCCGACCCGTACGTGCTGGCGCTGGCCGTGGACGCCCTCCCGCCGGTGGTCTTCTCCGCCGGAGAACGCGGCTGGGCACCCACGGTCGACCTCACCTGGCACCTGCGCGCCCTGCCGGCCCCCGGCTGGCTCACCCTCATCGCCGGAGGCCGCCTGATCAGCGACGGCTGGTTCGACGAGGACGTCGAGGTCTGGGACTCCGCCGGACGCCTGGTCGCCCAGTCCCGCCAGCTGGCCCGCGTCGGGCGGGGCTGACGTCCCGGCCGCGTCCCCACGGACGACCCCCGGCGTCGTGCGGCGCCGCAGGACTCGGCAGGACGTCGTGTGGCGCCGCAGGACTCGCAACTTCGTGCGGCGTCGCAGGACCTGGCAGGGCGTCGTGCGGCGCCGCAGGACCCGGCAGGACTTCGTGCGGCGCCGTGGTCCCCGGCGGGACCTCGTGTGGCTGGATGTTACGAAAAATACATGGCTGAGCTGGTAATCGGCGTTGTGAGGATTCTTACCGTGATCGGTCGTCCCAGGTCGCCTAGCCTTGGGAACTGTGTCGCAAGCGAGCATTGGAATCTTTGACAGTGGTGTCGGTGGTCTCACGGTGGCCCGGGCGATCATCGACCAGTTGCCCAACGAGCCGATCTTCTATGTGGCCGACACGGCGAGGCAGCCGTACGGCCCCAAGAGCATCGCGCAGGTTCGCGCCTACGCGCTGGAGGTGATGGACCACCTCGTCGAGCACGACGTCAAGATGCTGGTGATCGCGTGCAACAGCGCCAGCGCGGCCGTGCTCCGCGACGCCCGGGAGCGCTACGACGTCCCGGTCGTCGAGGTGATCCAGCCCGCGACGCGCCGTGCCGTGCGTGCCACCCGCAACGGCAGGGTCGGGGTGATCGGGACCAGGGCCACGATCGAGTCGATGGCGTACCAGGACGCGTTCGCCGCGGCTCCCGACGTCCGGCTGACCGGGGTGGCGGCGCCGCGCCTGGTGGAGTTCGTCGAGCGGGGGGAGACGATGAGCGACGAGCTCATCGACGTCATCCGCGAATACCTGGAGCCGGTGCTCGCCGACCGGTGCGACACGCTGATCCTGGGATGTACGCACTACCCGCTCCTCGCCGGGCCGATCTCCTATGTGGTGGGAGACGGCGTCACGCTGGTGTCCAGCGCCGACGAGACGGCCAAGGACGTCTACCGCGTCCTGCACGACCGGGGCCTGGCCGCCGTAGGGGGCGCGCCCAGGCACCGTTTCCGCGCCACCGGCGACGCGGGCCTCTTCGCCGACCTCGGACGACGGTTCCTCGGACCGGAGATCCAGGCGGTCGAAGTGGCGGTAGTAGGGGATGTCCCGAACAACGGGCATCGCGTGTGACGGTGCTCGGGCGCTCCGTAGGGGGAGCGCCGGAGATCGGCGGACGAAGGGGGGCGGATACCGGCCACCGGCGCCCGCGCCGTGACACGCGGCGCCGCACAGTAACCGTAGGAGGCCGCCGTGAAACTGACGATCATTGGATGCTCGGGGAGTTTCCCCGGGCCTGACAGCCCTTCCTCCTGCTATCTGCTGGAGGCGGAGGGGTTCCGCATGCTGCTCGACTTCGGGAACGGCGCGCTCGGCGCCCTCCAGAAGTACATAGGCCTGTACGACGTGGACGCGATCTGCCTGTCGCATCTGCACGCCGACCACTGCCTCGACATGTGCCCGTACCACGTGGTCCGCACCTATTCTCCGCAGGGCCCGCTGCCCCGGATACCGGTGTACGCGCCCGCCGACGCGCGCAGGCGGCTGAACTCCGCCTACGCGATGCCGGACGAGCCCCTGCTCGACACGGCCTTCGACTTCGTGGGGCTGACGCCGGGGACGTTCGAGGTCGGCCCGTTCGAGGTGACGGCGGCGCTGGTGAACCACCCCGTGGAGACCTACGGGTTCAGGGTCTCGCACGGCGGGCGCTCGGTGGCCTACTCCGGCGACACCGGTGAGAGCGCCGAACTGGTCAAGCTCGCCTCGGGCGTCGACGTGCTCCTGTGCGAGGCGTCGCACATCGACAAGCCGGGCCTGCCCGACGGTCTGCACCTGAACGGCCGCCAGGCGGCCGAGCACGCGGCCAAGGCGGACGTGGACACCCTGGTGCTCACGCATCTGGTGCCCTGGAACGACCGCGACCGCGTCCTGGAGGACGCCTCCCGCGGCGGGTTCGGCGGGCGGATGGAACTCGCACGGAGCGGGGCCCGGTATGACCTAGGGTGAGTTTCATGGCTCGTGCAGATGGACGTTCTCCCGATCAACTCCGCCCCGTCACCATCACCCGTGACTGGCTCGCGCACGCCGAGGGTTCGGTGCTCGTCGAGTTCGGCGGCACCAAGGTGCTCTGTGCCGCCTCCGTGCAGGACAGCGTGCCGCGCTGGCGCCGGGGCAGCGGTCAGGGCTGGATCACGGCCGAGTACGCCATGCTGCCGCGCGCCACGAACACCCGCAACGACCGCGAGTCGGTCCGCGGCAAGATCGGCGGCCGTACGCACGAGATCTCCCGCCTGATCGGCCGCTCCCTGCGCGCCTGCGTCGACTACAAGACGCTGGGCGAGAACTCGATCGTCATCGACTGCGACGTGCTCCAGGCCGACGGCGGCACCCGCACCGCCGCCATCACCGGCGCGTACGTGGCACTGGTCGACGCGGTCGCGTGGATGCGCAAGCGCAAGATGTGCGGCGGAGACCCGCTGATCGACTCGGTCGCGGCGGTCTCCGTCGGCGTCGTCGGCTCCACGGCGCTGCTCGACCTCTGCTACACCGAGGACGTCGCCGCCGAGACGGACATGAACGTGGTCATGACCGGCTCCGGCGAGTTCGTCGAGGTCCAGGGCACCGCCGAGGGCAAGCCGTTCAACCGCGCCGCCCTCGACGAGCTGCTCGACCTGGGCGCGGCCGGGTGCGCCGAGCTCACCCGCCTCCAGCGGGAGGCACTGGCATGAGCGGGTCCGATACGGCTGCCTCTGGTACGGCCAAGGCGCGCGTCGTCCTCGCCACCCGGAACGCCGGGAAGATCGCCGAGCTGCGCCGGATCCTGGCCGACGCCTCGATCCCGGTGGAGATCGTCGGGCTCGAGGAGTTCCCCGAGATCGGCGACGTCGCCGAGACCGGCCTGACCTTCGCGGAGAACGCCCTGCTCAAGGCGCACGCGGTCGCCCGGCAGTCCGGCCTGCCCGCGATCGCCGACGACTCCGGCCTCTGCGTCGACGCGCTGAACGGCATGCCCGGCATCTTCTCCGCCCGCTGGTCGGGAAGGCACGGCGACGACCGGGCCAACCTCGACCTGCTGCTCGCGCAGGTCTCCGACGTGCCCGAGGGGCACCGGGGCGCGCATTTCGCGTGCGCGGCGGCGCTGGCACTCCCGTCGGGAGAGGAACGGGTGACCGAGGGTGCGCTGCACGGCGTGATCATCGACGCTCCGCGCGGCGGCGGTGGTTTCGGCTACGACCCGATCCTCGTCCCCGAGGGCGAGACCCGGACCACCGCCGAGCTGTCCGCGGCGGAGAAGGACGCCATCAGCCACCGCGGCCGCGCCTTCCGCGCGCTGGCCCCGATCATCGCCGAAGTGGTCGCCTGAGGATGCCGGCGGATCGCCGGACGGTGCTCGCGGGTGGCCGGGGGCACCCGTGATCGGCGCGGGACGGCACCTGTAATCGGCGCGTAAGAACCTTCGGTCCCGTATGGGCGTAGCGTCGGGGTATGCAGAGCAACAGGCGCATGCCTTCCTGGGCCTCGGCGCTGATCGGCCTGGTGTCCGGTGCGGTCGCGGTGGGGGTGTCGCTGCTCGTCGCGGGCCTGGTGAAACCCGCGGCCTTCCCGGTCGTCGCGGTCGGCAACTCTGTCGTCGACCTCACCCCGGCCCCGCTCAAGGAGTGGGCGATCCGCACCTTCGGCGAGAGCGACAAGACCGTGTTGCTCGCCGGGATCCTGCTGATCCTGGCCGCGATCGCCGCCTGGCTGGGAAGGGTCGCCGTCCGCGACCTCCGGTACGGGATGGCGGGGCTGGCCGTGTTCGGCCTCATCGGTGTCGTCGCCGTGCTGGCCCGCCCCGGCTCCGGGCCGATGGACGTCGTCCCGACGCTGGCCGGGGTAGGTGCCGCCATGCTCGTCCTGCGATGGCTCGTCCGCCGGGCCCTCGTACCCGACGACGCCTGGGCCGGGCCGTACAGAGGAGTGTCCGGTGGCGCCGGTGCCGTGAGCGCGGCGGGGGCCGCGCACGACACCGGGCCGACGCGCCTGCGACTGGTCACGCCCGAGGCCCCGCCGGCGACCGGGGAGCACCCTGATCTGTCGACACCGCCCGTCATGCGGGCGGGGAACGACCTGCGCGCCTTCGACCGCCGGGGCCTGCTGACCGGCGCGGTCGGCGGCGTGGCCCTCGCCGGGGTGGCGGGACTGGCCGGGCGCGCGCTCTCGGGACAGGCCGAGGTGAGCGCGGCGCGCGGCGCCGTCACGCTGCCCCGGCCCGCGAAGCCCCTCGCCGCGCTGCCCGCCGGGGTCGACCTCAGGATCGAGGGCCTGTCGCCGTTCGTCACCCCCAACAACGACTTCTACCGGGTCGACACCGCCCTGATGGTCCCCCAGGTCGACCCGCGCGACTGGACCCTCACGATCCACGGCATGGTCGACAGGCCCGTGGAGCTCACCTTCGCCGACCTGATGAAACGCGCCGTGGTCGAGGCCGACGTCACGCTCTGCTGCGTCTCCAACGAGGTCGGCGGCCCCTACATCGGCAACGCCCGCTGGCTGGGCGTCAGCCTGGCCGGGGTACTGCGCGACGCGGGGGTCCAGAAGGACGCGGACATGCTGCTCAGCACCTCCGCCGACGGCTGGACCGCCGGAACCCCGGCCGACGTCGTCATGGACGGCCGCGACGCCCTGCTGGCCTTCGGCATGAACGGCCGGCCGCTCCCCGTCGACCACGGCTTCCCGGTCCGCCAGGTCGTCCCCGGCCTCTACGGCTACGTCTCGGCCACCAAGTGGGTCACCGACATCAAGGTCACCCGCTTCGACCGGGACGAGGCCTACTGGACCCCCAGAGGCTGGTCCGCCAAGGGACCGATCAAGACCGAGTCGCGCATCGACCTGCCTCGGGACGGCGCGACCGTCCCGGCGGGCAAGACCGTCGTCGCGGGTGTCGCCTGGGCCCAGCACAAGGGCATCGACGCGGTCGAGGTCCGTGTCGACCGGGGCCGGTGGCGCCAGGCCCGCCTCGCCGAGGCCCCCACCGCCGACACCTGGCGCCAGTGGGTCCTCGACGACTGGGACGCCGTCCCCGGCAGCCACACCATCGAGGTCCGCGCCACCGACGCCACCGGCTACACCCAGACCGGCGACCGCGTCCCCATCGCCCCGGACGGCGCCACCGGCTGGCACACCATCACCGTCGAGGTCGCCTGACCCGGGCCGCGATTTCGTACCCTGCGGAGTCTGCGACCGATGCGGACGAGTCGTGCTCCCGCTTGTGCGGGATCTACAGCTGCAATGAAACCGGGCTGGCGTCGCTGCCAAGATCACTCCCGCGAGTGCGGGACGAGCTCCGTGAGAACAGGTTCAGGGCGGCCGGTGCCGGGATCATCCCCGCGTGTGCGGGACGGACGAATTGGCACTACAGGGAGACGCATCCCTGTACGGGGATCACCCCCGCGTGTGCGGGGCCGATGCCCAGCGTGTTTACAGAGATTACAACGAGGACGGACCACCCCTGCGTGCGCGGGAGTGATCAGTAGGATCCGTTCATGTGAACGGTCCCTCACTCGCGCTCCGCCAGCGTTCGCTCGGTGACCCCTCGGTCGAGTTCCCGCTGTTCCCGCCGTTGACCCGCGGGTGTCCCCTGACGAGCACGAGTGAGATCGCCTACCCGCTGGAGGTCACCTACGACTACGCGCGGGTGGACGGCAGCCTGTTCGGCCAGGAGCCCGGGCCGGACATCGCGCGGTGGTCGCCGTTGCTGCCGCCGCTGGACGCGCCCACGCTCGGGGAGGGCGGGACGCCGCTGGTGAAGGTCGGCGACGTCTACGTCAAGGACGAGTCGCGCAACCCCACCTGGTCGCACAAGGACCGGCTCAACCGCGTCACCGTCAGCGCCGCCGTCGCCTGCGGGGCACCCGGCGTGGTCGTGGCGTCGTCCGGCAACCACGGGGCCTCGGCCGCCGCGTACGCCGCCCGTGCCGGGCTGCGCGCCATCGTGCTGACCTCGGCCGACTCCCCGCCGGCCGTGCAGGCGTTCACCCGGGCGTACGGCGCCACGGTCATGTCCGTGCCGGTCGAGAGGCGCTGGCCGCTGCTGCGGGAGATCGTGGACCGGATCGGCTACCACCCGGTCAGCAACCAGACCGTGACGCACACCGGCCACCCGTTCGGGCCCGAGGGCTACAAGACGATCGCGTACGAGCTGTTCCTGCAGCTGGGCCAGGTGCCGGCGGCGGTGTTCGCGCCCACGGGCTACGCCGAGCTGCTGTACGGGGTGTGGAAGGGCTTCGTGGAGCTGCGGTTGCTCGGGGTGGCCGGACGGACGCCGCGGATCTTCTCCTGCGAGCCGGCGGCGGGCGGGCCCCACGCGCGGGCGCTGGCCACCGGCGCACCCGCCGCGATCGTCGAGCTGGGCCCCAGCGACGCGTACTCCATCGCAGGGCCGGTCGGCGGGCACCGGGGCGTGGTGGCCGTGCGCGACAGCGGCGGCGAGGCGGTGCTGGTGACCGACGAGGAGCTGCGGGCGGCGCAGCGCGACCTCGCCCGCGAAGGGTTGTGGCAGGAGCTGTCGGGGGTCGCGGGGCTGGCGGCGTACCGGAAGCTGCGGCGCGACTTCGACGGGCCGGTGGTCTGCGTCGCGACCTCCAGCGGGTTCAAGGACATCGGGGTCGGCTCGCGGCGTTACCCGGCCGTGGAGCACCCGACTCTGGACGACCTCATGTCCTGAGCGTGGGTGCTCAGGGGAGCGGCCACGCTTCTCCGCGCGTGCGGACCTGCCTCTCCGCCGCCCCATCCCCGGGCGGTCGCCGGGCTTGTAAATGGTCAACTCCTCCGTGTCGTACAGGGCCGTCGCCCTACTATCTGGCTCCCAGGGGATGGTGACGGGGGAGCCGTGAACGAGTGGAGTTTGCCCGCGGGGGTCTACAACCCCGTGGTGACGGTGGACGGGCAGCGGTGGCGGGACTTCGAGCTGGAGGTCCAGGTGCCGGTCGTGGCGCCGGCGCCACGCGAGCGGGAGCGGGAGCGGATGCGCTGGGGTCCGGCCCGGCTGGACCAGTGCAGGCCGTACGGGGTGGCGGGCGGGCTGGCCAGGCCCGATCCGCAGACCGAGGAGGACATGCTGCGGGCCGTGCCCCTCACCGAGCAGGGCACCCCGCGCCGCTTCCCCGACCCGCGCGGCATGTGGATCAGGCTGGTCAACGGGACAGGCCCGGCGGACGACCCGTTCCGGGCGACCAACGCGATCGACTGCGCCCTGTCGGTGCTCTCCACCTGGTACGGCACCCCCGCGGTGGCCGCGCCGCGCAGGCCCGAGTACGACAGGGGGGGCAAGCCGCTGCTCAGCGGCGAGGCCGGGGGAGTGGCCAGGGCGGAGCGGTGGCTGGGGCAGCGCTTCCAGTACGTGGGGCAGGGCCGCCACTCCTACCTCCCGATCGCGCAGGCGCTGCTGGCCGGGGGGCACGGCTCCTCCGCGGTCATCATCAACCGCTGGCCGGCCGGGGGCAGCCACGCGTGGAACGCGGTGAACTTCGACGGCGAGGTGATCTGGATCGACGCGCAGCGGGGCCACATGGCGGTGGAGCCGCCGTACGAGTCGGTGACCGGCGTGTTCTGCGTCGTGATCGACAGGGAGGGGCGGCGGCTGTGACGCCTTCCCCGGCGCCTTTCCCGATCCCGGCGCCTTTCCCGATCCCGGCGGCTTTCCCCGTGGCGGCGGGTTCCCGTGAGATGAGCGAGACGAGGAGAGCAACGTGAACCCCGACCAGGCGAGGGCGGTGGCGGAGGAGTACTTCAACGGGGCCCGCGGCCCCGGCTCCGCCGTCGAGATCAGGATCTACGCCTTCAACGAGGGCTATGTCGCCTGGTCGAACGAGCCCGAGTCCGACGATCCCAGCGTGCTGCCCGACACCGTCGGCTCCGGGTGCGTGGTCATCGACAGGGCCACCGGCGAGATCGTCATCCGGCCGCTGCTCAACCCCGAGACCGTGGCCGAGCAGTGGCCGGGACGCCGCCCCCGATAGCGAGACGTCCCGGCCGCCACACTCAGCCGCTCGCGAGCGCGCCGACGACCGAGGCGCGGGCCGCGCGCCGGGCGGGCAGGACCGCGGCGACCACCCCGGCCAGGCCGGACAGGGCCACGAACGACAGGATCTGCGGCACCGGCAGCTGGAAGATGACGTTGTCGGTCATCGTCTGCGCGGCGGCCCAGCCGAACGCGACGCCCAGCACCACGCCGACCAGCGCGCCGATGAGGCCCAGGACCAGCGCCTCGACCGAGAGCATCCGCCGCAGCTGGGGCCGGGTCAGCCCGAGCGCCCGCAGCAGCGCGGACTCGCGGGTGCGCTCGTGGACCGACAGGGAGAGCGTGTTGGCGATGCCCAGCAGGGAGATGAGCACCGCCAGGCCGAGCAGCCCCGTGATGATCATCAGCATCATGTCGAGCGCCTCGTCGAACTGGCCCCGCATCGCCGTCGAGCTGGCGACCTTCGCCGTCGGGTACGGCTCCGTCGCCGCCTCGACCGCCGCGAGCGCCCGGTCCGGGCTCACGCCGTCCCGATGCTTGATCATCACCCGGTTGTCGCCGACCTCGCCGAAGTAGCGGTCGAAATCCCGCTCCGGCACCGTCAGGCTGGCGAGGCTCGCGTCGATGTCGGAGAGACCCACGATCGTCAGGCCGACCGAGCCCGCCTTCGCCGTCCGTACGGTGATCCGGTCGCCGACCCCGACCTTGAGCCGTTCGGCGACGCGTTCCGCGACGAGCGCGGTGCCCGGCCCGAGCCGGTCGAGCGAGCCCGCGTCGAGCGGCGGGTTGAAGCCCGGGGCCGGGGTGAAGGTCCCCACGTCGTATCTCGCGGTCCCGGTCGCGAGCCTGGCGGTGGTCTCGCGGAAGGCGATGACCGAGGCCAGCTCGGGACTGGTCCGGAGCTCCTCGGCGATCGCGCGGGGCAGGCCCGAGTCGCGCTCCTGGGTCTGCACCATGTAGTCGAAGGGGAACTGCTCGTCGAGCTGCTGGGTGTACGTCACCCGCACGGTGCCGGTGACGACGGAGATGACCGTCATGAGCGTCACGCCCACGGTGAGTGCCACGGTGGTGGTCGCCGACCGCTTCGGGTTGCGCCGGGAGTTGTCCACGGCCAGCCTTCCCGGCACGCCGAAGATCTTGGCGGGCACCCACCCCGCGAACGCGGACAGCGGCCTGACGATCACCGGCCCGAGGATCAGCACCGCCAGGAAGACGAACGAGCAACCGGCCATCACCACCACGAGGGCGGTCTCACCGGGCTTCATGGACATCCCGGCCACCGTGATGCCCACGCCCGCCACCAGGAACAGCCCCGCGAAGATCATCCGTACCAGGCCGGTCCTGAAGGTCTGCTCCTCGGCCTGCGAGCGCAGCGCCGCGATCGGCGCCACCCGCGTCGCCGCCCGCGCGGGCAGCAGCGCCGCGACGACCGTGACCGTGAGGCCGATGACCAGGCCCAGGACGACGGTGCGCGGCGTCAGGGTGGTGGCGGCGGCCGAGGGCAGCGGCGCGTCGAACGCCGCCAGCACGGCGAGCGCCCCCGCGCCCAGGCCGTAGCCGAGCAGCAGGCCGAGCACCGACGACAGCAGGCCGACCACGGCCGACTCCAGCACGATCGATCCGAAGACCTGCCCGCGCGTCGCCCCGATGCACCGCAGCAGCGCCATCTCGCGGGTCCGCTGGGCCACCAGGATGTTGAAGGTGTTGTAGATGACCAGCGCGGCCACGAACATCGCCACCACGCCGAACAACAGCAGGCCCAGCATCAGGAAGTCGCTGTTGGCGCCGTTGGACCTGGCCAGGTCCGCCGCGTACCGCTCACCGGTCCTGACCTCGTGACCCGCGCCCACGGCCGCGGCGACCGAGCCGCGCAGCGCCTCCTGGGTGACGCCCTCGGCGGCGGCGACGTCGACCTCCCGGTACCCCTTCTGCCCGGTCATCTTCCTGGCCGTGTCCGTGGTGTAGCCGACCGCGCCGAAGTATCCGAGCTCCTGGTCCAAGCCGATGTCGACCAGGCCCACCAGCGTGAACTCGTGCCGGACGTTCTTCGCGTCGAGCACCGCGATGACGTCGCCGACCCTGAAGCCCCTGGTCCTGGCCGTGTCCTCGTCGAGCACGGCCTGCGTCGCGGTCCTCGGCGCCGCACCGCTCACGATCGAGGTACGGTTCAGGTCACCCTCGGGCAGGGAGATCCCCGCGGTGGGGAAGTCGCCGGCCGCCTTGCCGTCCTTGTCGAGCAGGGCGGACGTGCCCCGCACCAGCCCCTGGGCGTCGGCCACGCCGTCCACGGCGCGCACCTTCTCCAGGGTCGCCTCGGAGACGGCCGGCGCCTCGTCGCCGTTCCCGCCGGGCAGGGGGGTCACGGCGACGTCGATCCGGTCGGCCGCCGCCGCGAACTTCTGGGTGAAACCCGCCTCGATGGTGTCGGTCAGCACGAACGTCCCCGCGATGAAGCCCACCCCCAGCGCGATCGCCAGCGACGTCAGCACCAGCCGCAGCCGGTGCGCCCGCAACCCGGCCAGCGTCGTCCTCAGCACCTCACGCCTCCAGCTTCATCAGCGTGTCCAGCACCGACTGCGGCGTCGGCCCGGTCAGCTCGCTGACCACCAGGCCGTCACGGAGGAAGACCACGCGGTCGGCGTACGAGGCCGCCACCGGGTCGTGGGTGACCATCACGATCGTCTGGTCGAGCTCGCGCACCGACGTCCGCAGGAAGGAGAGCACCTCGGCGCCGCTGCGCGAGTCCAGGTTGCCGGTGGGCTCGTCGGCGAAGATGACCTGGGGTCTGCTGATCAGGGCGCGGGCGACCGCGACGCGCTGCTGCTGGCCGCCCGACAGCTCCGAGGGCCGGTGCCCCAGCCGGTCGCGCAGGCCAACGGTCTCCACGACCAGGTCGAACAGCGCGGGGTCGGCGAGCCGCCCGGAGATCTCCAGCGGGAGCCGGATGTTCTGCTCGGCCGTCAGCGTCGGCAGCAGGTTGAACGCCTGGAAGACGAAGCCGATCCGCTCGCGGCGGAGCATGGTGAGCTGCCTGTCGTTGAGCCCGGTCAGCTCCACGTCCCCGATGCGCACCTGACCGCCGCTCACCGTGTCCAGCCCGGCCAGGCAGTGCATCAGCGTGGACTTCCCCGACCCCGAGGGACCCATGATCGCGGTGAAGGCGCCCGTCGAGAAGGAGACGTCCACCCCTCGCAGCGCGTGCACGGCGGTGTCCCCCCGGCCGTACACCTTGGTGAGACCTCTGGCCGTCACGGCCGGCGCCGCGCTTCCCCGCGCGTCGTCCCACGCGCCGACCTCTCCGGTGATGGTCACGGCAGCTCTCCTCCAACAACGTATGGCGTTATGACGGACCAAACGTTATTGATGAGGAAAGAGGGATCCATCAGGCATTAAGCCTGACTTGCGGTGCGACGGAGGGGGCCCGGAGAAGGACGGGCGCGACCTCCGCCGTAGCACCGCCTCGGCCATTCGGCCGAGGCGGCCCGGAGAGGATCGGAGCGCGGGAAGGCTTGGAGAGGACCGGAGGGCGGGGAGGACCGGAGAGGACCGGAGCGCGGGGAGGACCGGAGAGGATCGGAGCGGGGGAAGGCTTGGAGAGGACCGGAGGGCGGGGAGACGACCGAGGTGCCCGGGGGACCGGGTGCGGGAGGCGACCAGGGCCTGGCCTCCGGCGGGTTCCTCCCGGCTCCCGCTCTCGCCCGGCGCTACTTTCGCGGGTATTTGATCTTGAGGCTGCCCATGCCGACCTTGCCGGTGACGCGCAGCACCGGCGCGTCCGGACGGCCCGGGTCGGTGGCCTTGTTGCTGATCGTGCCCATGTTCGTCGTCAGCGAGTCGACCCACACGGTCCACCCGCGCGGCACGATCACCACGATGTTGCCCATCCCGCAGGTCGCCTCCAGCAGCACCTCGCGGTGCGAGCACACCGCCTCGGTGAAGTCGATCTTCACGCTGCCGGAGGTGCAACTCGCCACGATGCGCGCGGGCACCACCCAGTAATCCTTCTGCTGCACCTGCCCGTGCTTCGTCCGCAGCTCCAGCACCCCGCCCCCGCCCGGCACGGCGAACGCCACCCTGTCCTGCGGCAGGTCGGCGGTGAGAGCCCTCAGGTCGTCGTACGTCCTGGCGGCCTGAGTCCGCTCGATCCGCTCCTCCAGCTCCTCCAGGGTGAGCCGCCCGTCTCCGGCGGCCACGCGCAGCTGCTCGATAACCGCGTCCCGGTCGGCGTGCGACGCGCGAAGCCGGCCGTCAGGGTGCGTCATAAGATCATGCTAGTCGGCCGAATGCGGAGTGACGATCCCTGATTCATAGGCGTACACGACGACCTGCGCCCGATCTCTCAGGCTCAACTTTGCCAGTATCCGGCCCAGATGCGTCTTGACCGTCGCCTCCGCCAGCTCCAGCCGACCGGCGATCTCCGTGTTCGACAGCCCCCTGGCCACCAGCACCAGCACCTCCCGCTCCCGCGCGGTCAACCCGGACAGCACCGCGGGCTCGGCCGCCCCCGCCGAGGGAAGATGCACCGCGAAACGCTCCAGCAACCGCCGCGTCGTGCTCGGCGCCACCACCGCGTCCCCGCTGTGCACCGACTGGATCGCGCTCACCAGATCGGCGGGCGGCACATCCTTCAACAGAAACCCCGACGCACCCGCCTTCAACGCCGCGAACGCGTACTCGTCCAGATCGAACGTGGTCAGGATCAGCACCCGAGGCCCGCCGGCCGCAGAACGGATCAGCCGCGTCGCCTCCACCCCGTCCATGACCGGCATCCGCACGTCCATCAGCACCACGTCGACGGCGACCGTCCGCAGCGCCTCCACCGCGGCCGCCCCGTTACCCGCCTCCGCGACGACCTCGATCCCGGGATGGGCACTGAGAACCATCCGGAAACCGGTGCGCAGCAACTCCTGATCGTCGACCAGCATCACCCGGATCACCCGGTCACCCACCGCGCGCTCCGTCAAGCCGCCCGACCCGCCCCGGTGTCGCCGATCGGCAACCGCGCCACCACCTGGAACCCGCCACCAGGAACGGGCCGTGCCTCCACACTCCCGCCGAACAACGCGACCCGCTCCCGCATGCCGACCAGGCCGTGCCCGCCCTCACGCTCCGGCGTCGCGGCCCCGCGACCGTCGTCGGTCACCCGCAAGAGCAGCTCCCGCACGCCGTACTCCATCTCGACCGTGGCCCTGCTGTCCGGACCGCCATGCTTGAGGGTATTGGTGAGGGCCTCCTGCACGATCCGGTAAACCGTCAGCTGCTCCCCCTCGGGAAGCTCCCGGGCAACGCCGGACACCCGCAGCTCCACCGGCAACCCCGACTCCCGCACCTGCGCCACCAGACCGTCCAGCTGCGACAGGCTCGGCTGCGGAGCGTACTCCTCCTGGACGCCGTCGGCCCGCAACACGCCCACCATCCGCCGCATCTCCGCCAGCGCCCTGCGGCCCGTGGCCGAGACCGCCTCCATCGCCCTGCGCGCCTGCTCGGGATCACTGTCGATCGCGTACCCCGCCCCGTCGGCCTGAACGATGATCACACTCACGTTGTGCGCCACCACGTCGTGCAGCTCACGGGCGATCCGGGCCCGCTCCGCCGCCGCCGCCAGCCTGGCCTGCTGATCGCGCTCCCGCTCGGCCCGCTCGGCCCGCTCCTCCAGGCCCTCCAGGTAACGGCGGCGGGTGTTCGCGTAGATCCCCGCCATCCAGATCGCGACCGCGAACGCCGAGGCCGTGGCGAAGGCGCTCGGATCGAACCCCCGAGGCACCCGCCCGAACACCAGGAACAACCCCAGCTCCACCACCAGACCCGCCCCCACCGCCCAGCGCAGCGGGCGCCGCGACGCCACGCCGTACATGGCGACGAGCACGGAGAGGTTGAAGACCAGGGGCTGCACCCCGAGAAGCCACTGGAGGAAGGAAGCCAGCGAGATGACCGCGAAGACCGCCACGGGACGCTCGCGCAGCCAGAACAGCGGCACGAACAGCAGCAGCGTCAGCCCGGCGAACCCCCACGGCCCGAGCCTTTCCGCCCCCCAGGCCACCAGGTCGATCACCCCGACGGTCCAGAGGTTGAGCAGCGAGACCAGCAGGAACGGAGTCAGCCACAGGGCGTCCGTGATCCTGGGATGGCGCCCGCTCCAGGCGCGCAGTCTGCCGAACACATCACCACGATACGTATGCGCAGATCAGTGACCTTCCCCCTCAAGGGGGAACCCGATGTACGACTCAGGTCGCACACCGGGTCGGACATCCGGCACGGCTTACGCGGCCTTTACGGCCTCTGGGACACCATGGTTTCCGGGAGCGCCCTCTGGGGTGAGTAAAGGGAGATAGTTTGTGGTGATCAATCACAACGACGACAGGTCGCGCGGCCACGGAACGGGCCGCGCGACCTGACGTTTTCCCCTGCCGCGCCGGGTGGCCCACATGCCGGACGGCCGCCGCCCCGCCCCTCGGGTGTTCCGGCGACCTCGCCCGATCACCGGAGCTGATTCACAAAGGTTTTCCCGCTCGGCGGCGGACCTCGCGCCATCCCCGACGAGACCGGACCCTACGCGGGCCACTCGCCGGAGCCGCCCCGCACAGCGCGGCCAGGCGAACCCATGTCACCGCTCTCGCCCATCTCGACGGACGCGGCGGCGCGCTCCTCCTCGAGAACGGACTCGCGCAGCAATTGAATGGCCCTGCGTATGACCGCGGATCTCGACGCGAAGCGTTTTTCACTTCGACAGTATTCTATGAAGAATGAATCCTGGACCGATATCGTTACGGCGGTGTCTACCGACTTCATGTCGACCGGGCGATTTTGAATTGTTTTGTGGGGTCGACGGGATTCGAACCCGCTCTGTACGACACCTAAAATCGCCGCCTCTGCCGTTGGGCTACGACCCCTATTCTTTCCTGCAAAATTCTCTGTCTGTGAATGGCAATTGGGACAGAGGAATCGCAGGTTTTCTTTTCTGTTGTCCAGCCAGTTGCCATTGATGTGGTCAACGTGCAGCGTCAATGAGCGACCTTGCCAGACGCCCTCGATCCTACATCCCGCGCAGCGGTAAGGCATCCCGATCTCGATCAAGATGCGCCTGAGCTGCCCGGGGTCCGGGCGCGGGCTGCCTTCCGGCCGTATGGCGAGAACCTGTTCCGGGCGACTGCGTCGTGGTGAGGGCTTCCCTCTGTTGGGGGAGACCCTGCGAAAGTGCGACGTGTCGATTCCGAAGCGCTTCAGCTGGCGGCTGATATGGGCATGGTTGCCGCCCGCGATGGTGATGCCGAGGCGGCGGAGGACGTCGGCGATGCTGAGGGAGTGGGCCGCGGCCTCCGCCAGCATTTCGGGGGTGTATTTGTATTTGATGGGCACGCCCCAAGCCTAGGCAATGGGACTGGCAATTCTTGGGGCATGCTCACGTCGTATCAAATGGTGAAAAACGGGTTTTAGTCGAGGCCGAGTTCGCGGCGGAGGCGGGCCACGTGGCCGGTCGCCTTCACGTTGTAGAGAGCCTTCTCGATCTTTCCGTCGGCGTCGATGACGAAGGTGGAGCGGATGACCCCGACGGTCGTCCTGCCGTACATCGTCTTCTCCCCGTACGCGTCGTAGGCCTTGTGGACCTCGAGGGAGGGGTCGGACAGGAGCGGGAAGGTCAGGGCGTCGTGTTCGGCGAACTTGGCGAGTTTGGCCGGGGTGTCCTTCGAGACGCCGAGCACGGCGAATCCGGCCGCGGTCAGCGAGGCGAGGCTGTCGCGGAAGTCGCAGGCCTGCTTGGTGCAGCCCGGGGTCATCGCGGCGGGATAGAAGTAGAGGATGACGCGCCGACCGCGGTGTGTCTCCAGCGACACGGTGGTGCCGTCGGCGGCGGGAAGCGTGAAGTCCGGGGCGGCGTCGCCCGGCTCGAGTTTCATGGTGTTCCTCCGAGGAATGGTTCCCCGGTCAACTTACCGGCCTGTCCGAAGTGCCGTGGGCGGGCAGGACCTGACAGACTGATCAATGTCAAGGAGTAGGGGAGGAGCGCCATGGCGGACACCGATCCCGCGGAGTTGGAGCGGCAGATCGAGCGCACGCGCGCGGAGTTGGCTCAGACGGTGGACGCCATCGCGGACCGGGTGAGCCCCAAGCGGGTCGCGGCACGCGGTGTGGCCAAGGTCAGGGCGAACGCGGAGCATCTCGTCGCCCAGGTCGGTGACATGGTGGGCGTGGCGGGACCGAAGCCGGTCAAGCTCGCCGGCGAGCCCGAGGATCTGTGGGCGGACGACCGGCCGGACCTGGCGCCGATCCTGATCGGGGTGGGGGCGGTGCTGGCGCTCGGCGCGGTGGTCGTGCTGTGGCGGCGCCGGCGTCGCTGACCGTCGCTGACCGGGGGGTTCCGGCGTCGCCGGCGACCGGTCGGCGGCCCCGAATTGAGTAGGGGTTTACTCATGTGACCTTTTTCCCGCTCGCGGAACATCGCGGGTAGGTGAAAGGGAGGGGTAAATCCATGAAAAACATCATTCGCGCCGCGATCGCGGTGGTGGCGACCACGGGCCTCATGCTGACGGCGGCTCCGGCCGCCTTCGCCGCGACACCGGCGTCCGCCTCGTCCGCGTCCGCTGTGTCCTCGTCGTCCTCGTCGCGTGACGTCGACGACAGCTTCGAGCAGGAGTCCAGGAACGGCCTGGCCACGCTGGAGGCCAGGTACTCGGTCAGGGGCGACGAGGAGGACGACAACACGTTCAGGCTGCGGGGCGAGCTGTACGACGGTGACAGGCGTACCTTCCGCCAGGGCGGTCGCTGCGCCTACGTCGAGGTCCAGGTCGTCTCGTCCGGCGACGAGGACTGGGACGTCGCCAAGCGCGACAGGCTGTGCAGCTACGACGACACCAAGCGCTTCCGTGTCACGGCGCACGACGTCAGCGAGGTGCGGGTCAAGACCTGCCAGGTCAAGTACCGGAGCTGGTCGACCCACAGGTGCAGCAGGTGGGAAGAGCTCGACCTGGGCTTCTGAGATCCCCCGGAGGTTCCTCGCGGGCACGGTCTCTCCGGGCGCGGAGCACCGGGGGCCGTGGTGCCCGGGGAGAGGCCGAGATGTGACAGGCACGAGGAACGGGCACCCGCCGGAGCGGCGGGTGCCCGTTCCTCGTGCCGGGGTCCGCTCCCGTGTTCCGGACGGTGCCGGGTTCGAAGGGGACGCCGCCGGGTTCGGAGGGGACGCCGCTCTGCCGGAGTTCCAGCCGATCCCGGCCACGGATCCGGGGGAGGAGACAGGGGCGAGAGGTCAGAGGAAGGTGCGGCCCTCGCCCCGGTAGGTGGGAACCTCGTCCACGACCTCGTCCCCGTCGATCAGGTGCAGGCTCGCGAAGCGCTCGCAGAGCTCACCCGCCTTGGCGTGCCGGAACCAGACCCGGTCGCCGGCGCGCAGGTCCTCGGCGGCCTGCCCGATGAGGGGGGTCTGCACCTCTCCGGCGCCCTCGTCGGCGTCGTAGCGCAGCCCGCACGGCAGGTAGGGCTGGGGCAGGCGGTTGTCGCCGGGGGCGCCGGAGGCGGGGTAGCCGCCGCCGAGGACGGTGACGACGCCGGGGGCGGGGCGGCGTACGACGGGCAGGGCGAACAGGGCGGCGGGCCGGCCGGTGAATCCCCGGTAGAAGTCGAACAGGCGGGGGTGGAAGAAGCCGGATCCGGCGGCGATCTCGGTGACGGCCCTCTCCTTGGCGGTCTTCTCGATGCTGCCGGTGCCGCCGCCGTTGACGAACTCCAGGTCGGCGATCTGGCGGACGGCCTGGACGATCCGGCCCCTGCGCGTGATCAGCTCGCGCCGGGACCGGGCCTGCATCAGGCGGACGGCCCGGGTCAGTACGGGATTGCCCGGCGGGTCGTCGCCGACTCCGGCGATCTGCGCCTCGTAAGCCATCAGGCCCACGAGCCGGAATCCGGGCCGTTTCGCGATCTCGGTGGCCAGGTCGGCGGCCTGGCCGATCTCGCGGATGGGGGAGCGGCGGACCCCCGCCCTGAACCGGCCGCCGAAGGCGAGGTAGCCCGCGTCGACGTCCAGGCAGAGCCGGATCTCGTGGCGGTCGCGGACGCCGGAGACGGCGGACTCGATGAGGTCCAGGTGTTCGGCGTGGTCCACCATGATCGTGATCTCTCGTGCCGCGTCCGGGCCGGCGGCCAGCTCGGCGAGCGCGGCGCGGTCGACGGTGGGGTACGCCACCAGCACGTCCCGCATCCCGGTGGAGACGAGCCAGAGGGCCTCGGGGAGGGTGAAGGCCATGATGCCGGTGAAGCCGTCCATGGCGAGGATGCGTTCGAGTACGGCCCGGGACCTGACGGACTTGCTGGCGACCCTGATCGGCTTGC
Source organism: Streptosporangium sp. NPDC023825 (assembly GCF_040639575.1). Classification (NCBI taxonomy): domain Bacteria; kingdom Bacillati; phylum Actinomycetota; class Actinomycetes; order Streptosporangiales; family Streptosporangiaceae; genus Streptosporangium; species Streptosporangium sp. NPDC023825. Next base: position 121,215 of record NZ_JBFAAE010000018.1, on the reverse strand, counting down.
CCCCGGCCCGACGGACCATTCCCTCGGCGTTGGCGCGCAGGGCGGGCAGGTCGAGGACGGCGAAGGGGGGATCCAGGTGCGCTGTGGCCCGGTCGTAGCGCTGGCGGTCGTCCATGTTCGCAGGATAACCCGGCCCCAACGAATGTGAGCGATATTCATGTTGTCGGAGGGGTGGTCAATGCTCCCGCCAGGAGGGCCTCAAGATCGCGTAAGTGGGCGGTTGATCCCCGGCCCGCTCCTGCCCGAACGCGTACACATGACCGAATGACGACTACTCTCCAGGACATCCTGGCGGGCTCGGGAGGCACCGGCGGCGCGGGGACCACCGCCGGAGGCTCGGGAGGCAAGGCGGCGGCCGAGCAGTTCCAGGACGTCCGGCGCAGGTCGGTGCGGTTGCTGCGGCCGGGCAGGAGCCCCGCCGGTGTCCCCGCGGCCCTGACGGTGTCCGCCGTACTGGTGGTCTCGGCCTCGGTGACGGTGGGCCTGCTCATGGAGTCGCCGGTCGCGAGGGTGCCCTACCGGCGGCTCGTCAACGGGGCCGGCGCGTGGAACTGGTCGGATCCGGCCACGTTCGCCGCGTCGACGCTCGCCATGGCGGCGGGCCTGGTGATGCTCGCGCTCGCCGCGCTGCCGGGCCGGACCCGGCTGGTGCCGCTGGAGTCGGGGGACCCGCACATGGTGATCGGCATCACCAGGTCCGGGCTCCGCCGCACGCTCCGGGAGGCCGCCGAGGCGGTGGACGAGGTGAACGGCGCCCGGGTCCGGCTCACGTCGCGGGTCGTCGAGGTCACCGTGTTCACCGACGCCGAACGGACCGGGCCCGTGCTGCGCCGGGTGGGCGCGGCGGTGGGTGACCGGCTGTCCGGGCTGGGCGCGATGTGCGCGGGTGACGTCGTCGTACGGTTGCGCAGGAAGAAGGCGTGATGAGGCCCTACCTGGGCAACCGGATCGGTCTGGCCGTCACCGGGACGGTGCTGGTGTGCGCGGGGCTCTACGCCTTCCTGCGGGGACGCGGTGACATCCCCGGCCACTCGCCCGGAGCCAGGCTCGTGCGCAAGGGGTTCCCCGGCTGGCTGGCCGCGCATCCGTGGCTGGGCTGGCTGGTGGCGCTGCTGCTGGTGGCGCTGGCCCTCCTGGCGGTGCGGTGGCTGCTACACGCCCTGGGATGGGGACGGTGGGGCAGGCGGTCCGGGACGGGGACCGCCATGCTCGGGGTTGCCCTTAAAGAAGTCGAAGGGCTCACCCGCGTCCGCGTCAGGTACATACGGCACGAGCGGCTGCGCATCGGGGTGGGCTGCGCGCCCGCGACCGATGTCGGCAAACTCGTGGCCCGGCTGAACAGGGACGCGGTGGGGAAGGTCCGACGGGCGCTCGGGGAGGTAGAACTCGGCGTGATGGTTCGCCTGCACGTCCGCCGCCGCTGACCCTCCGGACACCGGCCGCTCGCCCGTCGCGCCGTACGCGGGTCGCTCGCCCGCCCCTCCCAGCACCGGCCATTCGCCCGTCATGCCGTACACCGGCCGCTCGCCGGTGACGCCGTACGCGGCTCGCTCGCCCGCCGTGCCGTACGCCGGCGGCTCCGTCGTGTCACCGTACGCGGTGTCTCCGTACGCGCCGCCCCGGTGCGCCTGCCCGTCGTACGAGCCCGGCCCGTACCCCGATTCCCCGACGGGGCTCGCGTACACCGGCCGTTCGGCCGTCGTGCGGTACGACGGGTCCTCGTCGTCCGGGTCCTCGTACGGCGGTTTCCCGTCCGGTTCCCCGGCCGTCGGCCCGGGCGCGTTCTCCTCGTGCCTGTCGTGCCTGGCCCCGAAGGCCAGTCCGGCGGCGAGGCAGACCAGCGGGAGGGCGGGGATGACGTAGCGGTGGTCGAAGGCCGCGATGAAGGGCGGCAGGACCAGCAGCATGGTCCCCGCCGCCCAGGGCAGCAGCACCGCGCCGCCGAGCCGCCGCAGCCGCATCAGCACCCCGACCAGGCCGACCAGCAGGATCACCGCGAGGTACGGGCCTCGCACGAAGCCGTACTCCTGGTAGCCGCGCAGCCAGCCCGCGTACGGCTCGACCGTCACCGGCGCCCCCGACGAGCCCTGGTAGGCGACGGTCAGCTGCTCGGCGGTCTTTCCCTGCGAGGCGACCCCCGAGGAGAAGGGCCGCACGGACTCGGGGAAGACGTAGGCGCTCTGCGGCCCGGGAGCCGGGTAGACGCGCCGCGTCCAGTCGAAGATGTGGGCCGCGTCGTCCAGGCCCGCCCGCAGGAAGTCGAACGGCTGGGCCATGATCGCCTGGGTGGCGAAGGCGCCCGCGAGCGCGTCGCGCTCCGCCCAGCTGCCCTTGACCTTGTTCAGCGGCGAGTCGCCGTCCCAGATGTAGACCGGCGGCGCCGGGCGCTGCCCGAGCGGCTCGACGGGGCACAGGGCCGCCTCGGGGCCGGCCGGGTGGATCCTGGCGCAGTCGGCGAAGGTCATCGTCCGCGCCCAGAGGAAGGCGTTCCCCCTGGTCAGCCCGAAGCTGCCGTGCTCGGTCCTGAACCAGGCCGCGTACGAGCCCAGACCGATCGCGGCGGCCAGCGTCGCGGCGACGACGGCCCGCCATCCGGCCCGGCGGATCAGCATGCAGACCAGCGCCACGGCGATCAGCGGCAGCCCGATCGTGCGGGTGACGGTCGCCGCGGCCAGCAGCGCTCCGGCCAGTGCCGCGACCCACACCGCGGGGCGCCGCCGCCACAGCAGCAGCGTGACCGCCAGCACCGCCAGGAACTGGAAGAGCAGGTCCGCCATGACGAGGTGTTCGAGCTGGAGCTGGTAGGCGTCCAGCAGCACCGGCAGCGCGGCCAGCGTCGCGCCCCACCCCGGCAGCCCGCCCAGCCTGCGCAGCAGCAGGTAGACGCAGACGGCCACGGCCAGCCCGAGCAGGTGCTGCACCGCGACCACCGCGGGAACGCTGGACAGCGGCTTGAGGATCCACAGGAACAGCGCGTAGCCCGCCGGGCGGGACTCCAGGGGGCGGGGGGCGAGCCCCGCGTTCAGGTAGACGAAGGAGTCGGCCCAGAACCACAGGGCGGGCCGGTAGCCGAGCATGGCGAGCAGCCGCAGGCCGCCGCCCGCCAGCAGGGCGGTGATGAAGAGCCAGTGCGACCCGAGGAAGCGGAGCACCCGCAGGGGGCGGGAGGGTCTCTCGGGGCGCTGGGAGCGACGGGAACGGCTTGCCGGGTGCGTTCCCGTTACCACCGCGACCTCCCGAGTCCCGCGCACATGGCCACCCAGCATAGGCGTGGGATCGGGGGGTCCTGCACGTGATGCGAAATTTGGTAGTGATTGCGGTCAGCACTCGATGACGTTGACCGCGAGCCCTCCCCTGCTGGTCTCCTTGTACTTGTCGAGCATGTCGCGGCCGGTGTCGCGCATCGTCTTGATGGCCTTGTCCAGCGAGACGAAGTGGCGGCCGTCGCCGCGCATCGCGATCCTGGCGGCGGCGATGGCCTTGATGGAGGCGACCGCGTTGCGCTCGATGCACGGGATCTGCACCAGGCCGCCGATCGGGTCGCAGGTCAGCCCCAGGTTGTGCTCGATGCCGATCTCGGCGGCGTTCTCGACCTGCTCCGGGGTGCCGCCCATCACCTCGGTGAGCCCGGCGGCGGCCATCGAGCAGGCCGAGCCGACCTCGCCCTGGCAGCCGACCTCGGCGCCGGAGATGGAGGCGTTCTCCTTGAACAGCACGCCGATCGCCCCCGCGGTCAGCAGGAAGCGGATCACGCCCTCGTCGTCGGAGTCCTTGGTGAAGCGGTCGTAGTAGGTGAGCACGGCCGGGATGATGCCCGCGGCGCCGTTGGTGGGCGCGGTGACGATGCGGCCTCCGGCGGCGTTCTCCTCGTTGACCGCGAGGGCGAACAGCGAGACCCAGTCCATCGTCTGCAGCGAGTCCTTCTCCGGCGACTCGCTGCGCAGCTGCCGGTGGAGCTGGTGGGCGCGGCGGCGGACCTTCAGGCCGCCTGGCAGCACGCCCTCCTTGCCGATGCCGCGCCGCACGCACTCGCTCATGACCTGCCACAGGACGAGCAGCTGGGCGCGGATCTCGGCCTCGGTGCGGCCGAACGCCCGCTCGTTCTCCAGCATCAGCCCGGAGATCGACAGCCCGGTCTCCGCGCACTGGGCGAGCAGCTCCGCGGCCGTGGTGAAGGGGTACGGCAGGACGGTGTCGTCGGGTTTGATCCGGTCGGCGCCGGTGGCGTTCTCGTCGACGACGAAGCCGCCGCCCACCGAGTAGTAGACCTTCTCGCGGATCGTCTCGCCGGACTCGGACAGCGCGGTGAAGCGCATGCCGTTGGGGTGGCCGGGGAGCGAGATCTTGCGTTCGAAGACGAGGTCCTCGCCGATGACGAAGGGGATCTCGCGGGAGCCGTACAGGGAGAGGGTGCCGGACTCGCGCATGGCGGCGAGCCGCTCGTCGACCGTGTCGACGTCGACCAGCTCGGGCTTCTCGCCGGACAGGCCGAGCAGCACGGCCTTGTCGCTGCCGTGACCCTTGCCGGTCAGGCCCAGCGAGCCGTACAGGACGGCGCTCACCCGGGCGGTCTTCTCCAGGAGCCCGTCCTGGTGGAGGCCGCGGGCGAACTTGTGGGCGGCGGCCATCGGGCCGCCGGTGTGCGAGCTGGACGGGCCGATTCCGATCTTGAAGAGATCGAAGACGCTGATCGTCATCTGAATCCTTCCAGCGTGGACGGCCACGCGCGCCCAAGGACGCGCGTGGCCGTGACGCGAGGGGGGAGAGGCTTAGGACTCACCCGAGGTGAGCGCGGCGTACTCCTCCGGCGACAGCAGGTCGTCGGCGGAGCCCTCGAGGCGTACGCGGAACAGCCAGCCGTCGCCGTAGGGGTCGCCGTTGACCAGCGAGGGGTCGTCCACGACGGTCTGGTTGACCTCGACGACCTCGCCGGAGACCGGCGCGAAGATGTCGCTCACCGACTTGGTCGACTCGACCTCGCCGACCGCGTCGCCGGCGGCGATCGTCGAACCGACCTCGGGGAGGATCTGCACGAAGACCACGTCGCCCAGCGCCTCGGCGGCGTAGGCGGTGATGCCGACGGTGAGGGTCAGGCCGTCATCGATGCCGGAGATCCACTCGTGTTCCTTGGTGTAGTGCAGTTCCTCGGGAATGCTGCTCATTTTTTCCTCCTGTAGAAAGGCAGTGCGACGACCTCGACCGGCTCGTGGCTGCCCCTGATGTCCACGGCCAGTCCCGACGACAGGCCGTTGTCCACGTAGGCCATGGCGATGGGCCTGCCCAGTGACTGGGAGGGCGCCCCGCTGGTGACCTCGCCGACGACCGTGCCGTCGCCTGCGACCACCACCGGATACCCGTGCCGGGGCACCCTGCGGCCGGTCGCGATCAGACCGACCAGGCGGCGGGACGGCGGGACGTCCTTGCGTGATTCGAGGGCGGCCCGGCCGACGAAGTCGCCCGGCTTGTCAAACCTCACCACACGGCCCAGCCCGGCGTCGAACGGGGTCAGGTCGGCCGACAGCTCGTTGCCGTACAGCGGCATCCCGGCCTCCAGACGGAGGGTGTCGCGGGCGGACAGGCCCGCGGGGACCAGGCCGTGCGGCGCGCCCGCCTCGGTGAGGGCGGCCCAGACCGGCTCCGCGTCCTCGGCCGAGACGAACAGCTCGAAGCCGTCCTCGCCGGTGTATCCGGTACGGGCGATGAGGGCCTCGCGGCCCGCGACGACGGCGGGCAGGCCGGCGTAGTACTTGAGCCCGTCGAGGTCGGCGTCGGTGAGCGTGCCCAGGATCTCCGCGGAGCGCGGGCCCTGGATCGCGACCAGCGCGTACCGCTCGGAGCGGTCGTCCACCGCGGCGTCGAAGCCCTTGGCGCGGCCGGTCAGCTCGGCGGCCACCCGCGGGTAGTTGGAGGCGTTGGCGACGACCATGAACTCGGCGGGGGCGAGCCGGTAGACGATCAGGTCGTCCAGCACGCCGCCCTCGGCGTCGACGATCATCGTGTAGCGGGCGCGGCCGGGCTCCAGCGCGGACAGGTGGCCGACCAGCGCGTGGTCGAGGGCCTCGGCGGCCTGCGGCCCGGTCACGAAGATCTCGCCCATGTGGGAGAGGTCGAACAGGCCGGCCGCCTGGCGGACCGCGTTGTGCTCGGCCGACTCGCTGCCGTAGCGGAGCGGCATCAGCCAGCCCGCGAAGTCGGTCAGCGTCGCGCCGAGGGACTCGTGCACGCCGCGCAGCGGCGTAGGTCGGGACATGTGCGCACCTCAGACAAGGGACAGATGAGAGCATCCTCCCCCTCTGTCGTCGGTGCCTGAGAGTTTCATCCGGGTTTTACCGGACTTTCACCTTCGGCGAGGCCGTGGGACCTGCTTTCCAGAGGGCACCTACCCGCACGGTCCTTTGCCTTGAGAGGTTCGCGGGGAGGGCTTGCTCCTTCAGGGGTCCTGGCCTGGGTGTCAGGACGCTCTCCCGCACGGGATTCATCGGTGTCAGCGGCCAGCCTAACCGCCCGAACCGGCCGAGCGAAATCCCCTCGCCGCCCCGAACAGGCCGGGCGAAATCCCCGCGCCGCCCCGATCCGCGCCGGTCAGGGGGTGGCGTGGCGTACCAGCGCCTCGAACAGGGCCGACTCGTCGTCGGTCTCGGGGTGCCACTGGACGGCGACGGCGAAGGGGTGGTCGTCCACCTCCACGGCCTCGATCGTGCCGTCCTCGGCGTGGGCGGTCACGCTCAGGCCCGCGGCGAGCCGGTCGAGGGCCTGGTGGTGGTAGTGGGCCACGTCCACGGTCTCGGTCCCGAAGATCTTCGAGGTCCGGCTGCCGGGGGCGAGCCACACCGGCATCCTGCCGTAACGGCCGGGAGCCGGGGCGTGCCCCGGGTGGCCGACCACGTCGGGCAGGTGCTGGTGCAGGGTGCCGCCCAGCGAGACGTTCAGGACCTGCATGCCCCGGCAGACGCCCAGGAAGGGCAGGCCCCGCTCCAGCGCCGCCCGGACCAGCCCCAGCTCCGCGTCGTCGCGGAACGGCCGGACGTGGCCGGTCCGCTCGTGCGGCTCCTGCCCGTACCGCTCCGGGCCGACGTCCCCGCCTCCGGCCAGGATCAGCCCGTCCAGGCGTCCTGCCAGGGTCGCGGGGTCGCCCGCCGGGGGCAGGATCACCGGCTGCCCGCCCGCGCGGGCCACGTGGTCGACGTAGTCGTACGGCAGGAGCGCGGTGGTCGTCTCCCAGACGGTGAAGCGCGCGGGTTCGACGTAGCAGGTGATGCCGATGACGGGACGGGACATGATCTCCTGTTTCGCCGCGCTTGCACCGAGGTCCCGGCACCGTGTGCCCATCCCGGCGCCCTCCCGCACGTTACCGGCCCCGACGGGTCCGGTGGCGGCGGGGTGCCGCCGGGTGCCGCCGGGGAGCGGGCGGGACCGCGGCGGGCGGCGGGGGTTAAGTGGTTAAGCGAATCCGCCGCCGAGGACGCGGCGGCCTCACCGCTGCCGCTGTCGCCCCGTGTGCGGGCGTTCCGCCGTGATCCAGTGATCACCGCGGGTCACGGGCCGCCGGGGGGAGCGTCGGAGATCGAGACGGGCATAGTAGGGTGCGCAGCGGAAACACGTCGAATAACCGGTTCAGGTGGGGGTCTCGTGAAGCGACCGACGATCGCCGACATCGCTCGTCGCGCGGGGGTGTCCAAGGTCGCGGTCTCCTACGCGCTGAACGACCGGCCGGGCGTGTCGGAGGCGAGAAGGAACACCATCAAGGCCATCGCCAGGGAGATCGGCTGGCAGCCCAACAGCGCGGCGCGCGCGCTCAACGGGGCACGGGCCCGCGCCGTCGGCCTGACCGTGTGCCGCCCGGCGCGGGTCCTGGGGATGGAACCGTTCTTCATGGAGCTGATCAGCGGCATCGAGAGCGAGCTGTCGGCCCGCTCCTACGCCCTGCTCCTGCAGACGGTGACCGGCCACGCGCAGGAGGCGGAGGTCTACCGCAGGTGGTGGGGGGAGGGCCGCGTCGACGGCGTCATCCTGGTCGATCTGCACTTCGACGACCCGCGCATCCCCGAGATCGGGGAGCTGGACCTGCCGGCCGTGGTGATCGGCCATCCGTCGGAGGCGGGCTCGCTCGCCGCCGTCTGGTCCGACGACGGCGCGGCCATGCGGGAGACGGTGGAGTATCTCGCCGCCCTCGGCCACCGCCGGATCGCCAGGGTCGCCGGGCTGCCCGCGCTGGTGCACACCGTCCTGCGTGACCGGGCCTTCACCGCCGCGTGCGACGGGCTCGGCCTGGCCGGTCACACCGTCGTGCACACGGACTACACCGGCGAGGAGGGCGCGCGGGCCACGCGGCGGCTGGTCAGCGGCGCGAACCGGCCGACGGCGATCGTCTACGACAACGACATCATGGCCGTCGCCGGGCTTTCGGTCGCGCAGGAGATGCGGCTGGAGGTGCCCGCGGACCTGTCCCTCGTGGCCTGGGACGACTCGCCCCTCTCCCAGGTGGTGCGACCGGCCCTGACCGCTCTGGGCCGGGACATCCCCCACTCCGGGGCCCAGGCCGCGCGGAGCCTGCTGGCGCTGATCGCCGGCGAGCACGTCACCGGCGTCCAGACCGAGACGGCCCGGCTCACGCCGCGGGGCAGCACGGGTGTGCCGGGACGCCGGTGACGGGTGTCAGAACGGGGTGACGTACGGCGTGAGGCGTGCCGGGACGCCGGTGACGGATGTCAGAACGGGGTGACGTACGCGCCGGAGATGCCGCCGTCCACGAGGAACTCCGAGCCGGTGATGAAGCTGGCGTCGTCCGAGGCGAGGAACGCCACCGCGGCGGCGATCTCCGACGCCTCGGCGAACCGGCCTACCGGGATGTGCACCAGGCGGCGCTGCGCCCGCTCGGGGTCCTTGGCGAACAGCTCCTGCAGCAGCGGCGTGTTCACCGGCCCCGGGCACAGGGCGTTCACCCGGATGCCCTCCCGGGCGAACTGCACGCCCAGCTCGCGCGACATGGCCAGCACCCCGCCCTTGGACGCGGTGTAGGAGATCTGGCTGGTCGCCGACCCCATCACGGCCACGAACGACGCCGTGTTGATGATCGACCCCTTGCCCTGCCGCCGCATGTACGGGATGGCGTGCTTGCAGCACAGGTAGACCGAGGTGAGGTTGACCTCCTGGACCCGGCGCCAGGCGTCGATGCCGGTCTCCAGGATCGAGTCGTCGTCCGGCGGCGAGATGCCCGCGTTGTTGAACGCGACGTCCACGCTGCCGTAGGTGTCGAACGCGGCCTGGAACGCGCGGGCGACGTCGTCCTCGCTGGTCACGTCGGCCCGCACGAACAGCCCGCCGACCTCGTCGGCGACCTTGGAACCGGTCGTCTCGTCCAGGTCCACGCACACGACGCGGGCGCCCTCCTCGGCGAACCGGCGCGCGGTGGCCAGGCCGATCCCGCTTCCGGCGCCGGTGATGACGGCGACCCGGTCCTGCAAACGCAGCATCGCTACTACTCCTCGGAAATGAAGACGTTCTTGATCTCGGTGAACGCTGACAGGGCATCGGGGCCCAGCTCGCGGCCGAGGCCCGACTGCTTGAAACCGCCGAACGGGGTCCAGTAACGGACGCTCGAATGGGAGTTGACGCTGAGGTTGCCCGCCTCGACCGCCCTGGCCACCCGCAGCGCCCGGCCGACGTCTCGGGTCCAGATCGACCCGCTCAGACCGTACGGGGTGTCGTTGGCGATCCGCACGGCGTCCGCCTCGTCGTCGAACGGCACCACCGACACCACGGGGCCGAAGATCTCCTCGGTGAACGCCCGGTCATCCGCCGAAGCGGGCGTCAGGACCGTCGGGGGGAACCAGAACCCCGGCCCCGGCGGGCACGCGCCCTGAAGGTGGGGCGGTCCGGTGACGAAGGAGGCGACCCGGTCCCGGTGCTCGGCGCTGATCAGCGGGCCCATCTCGGTGGCCTCGTCACGGGGGTCGCCGACCCTGACACCCAGCACCGCCTCCCCGAACCGGGCCAGGAACTCGTCGTGGACCGAGCGCTCGACCAGGATCCGCGAGCGCGCGCAGCAGTCCTGGCCCGAGTTGTCGAACACCGCGTACGGCGCGGTCGCCGCCGCCCTGCCCAGGTCGGCGTCGGCGAAGACCACGTTGGCGCTCTTGCCGCCCAGCTCCAGGGTGAGCCGCTTGACCTGCCCGGCGCAGGTGGCGGCGATCTCCTTGCCCACCTCGGTCGAACCGGTGAACACGATCTTCGCCACGCCGGGGTGCTCGACCAGCCGGGCGCCCGCCACCTCCCCGGCCCCGGGCAGGACCTGGAACACCCCCTCGGGCAGGCCGGCGGCCAGGGCCAGCTCGGCCACCCGCAGCGCGGTGAGCGGCGTCCACTCGGCGGGCTTGACGATCACGGTGTTGCCCGCGGCCAGCGCCGGCGCCAGCCCCCAGGTCATGATGACCATCGGGAAGTTCCACGGCACGATCACGCCGACGACGCCCAGCGGCTCCCTGAAGGTGACGTCCAGCCCGCCGGGCACCGGGATCTGCAGGCCGTGGTTGCGCTCGGGCGCCCCCGCGTAGAAGTCGAGCACGTCGGCGACGTTGCCCGCCTCCCAGCGGGCGTTGCCGATCGTGTGCCCGGAGTTGGCGACCTCCAGCAGGGCCAGTTCCTCGGCGTGCTCGCGCACCAGCGAGGCGAAACGGCGCAGCAGCCGGGCCCGGTCTCCCGGGCCGACGTTCCGCCAGGTCGCGAAGGCCCGCCCGGCACGCTCCACGGCCCGGTCGGTCTCGGCGGCGTCCGCCATCTCGACCTCGGCGACGACCTCTTCCGTCGCCGGGTTGATGATCTTCATGTTCACATCCGTTCGAATCCCCGGAAAAGCTCCCAGTCGGTCACCGCCGCGTCGAAGGCGGCCAGCTCGACCCGGGCGTTGTTCGCGTAGTGCGCCACGACGTCCCCACCGAAGGCGGCCGTCGCGAACGCGGAGCCCTCCCAGAGTTCCAGCGCGTCCCGCAGCGTGCTCGGCACGGTCTCCGCGCCCGACGAGTAGGCGTTCCCCGTGAACGCGTCCTCAAGCGGCAGCTCGTTCTCGATGCCGTGCAGCCCGGCCGCGATCAGCCCCGAGACCGCCAGGTAGGGGTTGACGTCGCCGCCGGGCACCCGGTTCTCGATCCGCAGCGAGGGGCCGTGGCCGACCAGGCGCAGCGCGCACGTCCTGTTGTCCACGCCCCACTTGACCGCGGTGGGGGCGAAGCTGCCCGGCACGTACCGCTTGTAGGAGTTGACGTTCGGCGCGTACAGCAGGGTCAGCTCGCGCATCAGGGCGATCTGGCCGGCGATGAAGTGCTCTCCTGCCGCCGACAGGCCGTGCGGCCCGGAACCGGCCATGACCGGCTCCCCGTCCGCGTCCCGCAGCGAGATGTGGATGTGGCAGGAGTTGCCCTCGCGCTGGTTCGGCTTGGCCATGAAGGTGATCGCCATGCCCTCCTGGGAGGCGATCTCCTTGGCGCCGTTCTTGTAGATCGAGTGGTTGTCGCAGCTGGACAGGGCCTCGCCGAAGCGGAAGGCGATCTCGTGCTGGCCCAGGTTGCACTCGCCCTTGGCCGACTCGACGTACATGCCCGCGCCCTCCATGCCGAGCCTGATCCTGCGCAGCAGCGGCTCGACCCGGGCGGTGCCGAGGAGGGAGTAGTCGACGTTGTAGAGGTTGGCGGGCGTCAGGTCGCGGTAGCCGCGGCGCCAGGCGTCCTCGTAGGTGTCGTCGAAGACGACGAACTCCAGCTCGGTCCCGACGAAGGCGCCCCAGCCCCGCTCGTCCAGCCTGGCGAGCTGCCGGCGCAGGATCTGGCGCGGCGAGGCGGTCACGTCGGAGCCGTCCTCCCAGACCAGGTCGGCCATCACCAGGGCCGTCCCCTCCTGCCACGGCACGCGGCGCAAAGTGGATATATCAGGCTTCATAACAAAATCGCCGTATCCGTGCTCCCAGGACGACATGGCGTACCCGTCGACCGTGTTCATGTCGACGTCCACCGCGAGCAGGTAGTTGCAGCCCTCGGAGGCGTGCCGCAGCACCTCCTCCAGGAAGTAGCGCCCCGACAGGCGTTTCCCCTGGAGGCGCCCCTGCATGTCGACGACCGCCAGCAGCACGGTGTCGATCCGCCCTGCCCGCACCTCGTCGTGGAGCTCGGTGACGTCCACATGCCCTCCTCGTCGGGGGTCCTATTGGGCTAGTGTCAGACCATTGACGTGTAGCGGGGGGAGCCTTGTCAAGGGCTGGAGGGGACAATTGGACGAGGTGTCGCGATTGGCCGCCGTGCTGCGGCCGGTGCGCGCGGGCAACGCGTTCGAGGAGACCGTGGAACGCCTGCTCCAGGTGATCAAACTGGGGCTGGTGGCCGAGAAGCTGCCGCCCGAGCGGGAGCTCGCGGCCCAGCTCGGCATCAGCAGGGTCACCCTGCGCGAGGCCATCCGCGAGCTGCAGGACGCGGGCTACCTGGAGGTGCGCCGCGGCCGGTACGGCGGCGCCTTCCTCACCTACACCCCGCCCCGCCCGCACCGGGACGACCTGCGCAGGGCCGTGGTCGACATGGGCACCGACGACCTGTCCGACGCGCTCACCTTCAGGATGGCGGTCGAGTGCGGCGCGGCCCAGGTGCTCGCCACCACCCCGCTGACCGGGGAGCGGCGCGAGGCCCTGCGGGAGAGGCTGCGCGAGGTCAACTCGGCCGGGCCCGACGACTACCGCCGCCTCGACACGGCCTTCCACCTCGCCATCGCCGAGCTGACCGGCTCCGCCCTGCTCGCCGGGGCCTGCGCCGACGCCAGGCTCCGGGTCACCGACCTGCTCAACGCCATCCCGGTGCTCCAGCGCAACATCGAGCACGCCGCGGTCCAGCACCAGGCGATCGTGACGGCCATCCTGGCCGGGGACCCGGAGGGCGCGCGCCGCGCCGTGGCCGAGCACCTCGAGGGGACCGCGGCGCTGCTGCGCGGGTTCCTCACCTGACACGCGGGGGCGCCCGTGCCGTGTGCGGCGCGCCTCGCGCGGGCGCCTGTGCCCTGTGAACGGGCGTCCCGCCTCCTCGCTCCTCGTACGGACACGCCCGTGCCTCGCGCGGGCGCCCGGGAAACCGCCGTGCCGTCAGGGCTCCCGTGCCTGCCCGGAGGCCTCCCTCGCATAGCCTGGGGGAACGGTGGGGGATTTGTTCCGAGAGCGAATCATGGACACAGGACGGCTGCCGCTGTTCTGTTTCTTCGTCGCGCTGATCGTCGTCTTCCTGCTCACCAGGATCAACGTCCGGCTCATCCGGGCCAAGATCGGCTGGTTCGGCAACGTCAACGTCGGTGAGATGCACATCCACCACGTGGTCTTCGGGGTGGTGCTGACCCTGCTCGGCGGGGTGTCCGGTCTCGTCGTCTCGGGCGTCTCCGAGGGCTGGTACGCGGTGACGGCCGCCGTCTTCGGCGCCGGAGCCGCCTTGATCCTGGACGAGTTCGCGCTGATCCTGCACCTGCACGACGTCTACTGGGAGGAGGAGGGGCGCGCGTCGGTGGACGCCGTGTTCATCGCCGTCGCGATCACCGCCCTGCTCCTGCTCGGCCTGCGCCCCCTCGGCTGGGAGGACTACGACAGCGAACCCCGCGGCACGTTGCTGACGGTCGGCTTCATCGTGACCAACCTCGCGCTCGCCGTGATCACGCTGCTCAAGGGCAAGATCTGGACGGGGCTCGCCGGACTGTTCGTCCCGATCCTCCTGGTGCCCGGCGCGGTACGGCTGGCCCGCCCGGGATCACCCTGGGCACACTGGTTCTTCGCGCCGGACTCCCGGCGCCCGCAGCCCCGCAAGATGGCCAGGGCCGAGGGCCGCGAGGAGCGCTGGCGCCGCCCGGTGATCCGCGGCAAGATCGCCTTCCAGGAGTTCCTCTCCGGCCGCCACGATCTTCCCTCCACCCGCCGCCGTTCCCGCCGCTGAGCCCGCGCGCCCCGTGGACCTCGGGCGAAGGGCGGGCATACTGGGGGACGTGAGTACGCTTCCGTCCCGATGGGACGGCGTGGAGCAGCGCGTCCCCGAATCGCTGGCCGACCTGCGCGGCCCGGCGACGGGGACGGTCGCCCTGCCCGTGCACCTCGGCTGGTCCGGGCTCACCGAGTTCGACCTGGTGAACCCGCTGCTGCGGATGAGCCTCTACCGTACGGTCATCACCGGCGGCGGCCGGTCCGACGCCGAGTCGTACCTGAACGCCGAGCTCCTCGTGGCCGACTGGCCGACCCTGCGCCGGGGCATCGGGCCGAGTTACCGGAGGGCCTGGGAAACCAAGATCGCCGCCCTGGGGTGGCGGTCCGACCCCGGCGCGGGCCGTGACGCCGGGCCGGGGGCCGGTACGGGCCACGACGCCGGTGCGGGAGACGGGGGCGGGCGTGACGCCGCTCGGGAAACCGTGGCGGACCGTGACACCGGTGTGGGCGCCGTGACACCGGGATGGGAACGATGATCCTGCCCCCCTTCCAGCAGCGGATGCTGGAGGCCGCGCTGCCCGCCTGCACCCGGTTCGGGCTGGTCCTGGCGGGCGGTTACGCGATGAACGCCCACGGCCTCACCGAACGCCCGAGCAACGACCTCGACTTCGCCACCGCCGCCGAGACGCCGCTGCCCGAGGTCGCCGAGGGAATGGCCGAGGCGTTCAGGGAGGCCGGGCTGGAGGTCACCCTGACGGAGGTGACGCCCCGGATGGGCCGCCTCGTGGTCAGTGACCCGGTGACCGAGCAGAGCTGCGAGTTCGACCTGCTCAGAGAGGCGTTCCAGCGGCAGCCCGTGATCGTCGGCGACGTCTCCGTCGTCTCCCTGGACGACGCGGTCGGCCTGAAGATGCGGGCCCTGCACGAGCGCAGCCTCGCCCGCGACGTCATCGACATCGCCTCGGTCTCCCATCTGTACGGCTTCCGCGAGCTCGAACACCTCGCCCGCCTGCACAACGAGGAGTTCTCGCTCGCCGAGCTGGTGATGCGGCTGGAGTTCGTCGACCTGATCGCCGACGAGGACTTCGAGGCCTACGGCGTGGACGGCGAGCAGATCATGGAGATCCGCCGGTTCGCCTGCGCCTGGGTGGAGGACATCGGCCTGCGCCGTGCCGAGGAGGGCGACGTCGAATACGACGACGTCCCCGACCCCGACTGAGGAGGCCGGGAAGGACGTCGTCCATGCCACCGGCAGAGGCGTGGCCGGCGTACGGTCATGCCTCAGCCCGTGGATCCGACGATCGAACGGCGAGATTCGGCCGCGGCCCGGCCGCCGCCCGGATCCGGCTGACCTGCCGGCGTCAGGACGTTGAGGAGCTTTGCCGGGACGGAGCGCGTGGAGACCGGCGGTCCGGCCGCGTCTACCGGGTCGGCTCGGCCTCGTCGGCCACCCCGGCACGCCCGCCGCAGAAGACCTCCTCGACGAGCGTGTCCACCAGCTTCTGGAAATCCTTCGCTGGGCCCCTGGTGGCCTCGTCCACCCAGGTCACCGAGCCGGTCACGGTCGTCCTGCCGTCGGGCGAGCTGTACATCAGCGCCCCGTAGCCATGCGGGGGGCTGCCTTTGTGCTGGTAGACGGTGCCGCAGCCCGGGCCCAGGTCCTGCACGAACACTCCGAGGCCGTAGCCCGTCTTCGGGTGCGGCGCGCGCATCTCGGCCAGCAGCGGGGCCGGCAGGAGCCTGCCGCCGTTCAGCGCGGCGATGAACGTGTGCAGGTCCTGGGTGGTTGAGATCAGGTCACCGGCGCCCGCCAGCAGGGACAGGTTCTGGCGGCTGATGTCGACCACCCTCTGCCGGACGGCCGCGTCCTCATGTCGGTAGTAGCCGTGGGCGTGCGGCCCGGGCAGCCGCGTCCGGTCGCCCGGCACCGAAGTGCCCTTCAACTCGAGCGGGCGCAGGATGCGCCGCCGCAGCTCCTTGGCGTAGGAGCGGCCGGTGACCTTCTCGGTCAGCAGCAGGGCCAGGGTGTAGTTGGTGTTGGCGTACCGCTGGTCCGTGCCCGGGGTGAACCGCGCCGGCTTGGACAACGCCGCCCGGACCAGTTCCTCGGGCCGGTAGGACCGGAACCGGTTGTCCAGCCGGTCCTCGCCCGTGGCGGGGATACCCGGCACCCACGTGCCGTCGGAGCCGAGGCCGCCGGTGTAGTTGAACAGGCCGCTGGTGTGCCGCAGCATCCGCACCGTGATCCGCCGGTCCAGGCCGAGCTCGCCGCGTGTCCCGCCAGATCGTCCGACGGCGCGTTTCAGGCGGGTTCGCGGTGCTCGGCCTGGGCTGTCGAGCCGGTCAGGCCTGTCCGCTGCCGAACACCTCGGCGACGAGGCGCTGGGTCGCCTGCTGGAAGGCCGCTCCCAGGGACAGGGTGGCGTCGTCCGTGTAGTTGAGCGCGGCGGTCAGCGTCTTGCCGCCGTCGGGCGTGCTGTACATCAGTGCGGCGTGGCCCGCCATGCCGCCGTTGTGGGTGATGACGGTGCCGCCGCCCGGCGCCTCCTGCACGAACACGCCCAGGCCGTAGCCCGCCTTCGACTCCGGCGTGCACATCTCGGCCAGCAGATCGGCCGGCAGGAGCCTGCCGCCCATCAGCGCGGAGATGAACGTGTGCAGGTCGCGGGTGGTGGAGATCATGTCGCCGCCGCTGGAGATCCAGGACGGGTTCTGACGGGTGACGTCGACCGTCCGGGTCTGGCCGTCCTCCTCGTAGCGGTAGTAGGCGTGCGCGTGCGGCTCGGGGACGTCCGTCCGGGTGGTCGGCTGCACGGTGCCCGTCAGGCCGAGCGGGCCCAGGATCAGCCGCTGCATCTCCTCGGCCACCGGGCGGCCGGTGATCTTCTCGATCAGCAGCCGGGCCAGCACGTAGTTGGTGTTGGAGTAGCTCCAGTCCGCGCCCGGCTCGAACCGCGCCGGCTTGGACAGCGCCAGCCGGACCAGCTCTTCGGGCCGGTAGGTCGTGAACCGGCCGTCCACCCACTCCTTGCCCGCGGGGGTGGCGGGGATTCCCGGAGCGAACGTGCCGTCCTCGAAGTACTCGCCGGTGAAGTTGAACACCCCGCTGGTGTGCTGCAGCAGCATCCGCACCGTGATCCGCCGGTCCAGCCCGAACTCGGGCAGATGGTCGTCGACCGGGGTGTCCAGCCCGACCTTGCCCTCGGCCACCAGCTGCAGCACCACGGTGGCGGTGAAGGTCTTGGTGTTGCTGCCGATCCGCACATGCCCGTCGACCGGCGGTTCGGCGGCCTGGCCCAGCTCGGCCACTCCTGCGCTACCGGCCCACTCGCCCCGCTCGTCGTGCACGCGCAGCGACACCCCGACGAAACCGGAATCGACGATCTCCTGGATGGCCTTCTGCAGCTCCGGGCGGTCCTGCCCGGTCGTGGCCGCCGGCACGGCCCCGCCGTCCGCGGCGGCCCTCCCGGTCGTGGCCGGGGCGGCGTCGAGGGCAGCGGTGATCTTGCGGGCCATCTCCGCCATGGTGGGGCCGGGCTCGCCCTGCCGGGGCCGGGTGGATGCTTCGACGGCGACGACGACGGTGCGGCGGAAGTTGTCGGCCTCGGCCGGATCCCGCTGCCGGAGCAGGCTCATGGCCGCCGTCAGGGCGGGCAGCACCTGGTCGGCGAGTTCGGCCACGGTCTTGCCGTACTTCACGCCCTTGGGCGCCTCGGCCAGCACGTGCCCGACCGGCCCGGTCGCGGAGGTCAGGGCGATGGAGCCCTCGGTGGCGGCCTTGTGCGCCGAGCCCGCGGCGCCGGCGGCCGACATCAGCGACACGGCACCCCACGCGGCGGTCCGCAAGGTGAGCTTGTCCTGATCGGTAAAAGTGATCGACATTGCTGTGTACCCCTTCAAATCCGGTATGAAAAATCAGTGCACGGACAGACGCCGGAGTGCGGATATCCGGATGGCTCAGGCCGGGTCGCTCGAGAAGATCGCCCTCAGCCTCGAGGCCGTCGCCGAACCGCTCATGGCACCCACTTTCGCCGGACGCTCTGACACGAGGCCGTTGCCGTCCTGACGCCGCCGCTGATACGGCACCGCCCGGCCGGTGGCAAGCGCGAAGGCCGGTCGGCCGGTCCGAGGACGCCCGTAAGAGAGGTCGGCCTTGCCCGGCATGCTGTGCAGCCGGCCGGTGTCGTGCGGGCCGAGGTGATCGGATAGGACCAATTCGTGCAATTCGAGGATCAAGTACGGTAAGCACCCAGAACAACGATGAATCCCGGAAGATCACCTTCAGTGGGAGTAAACGGAGCAGGTCAGGCGTGGAACTGCGGGACATCGAGATCTTCCTGACCCTGGCCGAGGAACTGCACTTCGGCCGCACCGCGGCCCGGCTGTGCCTGTCGCCCGCCCGCGTCACCCAGGCGATCCAGAAGCAGGAGCGGCAGGTCGGCGCGCCGCTGTTCGAGCGCACCAACCGCACGGTCCGGCTGACGCCGGTCGGCCGGCAGTTCCGCGACGACCTGCGGCCTCTCTACGCCGGGCTGAAGGACAGCATGGAGCGCGCCCAGCTCGCCGGCCAGGGCATCACCGGCACCCTGCGCGTCGGCATGCTGCCCGCCAACGCCTACGACCTGCGCCCTTACTGGGACGTCTTCCGCCTGCGGCACCCGCAGTGGAAACTGCGCGTCCAGAAAACCCAGTTCAGCGACGCCTTCACCACGCTGCGCCGCGGGGACATCGACGTCCTGATCGCCTGGCTGCCCATCGACGAGCCCGACCTCACCGTGGGACCGGTGCTGTTCGCCGAGCCCCGGGTGCTGGCCGTCTCCACCGGCCACGAGCTCACCCGCCGCACGTCGGTCTCGCTGGAGATGGCCGCCGACTTCCAGCACCCGCAGTCCGACACCCGGCCGGACTACTGGTACGACGCCTACATTCCACGCGAGACCCGCCGCGGCCGCACGATCGAGCGCGGCCCCGTGGTGCAAAACACCGAAGAGGCCATCACCTTCGCCAGCATGGCCGAGATCGTCGTGCTCTTCCCCGCCCACATGACTCGCTACTGGGTACGGCCGGACATCGCCTACCTGCCGGTCACCGACATGGGGCCGTTGCCGTACGCACTGGTGTGGCGCAGCGAGACGGAGAACGAGCCCATCCGCGCCCTCGCCGAGATCGCCCGCGAGCTCGGCCCCCTCGCGCCGGAGAACTGATCGCCGGACAACACGGTGAACCCGGACGCTCTTCCCGGCACCCCGGACCGGGCCGGTGGTGAGGCCGGGGACCCGAGAGGGACGGGAAAACTCCTGTGACGCATACTCGGCCGCCCGCCGGGCAGTTGACGGTCCTCTCTGCCGAAGGGTGCTGATCATGGGTCTCATGGAGAAGCTCAACCTGCGCGAAATGAAGGCCAGGGCCAAGCTGAAGCTCGCCAACCGGACGGGCAACCGCCGGAAGGTGGCCGAGGCCAGGACCGAGGAGGCCGAGGCGAAGCTTCTGAAGACCCAGGACGAGATCCTGGACACCGTCGCGGAGATGCGCAAGGAGTACGGCGCCCGCCGCCGCTGACCCCCCGCACAGCCACACCGGCCACCGGTGTCCCGCCGACGGGCTCCTCGGAGCCGACTCCGCGTCGGCGGGACACCGGCATGTAGGGGACCCCCCGAGGCGCCCCGTGCCCCCTTGCTCCGTTCTCCCCCGCCTCTCCCGCGACCGCGCGGGCTCCCCGTTTCCCGCCCTCCGCGCACCCTTTGTGGTCAACCTGGATTGACAATGCCGATGCCGTCAACTTATGTTGACGGCATCGGCTTTCGCCGACGAAACAGGGCGAGCCGCTCGAGACGGGCTCATGCGCGGTAGACAGGAAAAGCGGCCGGAGGCCGTTCATGTCGCTTCGGAGAGGAAGACATTGCCGGGGGTCACATTGCCGGACGAAGAAGTGCCGGGAGATGCAGGGCCTGGGGACAGGGACGGCACGGGGCCGGGGGACGCGCGGCCCGGGACCGCGTCCTGGCGGCTGCTGGTCGCGTACATAAGGCCTCACCGCAGAGCGCTGCTGCTGGGCGGGGTGCTCAGCCTCGTCGGCTCGCTGGCCGGGCTGGCGATGCCGCTCCTGGCCAAGACGGTCATCGACGCCTTCGGCGAGCAGCGCTCCCTGCTCGGCCCGGTGCTCGGCCTGACCGCCGCCGTGCTCCTGGGCGCGGCCATCGGCGCGCTGGGCAGTTACGTGCTGGAGCGGATGGGCGAGGGCATCGTCTTCTCCGCCCGCCGTACCCTGGTCGACCGGATGCTGCGGCTGCGGGTGTCCGAGGTCGACCGGCTCAAGCCTGGTGACCTGATGTCCCGGGTGACCTCCGACACCACGCTGCTGCGGGCGGTGTTCACCAACGGCGTGGTCGAGACGGTCAGCTCGCTGTTCATGCTCGTGGGCGCCGTGGTGATGATGGCGGTCATCGACGGGTTACTGCTGCTCATCACGCTGGGGGTGCTGGTCGTGGTCGGCGGGTTCGTCAGCCTGATCATGCCTCGCATCCAGCGCGCCTCGATGCAGGCGCAGGTCGCGGTCGGCGAGATGGGCGCGGTCCTCGACCGGGTGCTCCAGGCGTTCCGCACGGTCAAGGCCAGCGGTGCCGAGGAGCGGGAGATCGCCGCGGTGGGCGAGGCGGCCCGCGAGGCGCGCGACCGCGGGATCGCCGTCGCGTGGCTGACCTCGATCGCCGGTGTCTCGGCGTGGGTGTCCGCGCAGCTGGCCTTCGTGGCCGTGCTCGGCGTGGGCGGTGCGCGGGTCTCCTCGGGCTTGCTGGAGGTCTCCTCGCTGATCGCCTTCCTGCTGTACCTGTTCTACCTGGTCGCCCCCATCGGCCAGCTGGTCAACGGCTTCACCCAGGTGCAGAACGGCCTGGCCGCGGTGAAGCGGATCCGCGAGATCGAGGAACTGCCCGCCGAGGAGGCGGACGGCGCGGTGTACGAGGTCGGCAGGGCCCCGGCCGGGGTCGTCTTCGAGGGCGTCGCCTTCCGCTACGGCGACGACAGGCCGGTCGTCCACGACGACGTCTCCTTCGAGGTGCTCGCGGGCGGGCTGACCGCCCTGGTGGGGCCCTCGGGGGCGGGCAAGTCCACGGTCTTCGCCCTGCTGGAGCGGTTCTACGAGCGGCAGGCGGGGACGATCACGATCGACGGCCGCGACATCGCGGACTGGCCGCTCGCCGAGCTGCGCGCCTGCCTCGGCTACGTCGAGCAGGACGCGCCGGTGCTGGACGGGACGCTCAGGGAGAACCTCGTCTTCGCCGCGCCGGGCGTGGAGGAGGCCGACATCTGGCGGGTGCTCGCCCGCACCCGGCTGGAGGACCTGGTCTCCCGGCTTCCCGAGGGGCTGGAGACCCGGGTCGGCCATCGGGGGATCATGCTCTCCGGCGGCGAGCGCCAGCGGGTCGCCATCGCCCGCGCCCTGTTGCGCAGTCCCCGGCTCCTGCTGCTCGACGAGGCCACCTCCCAGCTCGACGCGGTCAACGAGCTGCGGCTCCGAGAGGTGATCGCGGAGGTGGCGGCGGAGACGACCGTGCTGGTGATCGCCCATCGCCTCTCCACCGTGGCGGGGGCCGACCGGATCGTGGTGATGGAGGCGGGCCGGGTGCGGGCCGTGGGCACCCACGACGAGCTGCTCGCCGACGACGCCCTCTATCGCGAGCTGGCCACCACCCAGTTCCTGCTGCCCACCTAGGGTCGCGCCCCGGAGCCGCCGGCGGCGGTTCCCGTCGCCCACCTGGTCCTGCGGTCACTGGCTTGGTTGTGTAAATTCATATCGCTCATAAAGGAATAATTCGGACACTGGGCCGGGGGGCTGATTCGCTGTCCGGTGAATCGGGAATCCCCGCCTGTGCGAAGCCTCTCCTTCGCATCGGAGCGCCCGTCGGGCGCTCGCCGCATTCGATCACCCGGTCCCGTCCGTGCGGGACGAGGATCGGGGCGTGACGATCGTTACGGCCACCACCGGGGGTGTCGCGGGCGTGCTGCCCGCGACACCCCTTTTCCGGGTTGACCTGTAGCCTCCGGGTGACCAAATATGAATACGTTCATTCATTCCTGAGGGGGAGGTCGGGCATGTCCGGCAGCCGGATCGTGCGCGCGCCGCGCGGTACCACGCTCACCGCCAAGGGGTGGCCGCAGGAGGCGGCGCTCCGCATGATCCAGAACAATCTCGATCCCGAGGTCGCCGAGCATCCGGAACAGCTCGTCGTCTACGGAGGCTCGGGCAAGGCCGCCCGCGACTGGCGTTCCTTCGACGCGATCACCCGTACCCTGACCACCCTGGAGGGCGACGAGACGCTGCTGGTGCAGTCGGGCCGCCCCGTCGGGGTGTTCCGCACCCACGAGTGGGCCCCCCGGGTGCTCATCGCCAACTCCAACCTGGTGCCCGACTGGGCCAACTGGGAGGAGTTCCGGCGCCTGGAGGCCGCCGGGCTGACCATGTACGGGCAGATGACGGCCGGCTCCTGGATCTACATCGGCACCCAGGGCATCCTGCAGGGCACCTACGAGACCTTCGGGGCCGTGGCCGCCAAGCGGTTCGGCGGGAGCCTCGCCGGGACGATCACGCTGACCGCCGGGCTCGGCGGCATGGGCGGCGCCCAGCCGCTGGCCGTGACCATGAACGGCGGCGTGGCGATCTGCGTCGACTGCGACCCCAGGTCGATCGACCGGCGGATCGAGCACCGCTACCTGGACGTCCGCGCCGCCGACCTCGACGAGGCGCTGCGCCTGGCGTACGAGGCCCGCGACCAGCGCAGGCCGCTGAGCATCGGGGTCGAGGGCAACGCGGCCGAGGTCGTGCCCGAGCTGCTGCGCAGGGGTGCCGAGATCGACGTCGTCACCGACCAGACGTCCGCCCACGACCCGCTGATGTACCTGCCGATCGGCGTGGCCTTCGAGGACATGGCCGACGAGCGGGAGAAGGACCCGGCGGGCTTCACCCGCAGGGCCCGCGAGGCCATGGCCGCCCACGTGGAGGCCATGGTCGGTTTCCAGGACGCCGGGGCCGAGGTCTTCGACTACGGCAACTCGATCCGGGGCGAGGCGCAGCTGGCGGGCTACACCCGCGCGTTCGACTTCCCCGGTTTCGTGCCCGCCTACATCCGGCCGCTGTTCTCCGAGGGCAAGGGCCCGTTCCGCTGGGCCGCGCTGTCCGGCGCCGCCTCCGACATCGCCAAGACCGACCGCGCGATCCTGGAGCTGTTCCCCGACAACGAGCCGCTCGCCAGGTGGATCCGGCTGGCCGGGGAGAAGGTCCACTTCCAGGGACTGCCCGCCCGCATCTGCTGGCTCGGGTACGGCGAGCGTCACCTGGCCGGGGAGCGGTTCAACGACATGGTGGCCTCGGGGGAGATCGAGGCCCCGCTGGTGATCGGCCGCGACCACCTCGACTGCGGCAGCGTCGCGAGCCCGTACCGGGAGACCGAGGGCATGGCCGACGGCTCCGACGCGATCGCCGACTGGCCGCTGCTGAACGCCATGCTCAACGTCGCCTCCGGCGCCGCATGGGTCTCCATCCACCACGGCGGCGGCGTCGGCATCGGCCGTTCCATCCACGCCGGGCAGGTCACCGTGGCCGACGGCACCAGGCTCGGCGCCGAGAAGCTCAACCGGGTCCTCACCAACGACCCGGGCACGGGGGTCATCCGGCACGTCGACGCCGGGTACGACGAGGCCGTCACCGTGGCCGAGGAGCGAGGCGTGCGCATCCCGATGCGCGAGTCCTGAACGGGCGCGGGTCGTGAACGGGCGCGGGTCGTGAACGGGATCAGGTCCTGACCGGGCCGTACGTGCGTCGATCCGCGTCCCGGCTCCCGTCCCGATCCGCGTCCCGGCTCCCGTGCACCGCGCCGCGTCCCGATTCCGGGGCGTGATTCCTCCGGGTGCCGCTCGCTTCCTCCCGCACGGGTGTATGAACGACATCGGGGCGGGACGGGGGAGGGAATGCGCGTGGGCCTTCGAGCGGTTGGAGGGGGCGTGGGCGACGGACTCGATCGGCTTCTGGAGGGGCGGCGGCTGTCGCCCGTCCAGCGGCGGATCGCGCGCTACCTGGGCGACCACCTGTCCGAGGCCGTCTTCCTGTCCAGCGTGGAGCTGGCCGACCGGGCCGGGGTGAGCCAGCCGTCGGTGACGAGGTTCGCGGTGGTCCTCGGCTTCGCGGGATACCCAGAGCTCAGGCAGGCGCTGCGGCCCCTCGTCGTGGGCGGCAGGAAACCGTCGCGGGCCAACGACCTGCAGACCGCGATCGACGTGGAGATCGACAACCTGCGGAGCGTGCGCGACACGCTGAGCGACCCCTCCGACCTCGCGGAGCTGGGTGTCAACCTGGCCGGATGCGAGCCCCTGCCGGTGCTGGGCCTGCGGGTGTCGAGCGGGCTGGCGACCACGTTCGCCTACTTCGCGCGCCGGATCCACCCCGACGTCCGCCTGCTGACCCACGGCGGCTCGGAGCTGGCCGACGGGCTGCACGCCGCGCGCCGGGCGGGGGCCGGCTGGCTGGTCGCGGTGGTCCTGCCCCGCTACCCGGCCGAGGCGGTGCAGGCCCTGCGGGGCGCCCGCGACCTCGGCCTGCGTACGGCGGTGATCACCGACCGGCGGGACGTGCCCTTCGAGGCCGACGTGGTGCTGGCCGCCCCCGTCGGCGAGCGGCTGGTCTTCGACTCGCACGCGGCGCCGCTGGCCCTGGCCATGGTGCTGGTGGAGGCCATGGCCGACGCGGCACCGCTGCGCACCCAGGCCCGGCTGGAGGAGTACGAGCGGATGACCGACCAGGCCGGGGTCTTCACCGAGCAGCTCGACTGACGGCGCGAGAGCCCCGCCGCGCCCCGCGGGAGGCGCCGTCGCGGGGATCGGGCCGGACCTATCCGGCGAGCCGCCTCATCGAGCCGACCGACCAGCGCAGGCTGATCGCGGACAGGACCAGGATGAGGCCGAAGGCCAGCGGGATCGAGCCGTCGGAGAAGTCGCCGTCGAACAGCGCCCGGCCTGCCTCGACCGCGTGGTAGAGCGGGTTGAACTGCGCGACCGCCCGCATCCAGTCGGGGGCCAGTGACATGGGCAGCATGATGCCGGTGAGCAGGATCAGCGGCATCGCGAAGAACTGCATGATCTGCGACATGCCGTTCTCGTCGCGCAGCGCCAGCGCCATGCCGTACGACAGGCCGGAGGCGAGCAGCCCGGTGGCGGCCATCAGCACCAGCATGAGCGCCAGCCCCGGCAGGCTGGCCCGCATGCCCATCAGCGTGGCCAGCGCGATCACCAGCAGGGCCTGGACGACCAGCACGATCATGTCGCGCAGGGTGCGGCCCAGCACGATCGCGGGTCGCCACACTGCGCTGACCGCGAGCCGTTCCAGGTAGCCGTTGCGGATCTCGTTGATCATGCCGAAGCCCACGAAGAGCGAGCCGAACAGGGCGATCATCATCATCACGCCGGGCGTGAACATCCGCAGCGTGTCGCCCATGGTGCCGCCCGCGGTGGTGTTGGCCACCAGCGGCGCGAAGAGGAGCAGGTACAGGACGGGCTGCATCAGGCCGAACAGCGGCCAGACGGGATTGCGCAGGGTGGCCCTGAGCTCGTAGCCCAAGAACAACATCGTGTGTCGGAGCACGGGAGGTCCTTGTCGTTCAGTCGGCGTCGCGCAGGGAACGGCCGGTGTGGCGCAGGAACACGTCGTCGAGCGTGGCCCGGTCCAGGGAGATCGACCGGATCGGCAGCCCTCCGGCCTCCAGGGCGCGGAGCAGGGCGGGCAGGTTGTGCTCCCCGTCGTCGAGGTAGGCGCGCAGGACGTCCTCCTCCTCGCGGACCTCCCTGACGTACGGTTCGGCGTCGAGGAGCGCCCGGGCCTCGGCGGCCCGGTCGAGGCGGAGCGTGACGACGTCGCCCGCGACCTCCTTCTTGAGCTCGGCGGGGGTGCCCTCCGCGACGACGCGGCCGTGGTCGATGATGACCAGCCGGTCGCAGAGCGCGTCGGCCTCCTCCAGGTAGTGGGTGGTCAGCAGCACGCTGGTGCCCCGCTCGCGCAGGGAGCGCACCTCGTCCCACAGGTTGGCGCGGTTCTGCGGGTCGAGGCCGGTGGTGGGCTCGTCGAGGAAGAACAGCGGCGGGTGGTTGACCAGGCCGACGGCGAGGGCGAACCTGCGCTTCTGGCCGCCCGACAGCGTCCGTACGGGACGGTCGGCCAGCTCGGCCAGGTCGAACGCGGCCAGCAACTCCTCGCTGCGCGCCTTCGCCCGCGCGCGGGACATGCCGCCGATCCTGGCGGCGAGGATGAGGCCCTCGCGGCCGGGGGAGTTCTCGTCCACGCCGCCGCCCTGGCCGACGTAACCGATCTTCTCCCGCACCCTGGCAGCCTCGGTGACCACGTCGTGGCCCGCCACCCGGGCGGTGCCGGAGGTCGGGGCGACGAGGGTGGCGAGCATCCGGATCGTGGTGGTCTTTCCCGCGCCGTTCGGGCCGAGGAAGGCGAAGATCTCGCCCTCGGCGACGGAGAGGTCGACGCCTTTGACGGCCTCGACCTCCCGGGGGCCGTCCCGGCCGCGCCCGGTGGTGAAGGTCTTGCGCAGGTCGTGTGCTTCGATGATCATGATTCTCCGTCGTGGGGGGTACGGAAAGGTTCGGGAACGGCGGCGAGGGCTCAACCGGATTTCCCGCCCGGCGGGCGTCCGGAGGCCCCCGAGAGGGCCGGTCTCCCGGTGTCCCGGTGTCCCGGTGCGCGGGCGGGGCGGTCTCAGGGCAGTTTTCCGGCCCTGACGTCGGCGACGGACGCCTCGATCCAGTCGAGCTGCGCCTGGAACTGGCGGATGTTGAGCTGGAGGCACTCGTCGATGTGCCGGGGGGCTCCGTAACCCTGCTTGCCGCCCAGCGCCCGCCGCATCATCGAGATGGAGGCCCGCAACTGCTCGGCCCTCGCCTCCATGGCGTTGACCAGTTCGGCCGGGGGGAGGCGGTCCATGAAGGTGAGGGCGACCTGGAAGGGGTCGACGATCGGCTTCACGAACCACCAGTTGTTCATCAGCTGCTGGTGGAAGTCGGCCCGCCCCGCCTCGGTGACGCCGTAGACCGTCTTGCCGCCCCTGCCCTGCTCGATGATCTCCAGCAGCCCTTCGTCGGCCATCTTGGCCAGGCCGTGGTAGATCGAGCCGTAGGCCACGTTGGCCCAGTTGTCGGCGCCCCACAGTTCGAGGCGGCGCCGTACCTCGTACCCGTGCAGCGGGCCGTCGAGCAGCACGCCGAGCAGCAGGATCCGGGTGGAGGACATATTCAAATTTATATTCAAGTTTGAGTATAGTGTCAACCGTGCGAGAGATCAGACGTGACGACGACGGCGCCCTCCTGGGCTTCATCCGCCCGGCGGGCGAGGGCTGGGAGCCCCTGACCGTGTTCGGTTACCCGATGGGGGAGCCCTCCTCGGAGGCGTCGGCCCTGGAGGTGGTCCACCGGTCCGGGCTGGAGGTGCTGATGCGGCCCTGGCGGTTCCTGGAGGACGGGGAGTGGTACCGGTGCGTGATCGTGGAGGCGGCGGCCGACGCGGTCAGGGTCCGGCCGGCCGACGCCGGTTATCCGCGTGAGAATGTTCTCGCGGTGACGCTGGAGCGTCCCGGGCCGGAGACGTTTCGTCCCGATTAACTCAATCTTGTCCGAAGTAGGGTGATTGTTATGTCCGCACGTCCCACCGCGCTGGTCACCGGCGCCTCCAGAGGGGTCGGTGCCGCGGTCGCCCGCGCCCTGGCTCCCACGCACGACCTGCTGCTCGGCGGCCGCGACACCGAGGCGCTGGCCGGGATGATCTCCGGCCTGCCCGGCGCGCGGCCCTGGCCGGTGGAGCTCACCGCCGTCACGGAGGCCGACGTCGCCGGCATCGACCGGCTCGACGTGCTGGTGCACAGCGCGGGCGTGGTGACCCTGGGACGGGTTGAGGAGACCCCGGCCGAGGTGTGGCGGCGCACGATGGAGGTCAACGTGATCGCGGTGGCCGAGCTGACCCGGCTGCTGCTGCCCGCGCTCCGCGCGGCGCGCGGCCACGTGGTGCTGATCAACTCCGGGGCGGGGCAGCGGGCCAACCCGAACTGGATCTCCTACTCGGCCAGCAAGCACGCGCTGCGCGCCTTCGCCGACGGGCTCCGCCTGGAGGAGCCCGAGCTCCAGGTCACCACGGTCTACCCGGGGCGGGTCGCCACCGACATGCAGCGCGAGGTGCGGGCCCGCGAGGGCGGCCCCTACCAGCCGGAGAACTACCTCGATCCGGACTCGGTGGCACGGGTGGTGCTGACGGCCCTGACCGCGTCCCCCGACGCCCACATCACCGAGATCACCGTCCGTCCCGCCGCCGGACCCCCGAACTGAGAGCGGTGCGGCGGGCCGAGGATGCGACCGGGCCGAGGACGCGACCGGGCCGAAGGTGCGGCGGGCTCGCCAATGAATGAACCCATTCACATAATGGGAGGGTGTTCGACGAGATGTGGGGTGCCATAGAGCACCTCGGACGTGACGAGCGGACCCGCGGCTACCTGCGAGACGCGTGGTCGCCCGCGGATCTGGAACTCCGGCGATGGTTCGGGCAGGAGGCCGCCAGGCGCGGCCTCGACCTGAGGGAGGACCGCAACGGCAACCTGTGGGCCTGGTGGGGCGACCCGTCGGCCCGGCCCGGCGTGGTCACCGGCAGCCACCTGGACTCGGTGCGGCAGGGTGGCGCCTTCGACGGTCCCCTCGGCGTCGTGTCGGCCTTCGCCGCCCTCGACCTGCTGCGTGCCAGGGACTTCCGGCCCGGGCGCCCCCTGGGAATCGCCTGCTTCACCGACGAGGAGGGCGCCCGGTTCGGCGTCCCCTGCGTCGGCTCGCGCCTGCTGACCGGGATCCTCGACCCGGACAGGGCGCGCGCCCTGAAGGACGACGAGGGCGACTCGCTGGCCGAGGTGCTGCGCGGGGCCGGGCGCGACCCCGGCGGGCTGGGCCGGGACGAGGAGACCCTGCGGCACATCGGCGTCTTCGTCGAACTCCACGTCGAGCAGGGACAGGACCTGGTCCACCGGGACGCCCAGGTCGGCGTCGCCTCGGCCATCTGGCCGCACGGCCGCTGGCGGTTCGACTTCCACGGCCAGGCCAACCACGCGGGCACCACCCGCCTGGCCGACCGCGACGACCCGATGCTGCCTTTCGCCCGTACCGTCCTGCACGCCCGCCAGGCCGCCGAGCGCAACGGCGTGCTCGCCACCTTCGGAAAGACGCGCGTGTCGCCCAACAACGCCAACGCCGTCCCCGGCCTGGTCACCGCCTGGCTGGACGCCAGGGGCGGCGACGAGGTCGCGGTCAGGGAGCTGGTCGAGGAGCTGAGCGACTTCTCCGGCGCCGAGGTGACCGTCGAGTCGTGGACCCCGGTCGTCGACTTCGACGCGGTCCTGCGGGAGCGGGTCGCGGCCGCCGCGGGGGGCGCGGTCGCCGCGGTCGCCGCGGGGAAAGCGGCCGGGAACGCCGGGAACGCCGGGAACGCCGGGAACGCCGGGAACGCCGGGAACACGGCCGCAGCCGGGAGCGCGCCCGTCCTGCCGACCGGCGCCGGACACGACGCGGGCATCCTGGCGTCCGCGGGTGTGCCCAGTGCGATGGTGTTCGTCCGCAATCCGACGGGCATCTCTCATTCTCCGGAGGAACACGCGGACAGGGCCGACTGCCACGCCGGGGTCACCGCCCTCGCCGCCGTTGTGGAGGACCTGTGCGGGAACTGAGCTACTGGTGCGAGCTGGCCTGGCTGCCGCCGGGCGAGGTCGTCGCGGGAGTGCTGGTCAAGGTCGACGGCACCCTGATCACCGAGATCGTCACCGGCGTGACCGCCCCGCCCGGCGGAGCCGTCCGGCTGGCCGGGCTCACCCTCCCCGGGCTGGCCAACGCGCACTCCCACGCCTTCCACCGCGCCCTGCGCGGGGCGACGCAGCGCGAGAAGGGCAGCTTCTGGACCTGGCGCGAGCAGATGTACGGCGTGGCGGGCACGCTCGACCCCGACTCCTACCTCAGGCTCGCCAGGGCCACGTTCGCCGAGATGGCGCTGGCCGGGATCACCTGCGTGGGAGAGTTCCACTACCTGCACCACGGGCCGGACGGCAGGCCGTACGACGACCCGAACGCCATGGGACACGTGCTCGTCCAGGCCGCACGGGAGGCGGGGCTGCGCATCGCGCTGCTGGACGCCTGCTACCTGACCGGCGGCGTCGGCACCCCGCTGAGCGGCGTGCAGCGGCGGTTCGGCGACAGGGACGTCGACGGGTGGGCCGCGCGGGCGGAGGCGCTCGCGGCCGGCTACCGGGGCGAGCGGGACGTGGAGATCGGCGTGGCCGTGCACTCGGTCCGCGCGGTCAGGGCCGAGCAGATCCCCGTGGTCGCCGAGTTCTCCCGGCACCACGGAGTCCCGCTGCACGCCCACGTCTCCGAGCAGCGCGCGGAGAACGCCGCCTGCGTGGAGGCCTACGCCGCGACCCCGGTCCAGCTGCTGGAGGCGCACGGCGCGCTCGGCCCCCGCTCGACCGCCGTGCACGCCACGCACCTGTCGGACGTGGACGTCGCGCTGCTCGGCGCCTCGGGTACGCGCGTGTGCATGTGCCCGACGACCGAACGCGACCTCGCCGACGGCATCGGACCGGCCAGGAGGCTGTTCGAGGCGGGCGCGCCCATCACGCTCGGCTCGGACAGCCACGCGGTCGTCGACCTGTTCGAGGAGGCCCGCGCGGTCGAGCTGGACGAGCGGCTGGCCACGGAGCGACGCGGTCACTGGTCGGCCGCCGAGCTCCTGAACACCGCCACGGCCGCGGGGCACGACTCGCTCGGCTTCGCCTGCGCGGGCATGCTCGTCCCCGGCGCGTGGGCGGACCTGGTGTCGGTGCGCCTCGACTCGGTCCGCACGGCCGGAGCCGACCCGGCGCACCTGGCCGAGACCGTGGTCTTCGCCGCCGCGGCCGCCGACGTGCACTCCGTGGTGTCCGGCGGGCGCCACGTGGTCGCCGACGGCAGGCACGCCCTCGGCGACGTGGGCACCATGCTCGCCGAGGCGATCGCCGAGGCGCGAGAGGAGAAGTCGGTATGACGAGCGAGGACCGGCCGGTGACGAGCACCCTTTTCGACCACATCGGCCTGCTCTACACGGGTGACCCGGCGCGGGAGGAGATCGAGGACGCGGCGCTCGTCGTCGAGGGCGGAGAGGTGGTGTGGGTGGGACCCGCGGGCGCGGCTCCGTGCGCCGACGAGCGGGTGGACGTGGAGGGGCGCTGCGTGATCCCGGGCTTCGTCGACAGCCACGCCCACCTCGTCTTCGCGGGGGACCGCACGGCGGAGTTCGCCGCCCGCATGGCGGGCCGCCCGTACACGGCGGGAGGCATCCGTACGACGGTGTCGGCCACCCGTGCCGCCTCCGACGCCGAGCTCGTGACGCGCACCGCCACCCTGGTCGCCGAGATGCTCGCCCAGGGGACGACCACGGTCGAGATCAAGAGCGGCTACGGACTCACGGTCGACGACGAGCGCCGGTCACTGGAGATCGCGCGGGGGTTCACCGAGGAGACCACCTACCTGGGCGCGCACGTCGTACCCCCCGACGCCTCCTCGGCCGACGAGTACGTCCGCACCGTCACCGGGGAGATGCTGGAGGCCTGCGCGCCGCACGCCCGGTGGGTCGACGTGTTCTGCGAGCGCGGGGCCTTCGACGCCGACCAGAGCAGGGAGATCCTCCTCGCCGGGGTGAAGGCGGGGTTGCTGCCGCGGATCCACGCCAACCAGCTGGGCGAGGGGCCGGGGGCGCGGATCGCCGCCGAGGTGGGCGCGGCCTCCGCCGACCACTGCACCCACCTGAGCGACGACGACGTCTCGGCGCTGTCGTCGTCGGGGGTGGTGGCCACCCTGCTGCCCGGCGCGGAGTTCTCCACCCGCTCGCCCTACCCGGACGCCCGCCGCCTGCTGGACGCCGGGGTGACGGTCGCGCTGGCCACCGACTGCAACCCGGGCTCCTCCTTCACCTCCTCCATGCCGTTCTGCGTGGCGCTGGCGGTCCGCGAGATGCGGATGACGCCGCTGGAGGCGATCAGGGCCGCCACGTACGGCGGGGCCAGGGCGCTGCGCCGCGGGGACGTCGGCACGCTGCGGGTGGGAAGCAGCGGGGACCTGGTGATTCTGGACACACCCAGCTACGTCCATCTCGCCTACCGGCCGGGGGTGCCGCTGGTGACGCAGGTGTGGAAGCGGGGCCGCCGCCTGGTTTGAGGCCCTTTGCAGGGGTTGGTCGCGAGTCTTGGCGGCACGTCGGGAAACCTCCTCCTTGAGGAGGAAATCCAAACCATTCTCCAGGCGTACTTTTTGAGGGAATCTTTGCCCTGGCACGTCCGTTGAAAAGACAAGCGATGTGTCTGCGCGCACGGGGCGTCAAACGAGCGAGTGGACACGTCATAAGCAGGCGGAGCGAGGTGCCATCGGATGGCAAGGCCGACGGGGAATCGGACGCAGGATCAGCATGTCTCTGATCGAGACCTGCTCGGGACCTACCTGGCAGAGATCGGACGGGTGCCCCTGCTCACCGCGGAGGAAGAGGTCGAACTCGCCAAGAGGATCGAGGCGGGTCTCTTCGCCGAGCAGTTGCTGGACGGTGGGTTGGGTGGATTGACGGAGCCGCGGATCGGGGACGCGGCCGATGAGGAGCTTGAACGACTGGCCGTTTCCGGGCGGAGGGCCAAGGATGAATTCATCCAGGCCAATCTACGTCTTGTGGTGGCCGTGGCGCGCAAATATTCGGGGCGGGGAATGCCGCTGATCGATCTGGTCCAGGAGGGGAACCTGGGACTGGTCCGCGCGGTCGAGAAGTTCGACTACCGGCGCGGTTACAAGTTCTCGACATATGCCACGTGGTGGATCAGGCAGTCGGTGGGGCGCGCCATCCACGAGCAGGCACGGCCGGTGCGCCTGCCCACCCACGCGGGCGAGCAGATGACCAGGCTGATGCGCGTCCGCCGCGACATGCTCGCCGAGTTCGACCAGGAGCCGACCGACGCCGACCTGGCGACGGTGCTCGAACTTCCCATCGAGCGGGTCCGTGAGCTCCGCCGCTGGGCCTCCGACCCCGTCTCCCTGCAACTGGGCGTGGGCGACGAGGACGAGACCGAGCTCGGCGACATGATCGCCGACGACACGTGGGCCGATCCCGAGCAGCAGGCGATGGACATCCTGGAGCGCGAGCGCCTGGAGGTGTGGCTGACCGGGCTGGAGGGGCAGACCCGCGAGATGCTCCGCTGGCGCTACGGCCTGATGGACGGCCGCGAGCACACGCTGACCGAGGTCGGCGAGCGCTACGGCATCGGCCGCGACCGCGCCCGCCGGATCGAGCGTGACGCCCTGGCCCGGCTGCGGAAGATGGCCACGGCCGCCTGACCCTTGCCGATCCGGCACGGTCTTGTTCGGACCGTGCCGGATCGGTTTCCTGACGCGTTTCGCGGCGGGTTCTGTTGCTGTGGCGGTTCCGTGGCTGTTCGGGCTGTGGACGGTTCACTGTGGTTGGTCTCGTTGGTGTTCATGCTGCGGTCGGTTTCATGGGGTTGGTTTCGTTGGTGTTCATGCTGCGGTCGGTTTCATCGGGTTGATTTCATGGTTGTTCGGGCTCGTCGCCGTTTGTGTTGCGGTGGGTTTCAGCGTTGTGACGGGTTCCGGCGCCGTTCACGCTGCGGTGGGCGGGTGCTCCGGACGGCCGTCTCAGTTGCTGTCTTGTGGTTCAGGCCTCCGGCCTGCTCGGGCGCGACGGTTACGCGCTCTTTTCAAGCCGTCCGGAGCACCCGCCCACCTCCGCTGCACGGGTTCTCGCCGTACGGCGCGCGGACCGTAGCGGCTTTCTCTCCGGCCGCCCGGTGGACTCCGCGCGGCTGAAGCGATCCGTACGGGAGCGCTCGGCGTGGGGCGCCGTAGCTGAAGCTCCACCTCGGAGAAGAGCGCAGGGCGGGGCACCGTACCGTGTCACGGTGATGTGAACTCGTCCCCGGCCGGACATCGCCGCCGTCGGGTTCGGGCGTTCCACCCCGGCCACAGTCGTGGACGGCGACGCGGCTCGGGCCTGGACGGTGACCGCCCTCCCACGTCACGAACGGCGCTCTCCGCCCCGCCGGAACGCCGCGTCCTCGCGCCGCGTGTCGTCCCGTTGAGGGGATCGTCAATCGGTCCGGGAGCGGAGGCTCCGCGCCAGGGCGGGGATCTCGAAGTCGACGCCGGCGGCCTGGGCAAGCGCGGCGGTAAGGGTGGTGACCACCATCGCCGCGAGCGTGGCGACGAAGCCGATGCCGGCGAGCCCGCGGAGCCGGTGGGCGCGGCCGGTCCGGTCCGGTGCCGGGCCCGCGACGACTCCGGTGCCATTCGTGTCGTTCATGTCGTCCTCCGTCATTCGGTAACTGGCGTAGGGGCGTGTTGACCGGCATGTGACGGTCGTGGCCCTGGGGTGACGATGCGCACCCTCGCCGTGCGACGGCCGGGGTTGCGCAGGGCGCGGACGCCGGTGTCGCGGAGCCAGAACCCGGCGTCGCGTCCGAGGACCGGCCCGGGCTCGCCGTCGCGCAGCTCCAGCTGCACCCGCCCGCGGGTGACGACGCCGAACGCGTCGCACCACTCGGCCGTGGCCACCGCGACACGCGCGCCACCCCGCAGCGCGAGTATCCGCACGGGACTACTCCGTGCCGTCCGCCGGCAGGCGCTCCGGCAGCCCGAGCCGCGGGAACCGGTCGTCGTGGAACGTGACGATCTCGGTGATCGCTCCGCCGGTGACGCGCAGGACGTCGACCGTCAGCGGCAGGTAGGCACCCTCCTGCTTCCGCCAGAGGTAGAAGGCGACGGCGGGCTGCCGGTTCACGGAGGTGAGGACGGCGCGCAGGTGCTTCATGCTCTCGAAGCCGCTCTCGACCCAGTCGTTCACCACCGCGTCGCGGCCGACGTACAGGCCCGGCGTGGGTGGCATCGAGCAGCGGACGTCGTCCCGCAGCAGTGCGGCGAGCCCGTCGATGTCCGTGGCCACGCTGGCGTCGGTATAGCGGCGCACCAGCTCGCGCGTCCCGGCGTCCTCCTCGCCGCCGGTCCAGTCCTGCCGTTCGGCGGGCAGGTGCTCCCGCATGCCGGCGCGGGCCCGCTGCAGCGCGCTGTTCACGGAGTTGACGGAGTCCCCGAGGAGCTCCGCGACGTCCTTCGCCGGCCAGCCGAGCACGTCCCGCAGGATCAGCACGGCCCGCGGGCGCGGCGCGAGGTGCTGGACCGCGACCAGGTACGCCAGCTCGATCGTCTCCCGCGCGACGGCGACGGTCTCCGGCTCGTCCGCGTCGCCCGCGGGCGGCTCGTCGAGCAGCCGGTCCGGGTAGGGCTGCAGCCACAGCACCTCGCCGCCGGTCGCGGGCTCCGGGCGGCACTTGGCGAGCAGGTCCAGGCAGGCGTTGGTGGCGATCCGGTAGAGCCAGGCCCGGAACGTCGACCGCCCCTCGAAGGTCTCCCGCCGCCGCCAGGCACGGAGGAACGTCTCCTGCACGGTGTCCTCGGCGTCCTCGAACGACCCGAGCATCCGGTAGCAGTGCACGTGCAGCTCCCGCCGGTGCCGCTCCGCCAGCCCCGAGAACGCCGGCTCGTCGACCTCGCCCAGCCCGCTCACGCCCAGCTCCTCCAGCCGTGTGTCCGCACTCATCACGTCATCCTTCCGTCTCGTCATGTTCCGTCGCAGGTATGACGGGTGCGGGCGCGACAACTCATCACCGGGGCCGGCCGGCATGGCCGATCCTGAGCCTCGCCCTCCTCGATGCCCGGGTCTGCCGTACCCGCCCTCATCTGCGAGATCAGGTTGGAAAAGGTTCATTGCGGCAATTCCGTCAAATCGGATATCAATGGCATGTCGATTGACCGTGATGTCGCCATGGGCTTGGCTGTCGCACGGCGGTGATTGCCATTTGCCGTCATTGCCAATAAAGCATCTTTTGTTCTGGCATATTGGGTCAAATAGGGGCCTAATTTGCGTATTGTAACGCGAGCCTTTACCATTTACCGTGTTTCATATGTCAGACATCTCTCGACGTAGCGCAATTGCCGCATTGGCTCCCGCGGTCGGGGCCGCTGTCGCCGCGCGTCTGGCCGGGAGGCCGGCGATTTCGGCCTCCGATCCAGGCGGTCACCAGCATGTTCCGGCACACACCGCGGGGTCCGCGCACGCCGGCTTCAGGTCGGGCACCCAGGTGGACAATGGAAAGAACGGGTTCCACCCGACGGCGCTCCTGCGGGATTTCGACAGGGGAAAGGCGTCTTCGCTGCCCGGTGGAAGGACGCTTCGAGAATGGACGCTGGTGGCTCGCGAGAAGCCGATCGAGGTGGCTCCCGGGGTCGTGTTCCCCGCCTGGACCTATAACGACAGGATTCCCGGCCCCACACTTCGCGCGAATGAGGGCGACCGCCTGAGAATCACCCTCGTCAATTACTCGGCGCACGCGCACACGATTCACTTTCACGGCCTGCACGCGGCGGAGGTCGACGGGGCCGCGGGAATAGGTCTCGGCCTGATCCAGCCGGGCGGGCGGGCGGTGTACGAGTTCGACGCGGAGCCGTTCGGCGTGCATCTGTACCACTGCCACGTGACACCGCTCGCCGCCCACATCGCCAAGGGCCTGTACGGCGCCTTCGTCATCGACCCGAAGGGCGCGCGCACCGAGGCCGACGAGCTGGTGATGGTCATGAACGGGTTCGACACCGATTTCGATCGCTCGAACGAGCTGTACGCGGTCAACACCATTCCCTTCGCGTACGTGGGAGAGCCGGTGAAGGTGACCGTCGGCGAGCTGGTGAGGATCTATCTCGTCAACATCCTCGAATACGACCTCGTCAACTCCTTCCACGTCCACGGGAACTTCTTCGACTGGTATCCGACCGGCACGTCATCGCGCCCGGCGGAGCACACCGACACCGTGATGCTGTGCCAGGGCCAGCGGGGAATTCTCGAGATGACGTTTCCCCGCCAGGGGCGCTTCATGTTCCACGCGCACCAGTCGGAGTTCGCCGAGCTCGGCTGGATGGGCTTCTTCGAGGCCGGTTGCGGTGGCACCGCTTCCACCGACTGCGAAAGGAACCGGTGACATGGAAGAACGCCGGGCACGTCATCCGAGTGGCACCCGCCTGAACACGTGGCTGCTCGGTCTCCTGCCGTTGTGCGTCATCGCCGTCGCCGTCGCGGGTCTCGCCGTCC
This sequence comes from Streptosporangium sp. NPDC023825, assembly GCF_040639575.1. Lineage (NCBI taxonomy): Bacteria > Bacillati > Actinomycetota > Actinomycetes > Streptosporangiales > Streptosporangiaceae > Streptosporangium > Streptosporangium sp. NPDC023825. The sequence continues at coordinate 84,049 of NZ_JBFAAE010000018.1, read as the reverse complement.
TGGACGGCCCCGGCCTGACCTCGCGCAACGGCCCTCCGGCCGAGGAGCTCACGGTGGAGCGGACGATACTCGGCGCGGGCTCCATCGAACTGGTCGTGCGCAACCAGGGCGCCGATCCGGTCGCCGTCGTCCAGGTCGCGGTCAACGACGCCTTCACCGACTTCCGGATGAGCGAACCGGAGATCGGCCGCCTCGGCTCCGCCAACGTCCGGATCACCTACCCGTGGGTCGGCGCGGAGGCCTACGAGGTGACGCTCCTCACCTCCACCGGAGGCGTCGTCACCCACGACATCCCCGTCGCCGTCACGACCCCCGACCCGTCCGGATTCCTCGGCCTGATGACGCTCCTGGGGACGTACGTCGGGGTGATCCCCGTGGCCATCGGGATGCTCTGGCTGCCGTGGCTACGACGAGTACCTCCCACCTGGATCCGCGCCCTGATGGCACTGACCATCGGCCTGCTCGCCTGGCTGGCGATCGACGCGGCGCTCGAGGGCATGGAGGTCGCCAACGCCGGTGCGAGCGGGCTCGGCGGTGCCGGACTCGTGGCGATGGGCGCCGTCGCCGCGTACCTGCTGCTGTCCGGCGTGCACGCCTGGATGGCCGCACGACCGGGACAGACGGGCGGCCACCGCCTGGCGCTGCTCGTGTCCGTCGGCATCGGCCTGCACAACCTCGGTGAAGGGCTCGCGATCGGCTCGGCCTACGCCGTCGGCGCGCTCGCCCTCGGCGCGACGCTCGTCGTCGGCTTCACGATCCACAACACCACCGAGGGCCTCGCCATCGTCGCGCCGGTCAGCGAGGAACGCGTCTCACCGCCACGGCTGGCGCTTCTGGGCCTCATCGCCGGCGGCCCGGCCATCCTCGGCGCCTGGCTCGGCGCCGCCACGGTGCAACCCGCGATCGCCGCGCTGCTGCTGGGGCTGGGTGTCGGCGCGATCGTGCAGGTGATACTCCAGATCGCGCCGTCAGTGCGTGATCACACGGGGCGGCTGCTGCACCCTCTCGGCATCGCCGGCATCCTCGCCGGAATGGTCCTCATGTACGCCACGGGGCTTCTTACCTGACCCGCTGAACACGGACCGGATCGGGGCGTGAACATTTGATTCTCACGGTGCGCGCCGTGCGCTCCTTTCGAAAGTAACGCTTCGGTTACGGCGGCTCGCCCTGAACGGTCTCGTACGGATTGCTTCAGCCGCACAGCGTTCACCGGGCGGCCGGAGAGAAAGCAGCTACGGTCGCGCGCCGTACGACGAGAACTCGTGCAGCGGAGGTGGGCGGGTGTTCCGGACGGCTTGAAAAGAGCCCGTAACCGTCGCGCCCGTGCAGGCCGGAGGCCTGGACCACCAGACAGTCACTGAGACGGCCGTCCGGAACACCCGCCCGCCGGAGCGTGAACGGCGACGAAGTCGATCAAGGCCGCACGAGCCCCTGGCCAGGGGTTACGGCCCTACCTATATGTCCGGCCTGAGGGGGCGTGGCGGGCGTGGCGACCGCCATCGGCGGGGACATCCAACCCTCTGGGAACCGTCAAGCACGACCCACCTGGGCGCTTTTACGGTCAACTACAAGTCATGGCACGTCTCGTCCGAAACACGTCTGAAACACCACGCGGTCGAGATTCACAGATGTGAAACACGCAAGGTCGCACCTTGAAACGGTGGAAGAACACGCTGTGGCGCAACGTCAGTGCGCGGCCGGTCGATGGAGCCCAGGAAGCGATCACTGCGACTGTGAAACCGGCCACACGCCATTTGTAAGGGAGGGTCGCGTCGAATGAAGATCGATAGCGGCACCACTGCCTGGATGCTCACAGCCACCGCGTTGGTGCTGTTGATGACTCCCGGCCTTGCGTTCTTCTACGGAGGAATGACCAGGGCCAAGAGTGTCCTGAACATGATGATGATGTCGTTCGTCAGCATCATCACCGTCACCATCGCATGGGTGCTTTACGGGCACTCGCTGACCTTCACCGACAACGGCAGCGAGCTCGTCAACAAGTTCATCGGCGGCTTCGACGCCCTTGGGCTGCAGAGCCTGGTCGACACCGCCACCAAGGACGATGGCACGGGTATGCCGAGCCTGGTCTTCTCGGCCTTCCAGCTCACTTTCGCGATCATCACCGTCGCGCTGATCAGTGGTGCCATCGCCGACCGCGCGAAGTTCGGCGCCTGGGTGCTGTTCACCATCGTCTGGGCGACCATTGTCTACTTCCCCGTGGCCCACTGGGTCTGGGGCAACGGCTGGCTGTTCAACCTCGGCATCGAGGACTTCGCCGGTGGCACCGTGGTCCACATCAACGCGGGAGCCGCGGCGCTGGCGCTGGCGCTCGTGCTCGGCAAGCGCGCCGGCTGGCGCAAGGAGCCGATGCGGCCGCACAACCTGACCCTGGTCCTGCTCGGCGCCGGTCTCCTGTGGTTCGGCTGGTTCGGCTTCAACGCGGGCTCCGAGCTCGCGGTGGACGGCACCGCCGGCCTGGCGTTCATGAACACCCAGATCGCCACCGCCGCCGCGGCGGGCGCCTGGCTCGTGGTCGAGAAGATGCGCGACGGCCACGCCACCAGCCTCGGTGTCGCCTCCGGCGCCGTCGCCGGTCTGGTCGCCATCACCCCGGCCTGTGGTTTCGTGGACCCCTGGGCGGCTCTCCTCCTCGGCCTCGTCGCCGGCGCGGCCTGCGCCTACGCGGTGGGCCTGAAGTACAAGCTCAACTACGACGACTCCCTCGACGTGGTCGGCGTGCACCTGGTCGGCGGTGTGATCGGCGCTGTCTCCCTGGGCTTCATCGCCGCCTACCCGTTCCTGGAGCAGCAGAGCACCGGCCTCTTCTACGGTGGCGGCGTCAAGCAGCTGGGCCTGCAGGTTCTCGGCCCGGTCGCGGTCGGCGCCTACTCCTTCATCATCACCTGGATCATCGCTAAGATCATCGACAAGACGGTCGGCTTCCGCATCGGCGCCGAGGAAGAGATCACCGGCGTCGACATCACCTCCCACGCCGAGACCGGTTACGACCTCGGCACCATCCACTCCTCGGGTGTGGCCGCCGTCAACGGCCCGGCCTCCACCCCGGCGTCTAAGAAGGTGGACGCATGAGACTCATCACAGCGATCATCAAGCCGTTCAAGCTCGACGACGTGAAGGCGGCCCTGGAGCAGTTCGGGGTCAAGGGCATGACGGTCAGCGAGGCCAGCGGCTACGGCCGCCAGCGCGGTCACACCGAGGTCTACCGCGGCGCCGAGTACCAGGTCGACCTGGTGCCCAAGGTCCGCCTCGAGGTGCTCGCCGAGGAGGAGGACGCCGAGGACGTCATCGACGTCATCGTCAAGGCCTCGCAGACCGGCAAGATCGGTGACGGCAAGGTCTGGTCCGTTCCGGTGGACACGGTCGTCCGCGTCCGCACCGGGGAACGCGGACCCGAGGCGCTCTAACCGGTGAGAGGCGACACGCGCTCGTACGCCGCGGCCCGTAAGGAACGGGCCGCGGACATCGACCGCTGGCTGACGGACCTGGTCCGCACCGCGGTCGGCACGCCGTACGGGCCCAACGGGGGAACGACGAGAAACGACGAGCGCGGCGCCCTCAGCGGAGTCGCGCTCGTCGCGGTCGGGAGCCTTGGACGCTCCGAGCTCGCGCCGGGCAGCGACCTCGACCTGGTCCTGCTCCATGACGGGCGGGAGGACGTGGCGCGCGTCGCTGACCGCATCTGGTACCCGATCTGGGACTCCGGGACGGGTCTCGACCACTCGGTGCGGACGGTGGACGAGGCGGCCAAGGTCGCCAGGGAGGACCTCAAGGCGGTCCTCGGCCTGATCCAGGCACGGCACGTGGCGGGAGACCCGGAGCTGACCCGATCGGCGCGCGAGATCGTGCTCGCCGAGTGGCGCGCCGACTCCCGGCGCCGCCTGGGTGAGTTGCGCGACGCCGCCGACAAGCGGGCGGAGGCCAGCGGCGAGCTGGCGTTCCTGCTCGAACCCGACCTCAAGGACTCCCGCGGCGGCATCCGCGACGTGCAGGCGATGCAGGCCGTGGCGGCGGCCTGGGTCGCCTCGGCGCCCGGCCCCCGGGTGCGCGAGGCCTACGAGCTGCTGCTCGACATCCGGCACGGCCTGCACCTGGTGACCGCCCGCGGCGCGGACAGGCTGGTGCTCCAGGAACAGGACGCGGTCGCCGGGATGCTCGGCCTGCTCGACGCCGAGGCGCTGATGCGCAGGCTCGCCGAGGCCGCCAGGACGATCGGGCACTCCTTCGACGCCACCTGGCGCACCGTCGACCGGTTGCTGACCGGTCCCACCCCGCGTGGCCGCCGCCCGCTCGCAGACGGCGTCGTCGAGCACGGCGGGGAGGTCGTGCTCGCCCGCGGGGTCAACCCGCGCAAGGACCCGGTGCTGGTGCTGCGCGCCGCCGCCGCCGCGGCCGAGGCGGGCCTGCCGCTGGCGCCCGCCACGGTCACCGCGCTGGCCTCCCAGTCGCCGCCGCTGCCCGTGCCCTGGCCCGACGAGGCGCGTGACGCGCTGGTGGCGCTGCTGGGCGCCGGTCGCGCGGCCGTGCCGGTCTGGGAGGAGCTCGACCAGGCCGGGATACTGGTCCGCCTGCTGCCCGACTGGGAGCGGGTGCGGCACCGCCCGCAGCGCAACCCGGTGCACCGCTACACCGTCGACCGGCACCTGATCGAGGCCGCCGCCGGAGCCGCCTCGTTCACCCGTGAGGTCTCCCGGCCCGACCTGCTGCTCATCTCGGCGCTCCTGCACGACATCGGCAAGGGGTACCCCGGCGACCACTCCACCACCGGTGCCGTCGTCGCCCGCGACATCGGGGCCCGGATGGGCCTGCCCCCGGCCGACGTCGACATCCTGGAGACCGTGGTCCGCCACCACCTGCTGCTGCCGGAGACGGCCACCCGCCGCGACCTGGACGACCCGGTGACGATCTCCCGGGTGGCCGAGGCCGTCGGCTCGCGCGAGGTCCTCGAACTGCTGGCGGCCCTCGCCGTGGCCGACGGCCACGCCACCGGGCCCGCCGCCTGGAACTCGTGGAAGGCCTCGCTCGTCGCCGACCTGGTACGCCGGGTCCGCTCGGCGCTCTCGGGAACCCCGCTGCGTCCCGCGCCGTCCCTCTCGGTGGAGCAGGCGTCCCTGGCCCGCCACGGCGGCGGCGCCGTGCGCGTCAACGGGGGAGCGGTCACCGTGGTCGCGCCCGACCGCGCCGGGCTGCTCTGGCGGGCGGCCGGAGTGCTGGCCGCGCACCGGATGGTGGTCCGCGCCGCGTCGGCCGCCTCGGCGGGGACGACCGCCGTGATCGAGTTCTCGGTCGTGCCCGAGTACGGCTCGCCGCCCGACCCCGCGACGCTGGAGGCCGACCTGCGCCTGGTGCTGGCCGGCCGCCTCGACATCGAGCAACGCCTGGCCAGGAGGACGAGGTCGATGCGACCGGCCCGGGTGCCGGTGGCGCCGCCGAGGGTGAACCTGGTGGACGACGCGTCCAACACCGCGACCGTCATCGAGGTGCGGGCCCATGACCGTCCGGGACTTTTGTGGCGGATTGGTAGAGCATTCGGTGAATGTGGCCTTGACGTACGGGCCGCCCGTGTGGAGACTCTCGGCGCAGAGGCGGTGGACGTCTTCTACGTGGTCGACAGAGCCGGCCGCCCGCTGACCGACGAGGTACAGCGGGCGCAGGTGCGCGATCAGGTGCTGGCTGCCCTGCGGTAACCGTAAAAAATCGGTCCCTCGTCGCCTTCGTAACGATTAAAGTCGCTATGTCGGTTTTGCCGATTCTTTCCCATGACCTTGTGGTCTGATGTTGTCCACTTGTGTCGCGATTGAGGGGTAGCGAGAGCGGTGACTACGGCGACATCCGAGAGCGGAGGTGCTTCGGCACCCGACCGCGGCAAGCGGCCTGCCGCCCGGTTCGGCTTGAAGAACTGGCGTGTCCGTTCGCGTCTGACGGCCCTGATCCTGGTGCCGACGGCGGTGGGCGTGGTGCTCGCCGGCACGCGCGTGGTGACCTCCGTGGACAGTGTGGCTGGTTACCAGCGGACCGCCACCGCGGCGGAGTACTCGGGCGGTCTCCGCGACCTGGCCCAGGCGCTCGGGTTGGAACGTGACCGGGGCGCGTGGTCGTCGTTCCAGCCTTCGAACAAGGGCTTGAAGGAAAGCTCCGACGCGCAGCGCAGGACCGTGGACGCGCTGGCCAGGAAGGTGCGGCTGGAAGTCCAGGCGATCGACGACTCCTACGGCGCCCGGGTCGTCGAGGCGGCGAGGAACGTGGCCTACCAGCTGGAGGGCCTTCCCGAGCTGCGCCGCCTGCCGGGCATCGCCCGTGTGGAACGGTACAGTTCCATGATCGCCCCGCTGCTGACGCTCCACGAGGAGCTCACTCTGGTCAGCGACGACCCGGAGATCATCGGCAACACCCGCGCGCTCAGCGCCCTGGCGTACGCCAAGGAGGAGGTCTCCAAGCAGCGCGCCCGGCTGCTGGCCGGCTACTACGCGCCCTCGCTGATCAACCCGCAGGAGGTCGAGAAGTTCATCGCCTCCCGCTCCCGGATGGACGAGTACGAGGCGGACTTCGGCGTCGAGGCGAGCCCGGACAACGCCCAGCTCCTCGTCACCGCCCTGATCGACGAGCGGGTCCACCGGGCCGAGCTGATCAAGGCCAGGGTGATCGTGCTCGCCAGCAACCCCGCGCGCACCGGACGGCTGCTGTCCGACTTCAACGAGGTCAAGCAGTGGTTCTCGGACAACAGCGTGGTCCTCGACCGGATGCGGAAGGTCGAGACCCAGGTCGCCGGTGACGTGGTCACCCGGGCCAGGGACCTCGAGGACGCCGAGCAGCGCAACGCGATCATCACCGCCGGGCTCATCCTGCTCCTGCTCCTGCTGGTGCTCGGCCTCACGGTCGTCATCGCCCGCTCGATGGTGACGCCGCTGCGCCGCCTGCGCGCCGAGGCGCTGGAGGTGGCGAGCTTCCGGCTTCCCGAGGTCGTGCGGCGCCTGCGGGTCTCCGGCGACACCCGGACCCCCGACGTCGATCCCATCTCGGTCGACACCAGCGACGAGATCGGGGAGGTCGCCAAGGCCTTCGACGAGGTCCACCGGCAGGCCGTGCGCCTGGCCTCCGAGGAGTCCGAGCTCCGCTCCAACATCAGCGCGATGTTCGTCAACCTGTCGCGGCGCACGCAGACCCTGGTCGAGCGGCAGATCTCGCTGATCGACGGCCTGGAGAAGGGCGAGGAGGACGGCAGCCGCCTGGCCGACCTGTTCAGGCTCGACCACCTGGCCACCCGCATGCGCCGCAACTCCGAGAACCTCCTGGTCCTCGCCGGTCACGAGCCGACCCGCAGGCGGAGCCAGCCGGCCAAGCTCGTCGACGTCGTCCGCGCGTCCCTGTCGGAGGTCGAGGACTACGAGCGGGTCCAGGTCAAGGTGCACCGCACCATCTCGGTGGCGGGCAGCGCCGCCAACGACATCGTGCACCTGGTCGCAGAGCTGGTGGAGAACGCCCTGCAGTTCTCCCCCCGGGCCAGCCAGGTCGTGGTCTCCAGCAGCGTGATCGAGGGCGGCGGCGCGCTGCTCGCGGTGAGCGACCCGGGCATCGGCATGACCCACGACGAGCTCGTCGAGACGAACCGCAAGCTGGCGGACCCGCCCGTCGTCGACGTCTCGGTGTCACGGCGCATGGGCCTGTTCGTGGTCGGCCGCCTGGCGCTGCGCCACGGCATCCGGGTCCAGCTGCGCCCGCAGGAGGGCGGCGGTCTCGTCGCCATGGTCCTGTTCCCGCCGGAGCTCGTCGTCCAGGCGGTCCAGCCGGTCCAGACGCCCTCCTGGGGGGCCGAGCAGGCTCCCTCGCAGGACCTCTTCGCCCAGACGCCGGCGGGTCGCCCGCCCGTCCGGCAGCCCTCGTACGGGCAGCCCCAGCCCGGGTTCGGACACACCCACCCCTCGTTCGAGCAGGGACAGTCCCCGTTCGGGTCGAATCCCTTCGGGCAGGCGTCGTACGGGCAGACCTCGTTCGGCCAGGAGGCGTTCGGGCAGGAGGCGTTCGGGCAGGAGGCGTTCGGGCAGGAGGCGTTCGGGCAGGCGTCCGTGGACGCGCCCTCGTTCGGTTCCGCTCCGCCGTTCGGTGCCCCCCCGGCCCCGGGGGCTCCCTCCGGTCCGCCCGGCGGCCCGGCCAGGAGCGGCCCGCCGCTGCCCAAGCGACAGGTCAACGGAAACGGAAACGGCGCTCCCGTCTCCGACTTCTCCGCCTGGAGCCAGTCCTCGTACGAGGACACGGCGGTGGGGGCGATGCCCGCGGTGGGCGTCTCCCCGCTCGAGGCCGAGCAGGAGGAGTACCTGCCCATCTTCGCCTCGATCGAGTCGGCCTGGTTCCGCCGGGCGGAGGAGTCGGGCGAGCACCCGGTCGCGGGGGGATCCCCGGGACGGGTGGCGTCTCCCGGAGTGGAGGGCGAGCCCTATGACGCGCCGGCGTGGGGGGAGGAGCCGACGCCCCCGACCGGCATGCCGGTTCGCGACACACCGCCGGCGAGAGAGCGGGTGGAAGCGGTGGCGGCCGAGCCGGACAGTTGGAACACCCCCGCCGACGCCGGGTGGCGGGCCGCCCAGGCGGCGAGTGAGCCCGCGCTCGGCGGGGTGACCGCCGCGGGCCTGCCCAAGCGCACCCCCAAGGCGAATCTCGTACCCGGTACGGCCGCAGCCGTGCCGTCCAGCCCCATGCCGCCCATGTCACCGGACAGGGTGCGCAGCCGTCTGTCGAGCTTCCAGCAAGGTGTACGGCGGGGCCGTGCCGAAGTAGTCGATACCACCACCAGGAGCCTGGTGGACAAGGAGGAGGGCTCGTGACGATCCTGAGTCATGAGGCACGCAGGTTCGACTGGCTGATCACCGAGTTCGTCCGCGGCACGCCAGGTGTCGCGCACGCGGTGTGCGTCTCCGCCGACGGGCTGAGGATCGCCAGTTCCGAAGGGTTTCCCCCCGACCGGGCCGACCAGCTCGCCGCCGTCGCGGCGGGCCTGCTCAGCCTGACGGTGGGCGCCTCCCGCGTGTTCGAGGGAGGCGCCGTCACCCAGACGGTGGTCGAGATGGAGCGCGGCCTGCTGCTGGTCATGGCGATCAGCGACGGCTCCGTGCTCGCCGTGCTGGCCTCTCCCGACTGTGACATGGGGCTGGTGGCGTACCAGATGACGATGCTCGTCGACAGGGCCGGACAGGTGCTCACCCCGGCGCTCCGCGCCGAGCTGCAGTCCTCCCGGGGCCGGTAGTGACCGCGCGCACGCCCGGTGTCCTCACGGGAGAGGCTCGTGCTCGGGATTGACGGAACCGGGGACGACGAGCCCCTGTTCCGTCCGTACGCCGTCACCGGCGGCAGGTCGGAGCCGCGCTTCCACATGGCGATGGAGGCGCTGGTCTCCTCCTCCTTCATCATGGAGGAGGACCTGGCTCTGCTCACCCCCGAGCAGGATGCGATCATCAGGCTCTGCCGTTCGTACCGGTCGGTCGCCGAGATCTCGGCTCTGCTGAAGGTGCCGCTCGGCGTGGCCCGCGTGCTGGTGGCGGATATGGTCGACGAGGGCTTCGTCCGCATCCACCAGCCGCACCTCAACGAGGGACAACCGGACCTCAACATGCTCGAAAGGGTTCTCAGTGGACTTCGCAGGCTCTAGCCAGGGTGGCCTGACGTCAACGAAGATCGTTGTCGCGGGTGGGTTCGGCGTCGGCAAGACCACGTTCGTGGGGGCGGTGTCGGAGATCGTGCCGCTGACCACGGAGGCGGTGATGACCGACGCCAGCGCCGGGATCGACGACCTGGGGCTGACTCCTCACAAGACCACCACCACGGTCGCGATGGACTTCGGCCGCCTCTCGCTGGACCGTGACCTGATCCTGTACCTGTTCGGTACGCCGGGTCAGCACCGGTTCTGGTTCATGTGGGACGACCTGGTGCGCGGCGCGATCGGCGCGGTGGTCCTGATCGACACCCGGCGGCTGGCCGACGGCTTTCCGGCGATCGACTACTTCGAGGAGGCCAAGCTCCCCTTCGTGGTGGGTGTCAACGGCTGGAACGGCGAGTTCCCGCACCACGAGGAGGAGGTGCGCGAGGCTCTGACGCTGGCCCCGCACGTCCCCGTGGTGCGGACCGACGCCCGCTCCCGCGACTCGGTGAAGAGCACGCTGATCACCCTGGTCGAGCACGTGCTGCGGGTCCGCACGGCCTACGGTACGTCGGTGTAGTGACGCTTTTTCCGTCCGGGGACGGGCCCGCGCTCCGCGGACCGTCCCCGGACGGGGTCTCGGGCCGTCTCCGGAACGGGACGCGGTCCGATGCCCGGCTCGCGCAGGGGACCCGTCAGTCCGGGATCCACTCCTTCCAGGTGATCCTGTTCGCGTCGATCCACTTCTGGGCGGCCGTGGCGGGGTCGAGGCCGTTGCCGGCCATGTCGTTCGCCACCGCGTTCTGCTGCTCGTTCGTCCAGGAGAAGTTCCGCACCAGCTCGTAGGCCCTGCCCCCGGTGTCGGCGAACCGCCTGCTCACGATCTTGTCGAGCAGGTAGGGCGGGTAGTCGCACCGCACCTTGGCGGGGTCGGCGTCGCAGCCGATCGCGTACGGCGGGAGGCTGACCTTCGCCAGCTTGACCTGGGTGAAGAGCCACTGCGGTTCGTAGAAGTACATCAGCAGCGGGGTCCGGTCGCGGGTCGCCCGTTTCGCGGCGTCGATCAGCGCTTTCTCGCTGCCCGCGTAGACGACCCGGTAGTTGAGGCCGAGATTGCGGACCAGGGCCTCGTCGTTGGTGACGTACGAGGGATCCCCGTCGAGAAGCTGGCCTAAATTGCCGGATTTATCCGTTTTGAAGAGGTGGGCGTACCTGTTGAGCCGCCGCCAGTCGGTGATCCCGGGATACTCGTCCACCATCCACTGGGGGACGTACCAGCCGATGACCCCCCTGGTGCCGGTCCTTCCCGCGGAGACCGCGACCTTCTTCTCCTCGATGTAGGTCCGCTTCAGCGCCTCCCGCCCCCAGTTCTCCACGATCACGTCCACCGTGCCCTTCTCGAGGCCCGCCCAGGACTCGGGCGGGGTGAGTTTCACCGTCTGCACCTGGTAGCCGAGCTCCTGGGTGAGCAGGCGGCCGATGACGGCGGCGCCGGCCTCGTAGCCCGCCCACTCGTTGAGGGCGATCCTCACGGTCCCGCCGGAGGCCGGGGGAGCCGGTGCGGCCGTCCCCGGCGTGTCCTGGCCGGTGCACGCGGCGAGGGAGACGAACAAAGCGGTGGCCGCGCCGAGCGCCAGGAGACGGCGGGGGAGGGGCAGCCGGGGGAGGGGCAGCGGGAGGGACAGGGCGCGGGCGGTCGGGCGGGAGCCGCGAACCTGGCTCGCGACGTCGCCGGATGTGGCCACGGTCTCCTCCAGGGCTCGCCGCCCGGATTCGGCGGGCCGGGGGCGCGGTGCGGGCTACGGATGTAGGGAGTCAAGATATGGCGTAAATATGGCGAATCACAATTTCGTGATCCCCCGGCGACCGGCGCGACCCCGTCGCGGGTTCCCGCGGTCGCAGGATGGAACGATACAAACGGTCATATAGGTTGCTAAATGCTCAATAAGGGTATCCGGAGGGCCGAAAACGGGGTTCCAGCCATAGGCGGAGCCCCGGGTCCGGTTCCTGTCCTGCCGGGGATACCGCATTTACCGGGCTGCGTTCGCTTGGCCCCACGGGTTGATATGTGCTCGAATTGCCGGGGACCATGGGAAATTCGGCCAGAGGTTCATCCACCGAGAGGGCAGCGTTCGGTGAGTCCACACGAGATCCACGACGCGGGCAGCCGCCTGCGCCCGCGGAACTGGCGGGTACGCCGGCGCCTTGTCGCGCTCGTCCTGGTTCCCACGATCGCCGCGGTGCTGCTCGGCGGTGTCCAGGTGTTCGCCTCGATGCGCGCCGCGGGAGACTACCAGCGGGTCAACGACCTCGCCCGGCTCTCCGCCCACATCGGCACGCTCACCCACGAACTGGCCGAGGAACGCGACCAGACCGCCTGGTTCATCGCCCTCGGCCGCCCGGAGAACGGCGTGAGGAACGTGCGGGCCCAGATGGACCTGGTCGACGGCTCCGCGACGCGCGTCCGCGAGAGCGGCTCCCTGCTCGGCGAGGAGGTGAGCGGCCGTACCAGGGACGAGGTCGAGAGCGCGATCAGCCGTCTGGACGACCTCTTCCCGCTGCGCGAGCAGGCCCTGAGGTCGACGCTGCTGCCCGACGCGGCCATCGCCGCCTACTCCCTGCTCATCGCCGACCTGCTCTCCCTGTACGACGAGCTCGGCAAGGGCGGCGCCGACGACGTCCTGTCCGGCCAGGCGATCACCCTGGACGCGCTCGCCCGCGCCAAGGAGGCCATCTCCCTCCAGCGGGCGCTGCTGACGGTGGTGCTCGTGGCGGGCCGGTTCGAGCAGGGGCAGATGGAGCAGTTCCTCGGCGCGCTCTCCACCGAGCGCAGCGAGCGCAGGACCTTCGCCGCCGAGGCCGGAAGCCGGGACCGCCGGCTCTTCGACGAGACCGTCAACGGCCGCACCGCCGAACGCGCCGTACTCCTGCGCGAGCTGGTCCTGCTCCGCGCGGCCTCCGGCGTCCCGCTCAGGGGCCTGACCCTGGAGCGGAAGGACGACGCCAAGGAGTGGTACGACGCGGCCACCGTCACCATCGGCCACATGCGCGAGGCCGAGGAGCGGCACGCCCAGGACATCGTCGCGCGCAGCCAGCGGCTCGGTGACGCCGAGCAGAGCCGCGCCCTGATGGTCGCCGCGGCCGTCGTCGCCCTTCTCGCGCTCGTGCTGGCGATCACCGTCGGGGTGGCGCGCTCGCTGGTCGTGCCACTGAGACGGCTGCGCAGGGAGGCGCTGGACGTCGCGGGGGAGCGGCTGCCCGCGTACGTCCAGCGGGTCCGCGAGTCGCGAGAAGGGGAGATCGTCGCCGACGTGCCGCCGATCGGGGTGGTGTCGCGCGACGAGATCGGCGAGGTCGCCAGGGCGTTCGACGAGGTCCACCGGGAGGCCGTGCGGCTGGCGGGCGACGAGGCCAGGTTGCGCGCCACCGTGAACGCGATGTTCGTCAACCTCTCACGGCGGAGCCAGAGCCTGGTGGAACGCCAGCTCACCCTGGTCGAGCGGCTGGAGCGCGGCGAACGCGACGACCAGCGGCTGGCGGACCTGTTCAAGCTCGACCACCTCGCCACCCGCATGCGCCGCAACAGCGAGAACCTGCTCGTCCTGGCCGGGCAGGAGGTGGCGCGGCGCTGGAGGCAGCCGGTCGAGCTGATGGACGTGGTCAGGGCCGCGCTGTCGGAGGTGGAGAACTACGAGCGGGTGACGAACCGGGTCCAGTCGGAGGTCGCCGTCGCGGGCCCCGCGGTGAGCGACGTGGTCCACCTGCTCGCCGAGCTGGTCGAGAACGCCGTCTCGTTCTCGCAGCCGGACACCAGGGTCACGGTGTCCAGCAGCCGGATCGACGACGGCGGCGTGATGGTCTCGGTGACCGACCGGGGCATCGGCATGACGCACGACGAGCTCTCCCAGGTCAACCGGCGCCTGGCCGACCCGCAGGACGCCGACGCCTCGATCGCCCGCCACATGGGCCTGTTCGTCGTCAGCCGCCTCGCGCTCAAGCACGGCATCCGCGTCCAGCTCCGCCCCCAGGACACCGGCCTGACCGCGATGATCATGATTCCCGAGTCGCTCCTCGTCCTGCCGCCCCTCGCGGGCCGGCCGGCCGGCTACCCGCAGCCCGCGGCCGCCTTCCCGGTGACGCCGGCCGGTGCGACCGGCCTTCCCGCCGGGGTGGTCGGCTTCCCCGCGGGGGCGGCCGGCTCCCCGTTCCCCGGTGACGCGGGCGGCTCGCCCGTTCCGCCGTTCCCGCACACCCCGGACGACGACGAGGACGATCCGGCCGCCCCGGTCCCGCGGGTTCCGCTGCTCGCGGCGCCCACGGCCACGCAGGCACCTTCCGCGGCGAGTCCGGCGCTGCCCTCGCGGGTCAGGCCGGAGACGACTGTGCGGAGCGTGTGGAGCCCGCCCGCGGAGCGGAGCCGCCCGCAGGGGGAGCAGGGGGAGTTCCCGCAGCCGCCCGGCGGCCCGTTCGGCCGCCTTCCCGGTCCGCTCGACGGCTCGCCCGGTTTCCTCGACGGCCTTCCCACGCCGGGCGAGACCGGGTCGCCGTCCGGTGCGGGGACCTCGGCGGAGCGGGAGGACGACTTCCTGCCGATCTTCGCCGCGGTCGAGTCCGCCTGGTTCAGGACCGCCGCTCCCGCCCCCGATCCCGGCGCGCGGGCGGCCCACCCCGAGGCGGGTGCCGCCTCCGGCGACTCCTCCGGGCCCGTTCCCGAGGACGACTCCTCCTCCGGTGACTCCGCTTCCGAGGGCTCCTCCTCCGAGAGCTCTGTTTCCGAGGGCTCCGTTTCCGGGGACTCCGGTGATCCCGCCTCCGAGGAGCCCCGGGCCGAGCCCGAGCCGTGGACCTCGCCCGGTGACCTCGGCTGGCAGGCCGCGCAGGCGGCGAGCGCTCCCGTGCTCGGCGGTACGACCGAGGCCGGCCTGCCCAGGAGAACCCCCCGGGCCAACCTGGTCCCCGGCTCGGTCACGCCGCCGGTGCGGTCCGAGCAGTCCCCGGCGCCGGCGCCGGACCGGCCCGCCCTCTCGCCCGAGCGGATGCGCAGCCGCATGGCGAGCTTCCAGGAGGGCGTGCGCAAGGCGCGCAACGAGCTTCCGAAGGGGGAACAGTAGCGTGCGGGCCGGCAACCGGGACCACGGACGTGAGCTTCGCGACGGTCACCTTTTCTCCCGGCAGGAGGGGTGGGACGAGCGGTGGGACGACACGCCCCGGTACGGCCTCCCGGCCGAGCCGGCGGGACACGGATGGCCCGCGACGCCACCCGCGCACGGTTCCGGGGCGGAGCCGCCGGGATACGCCTCCCCGGAGGAGCCGCCCGGGTTCGGGACCCGGCGGGAGGGGCGCCTCGGGTACGGGCCGGAGCATGACGAGCCGGCCGAGGAGGAGAGCGCGCTGGTCCGGATGTACGCCGTGACCGGGGGACGGGTCGTGCCGAGTTCGAAGCTCGCCATGGAGGCGCTGGTCTCGACCACGACCACGACCCCGCTCGGCCTGTCCTACATCCGGGAATACCGCTTCATCAGCGACCTGTGCCGCAGCATCCGCTCGATCGCGGAGATATCCGCGCTCCTGGGTGTCCCCCTCGGCGTCACCCGCGTCCTGGTCTCCGACATGGAGTCCGAGGGCCTGGTGCGGATCCACCATCCCCGGGTCACCGCGGCGGGCCCCGGGCCCGACCTGCTCGAACGCGTCCTCAACCACCTCAGGGGCTAGGCTCGGCCAACCCGGTGGGGGTTGGTGGCGCGCTCGTTGACGGGACCTCCGGCCGGACGGGGAACAGGCCGGGGCCGGTCTCCCGGCGGGCGGCGCGGCTTCCCGAGCCCGGATGTGAGGTCAACGGGCTGCCGGAGCCGGAAAGGCCGCCTTCCTCGGTGGCAAGGCCGGTGTCTAGAGACGCACGTGTTCCGCCGATCCGATGGGCAGCCAGTGGAACCGGCTGCCGACCTGCCCCGGCGCCCGCAGCAGATCCTGCTCGATGCCGTCGCGGCCCTGCCGGAAGTGCTGCCAGCCCTCGTAGTGGACCGGCAGGATCGTGTGCGGAGTGATGGCCTCGCACAGCCGTACGGCCTGGCGGGCGGTCATGGTGTAGCGCAGCGGCCCGGTGAGGGGGAAGCCGACGCCGCCCAGGTGGAGCAGGACCGTACCCGGCCGTATCCGGGCGGCGGCCTGGCGGAGCGCACGGTGGTAGACCGTGTCGCCGGTGATCCAGAGCGAGCCGTGGGTCTGGCCGGGCCAGGTCAGGGCGAAGCCGATGACGTCACCGACGATGGGACGGCTGAGCGGCGGCCCGTGCCGGCAGGGAGTGGCGGTGACCTCGATCGGCGGCCGGCCGGGTGCCTCCAGCCGGGTGCTCTGCCCGGGCCTGAGCCCGCGGGCGGTCCCGCCCAGGCGGAGGGCGCCCGAGGAGGTGGTGATCGTGGTTCTGGTGGTGGCCAGCAGAACGCGCCCGGCGTCGTCGAGATTGTCGCCGTGGTGGTCGTGGGTGAGCAGGACGGCGTCCGGCGGCGGCAGCGCGTCCGGCGGGAGGGCGGGGCCGGTGAGCTTGCGGGAGGAGGTCCCCCAGCCGAACGCGTAGGTCCGGCCGGGGGTGTCGAAGGTCGGGTCCGTCAGCAGTCGCCAGCCTTCGAACTCGATGAGGACGGTGGGGCCGCCGATGTGGGTGAACCTGACTTCCGTCATGCGCTGATCCTTCGGAGTGCCCGGGGGGACGGCCGGGTGGTGGTCCCCCCGGGGAGTCGATGTCAGGAGTGGTCGAGGGCCCAGGTGAGGGCGTAGTCGGCGATCTCCTCCCAGCCCTGCTCGGCGGGCATCAGGTGGGAACGGCCGGGATACTCGACCACCTCGGTGACGGTGGCGGACTTGTAGTGCCTGGCGTTGGAACGCTGGATCTTGGGCGGCATCAGGTGGTCGTTCTCGCCCGCGATGAACAGCAGCGGCCTGCGGTCGTCGTTGTGGTAGTCGACGTAGTTGTCGTCCTTGCCGGGGTGGATGTTGGCCAGCGCGCTGCCCCAGAAGATGTTGCCGGAGGCGGGGATGTGGTAGCGCTCGTAGGTCGCCCGCGCCTGGTCCTCGGGGAAGGTGTTGGTGAAGGCGTACTTCCACTGCTCGTAGGTGAACCCGACCGCCTTGTGCCGGTTGGCGGGGTTCTTCAACACCGGGAAGGTGGCGCGGATCTGCGACAGCGGGACCACCTGCACCCCCTCGGTGGGCGCGGAGTTGATCGCCACCCCGGCGGCGCCGTAGCCGTGGTCGAGCAGGATCTGGGTGAACACGCCGCCTGCGGAGTGGCCCATCAGGATGGGCGGCGTCTCCAGGCCTCCGATCAGGGTTTCCAGGCTCTCGATGATCTGCGGGACGGTCACCTTCTCGATCGGGGTGGGGTCGGCGTTGAGCGCCTCCACCTCCACCTCGAAACCCGGATAGGCCGGGGCCAGCACTCGAAATCCCTGAGCCTCGTAGCGGGCGACCCAGTGCTCCCAGCTACGCGGGGTGACCCAGAAGCCGTGGATCAAGACGATCGTGTCGGGTCTCATGTCGGTTCCCCCTGCTATCGGGTGGCGGCGTAGGCGGACAGGACCACCGCGGTGGCGGCGGCGGGGTGGGACGTCATCACGACGTGCGAGGAGTCGATCTCGCGGACCTTGCTGCCGGCGCGTCCGGCCATGAAGCGCTGGGCGGCGGGCGGGATGACGTTGTCCCGGGTGGGGATCAGATACCAGGACGGGATGGTTTTCCAGGCCGGCGCGCCGCTGCCGTCGGACAGGCCGGTGACGCTGCCGGGCCGCTGGGTGGCCGCCATCTGCCGGGTCTTGGCGGCGGGCAGGTCGGCGGCGAAGACCTCACGGAACCTGTCGGCGGTGATGTAGCCGTCGACGCCGTCCATGGTGCCGTCGGGCAGCGGGTAGTGCCGGGGCAGCAGCGCCTCGCCCAGTTTGCTGCCGGGGAACCGGCCGGCGAGCTGCAGGGCGCTCTCCCCCTGGTCGGGCGCGAACGCGCCCAGGTAGACCAGGGCCTTGACGTTGTCGTGGCCGCGGGCGGCGTTGGTGATGACGATGCCGCCGTAGGAGTGGCCGGCGAGGATGATCGGGCCGGGGATGGTGTCCAGGACGCTGGAGATGTACGCGGCGTCACCGGCGACGTCGCGCAGCGGGTTGGCCGGTGCGATCACCGGGAATCCGGCCCGCTGCAGCAGGGTGATCATGTCGTTGAAGCCGGAGGCGTCGGCGAACGCGCCGTGAACGAGTACCACGGTCGGCTTCGCGGTCGCGGTCGCGGTTGCGGTGCCGGTCGCGGTGGCGGGTGCGGCGGGCAGGCCGAGGGCCAGGAGACAACCGGCGACGAGGATGCCCAGCAGGCGACGCGGAGAAGTCATGGGGGTGCTCCTTCAGGCGTTCAGAAAGGCGAGCAGGTCGGCGTTGAATTCGCGCTCGAAGGCACCGGCCAGGCCGTGCGGGGCGCCCTCGTAGATCTTGAGTGTGGAGCCCTTGACCAGCCTGGAGCTCTCCAGCGCCGAGGCGACGACGGGCACGATCTGGTCGTCGTCGCCGTGCGCGATCAGGGTGGGGACGTCGAAGCGCTTGAGGTCCTCGGCGAAGTCGGTCTCGGAGAAGGCCCTGATGCAGTCGAGCGCGCCCTTGAGGCCGACCTGCATGCTCCACAGCCAGAACGCGTCGATGACGCCCTGCGACACCTGGGCGCCGGGCCGGTTGTAGCCGTAGAAGGGCATGGCCAGTTCCTTGTAGAACCGCGAGCGGTCGGCCTCGACGCCACCCCGGATGGTGTCGAACACCTCGATCGGCAACCCGGCGGGGTTGGCCTCGGTCCTGAGCATCAGCGGCGGCACCGCGCCCAGCAACACGGCCTTGCTCACCCGGGAGGTGCCGTGGCGGCCGATGTAGCGGGTCACCTCCCCGCCCCCGGTGGAGTGCCCGACCAGGATCGCGTCGCGCAGGTCGAGCGTGTCCAGGAGGGCGGACAGGTCGTCGGCGTAGGTGTCCATGTCGTTGCCGTTCCAGGGCTGGCCGGAGCGGCCGTGGCCGCGGCGGTCGTGCGCCACGGCGCGGAAGCCGTGGGAGGCGGCCAGGCGGAGCTGGTCGTCCCAGGCGTCGGCGTTCAGCGGCCAGCCGTGGCTGAAGACGACGGGCTGACCACTGCCCCAGTCCTTGTAGAAGATCTGCGTACCGTCGGCGGTGCTCACGTAGGGCATCTCGCGGCCTTTCTGATCGGTGTCGGCGGGCTCGACGCTAGATCCGCGGCCCTCGGCGGCCATCCGTCAGATGACTGCACCTGTGCGGATCGCCGGTTCGCTCACGGCTTCGTTCAGGCTCCGGTGGCGGGTTTCCGGGGCGAACAGGACCGCGGTGAAGGCGAGCGCCGAGCAGGCCACCACCAGCAGGGCGATGGGCCAGGACACGCCACCGGCGCCCGCGACCAGGCCTGCCGCCACGAGCGGAGCGGGGCCGCTGGTCAGCGCGGCCGTCCACTCGCGGGCGATCGCGACGCCGCTGTAGCGATGGCGGGTGTCGAACAGCTCGGTCAGCAGCGAGGCCAGCACGGCGAACATCCCGGCGACGCAGACGCCGTACCCCAGCACGACCGCGAGGATCACCAGCTCGGGGCGGCCGGTGTCGATCAGCCAGAACATCGGGAAGGCGAACACGGCGAGCAGAAGCGCCGTACCGAGGAAGACGGGACGGCGGCCGACGCGGTCGGCCAGCATCCCGAACAGCGGCGTGACCGCGATCGCCACCGCGGCGGAGAGCAGTTTGGCGACCAGGCCCACCGTGGCCGGCAGACCGAGCGTCCTGGTCACGTACGACAACACGAAAACACTGAAGACGTAGGCGATCGCACCGAAGGGGGCGTTGGCCGCGAAGGCGATCAGCAGGATCCGCGGCTGCCTTCTGACGACCTCCAGCGCAGGGAAACGGCTCAGGCCCCGCGCCCGCTCGCGCTCGAAGAGCTCCGACTCCGGCACCCGGAACCTGAGGAACAGCCCCACGCCCACGCCCACGAGGCTGAGCAGGAACGGTAACCGCCACCCCCAGGTCTCGAACGACGGCAGCGCCGTGACCGCGGTGAAGACCAGCGTGGCGGTCAGGATTCCGATCTGGACGCCCGCCCCGGGGAGCGAGGCCCACAGACCCCGCCGGCGGGGGGCACTGGTCTCGGCCACCAGGACCAGGGCGCCCGCGTACTCGGCTCCCGCGCCGAAACCCTGCGCCAGCCGGAGCAGCACGAGCAGGACGGGCGCCGCCAGGCCCACCTGCTCGTAGGTGGGCAGCAGTCCGATGCCGACCGTGGACAGTCCCATGAGCAGCAGCGTCACGACCAGCATGGGCTTACGCCCGACGCGGTCGCCGAAGTGGGCGAACACGACACCGCCGATCGGGCGGGCCAGGAATCCGACCGCGAACGCGGCGAAGGAGCCGAGGGTGCCCGCGAGGGGCATGTCGGCCGGGAAGAACTGTTCGTCGAAGACGATCGCCGCTCCGAGGCCGAAGAGGGCGTGGTCGTAGAATTCGAGAGCGGTGCCGACGACAGCGGCCTTGGTCACCGGTCTACCTGTCATGTCTGCCTCCTGTTGTCAGGGCCGGGCACCCGCGCCGGAAAGCGCCGGGCCCGATCGATCGCCGCCCGGGCGGCATGGGCGCCGCGCGGGGCGTTGAGCGTGAGAGATCCGCGGATGACGTACCGGTGGCGCACCGCGGTCACGGGCACGCCCGCCGCGGGTTCCGGCGGCGCGGGCCTCGCCCTCGTCCCGCGGCGCATCGGCCTCGGCGGTGATGACCGGGTCCGGCGAAAGACCGGCCGGTGCCCCCGTCGAGGCGGGGAGGGTTTTGTTTCCTGTCCGAACGCCTTGTGAGCGGCGCCTTACCGCTTCGTGGAACTGTCCGGCCGGATGTGACCGGTGTCCGGCCCCGTGAGGGCGGACGTCGTCAGGCGGCGGCCTCGCGGATGAGGTCGGCGACCGCGGCGGGCTGGGATATGTGGACGGCATGGCTGCCGACGACCTCGACGACCTTCGCTCCGGCGCGTTCGGCCATCATGCGCTGGGCCGGCGGCGGGATCATCCGGTCCTCGATCGCGACGAGGTACCAGCTGGGCCTGTGCCGCCAGGCCGGTTCGGTGACCGCCCCGCCGAAGGCGTCCACGCCCCACGGGACCTGGGAGTCCGCCATGAACGCGGCCACCCGGCCGGGCAGGTCGGCGGCGAACGAGGCGGCGAACCTGTCGCGGTCGAGAAGGAGGAAGCCCCCCACGGGAGGGAGGACGGGCGGCACCGGCGCGCCGGGCGGCGTGGCGGCGATGAGGGTGTCGACCGATTCGCCGGTGTCGGGAGCGAACGCGGCGATGAGGGTGTCGACCGATTCGCCTGTGTCGGGGGCGAACGCGGCGACGTACACCAGTGAAGCGACGTTGGGGTGGGTACCGGCCTCGCTGATGACGACCCCGCCGTAGGAGTGACCGACCAGGACGGCCGGGCCGTCGAGACCGTCCAGGATCCGGCGGACCATCGCGGCGTCGCCCTCCAGCGACAGCGTCGGGTTCTGCGCGACGCGGACGCGGAGCCCGTCCCCGGTCAGCTCGTCGTAGACGCCCTGCCAGCCGGATCCGTCCACGAAGCCACCGTGCACGAGCACGATGTTCCCGATACTGGTCATGGTCGCTCCTGAGCTGGATCGACAGGCCCGGTGTCTGTCCCGGTGCACTCCATCCAAGTCGTGCGTACGCGGCCCGGCCACGCAGAACAGGACGCAGAAGTAGGGCGGAAACCGTCAGGGCGCGGTGTCCGCCAGGTCGCGGCAGCGGCTGCTCGCCTCGGCGTCGCCGACGGCCTCGTACACCTCTGCCGCCCGCGTATAGGCATGGCGGCTCTCGCCGGCGCGTTCCTCGTCGGCCAGCAAGGCCGCCAGCGTCTCCAGGGAGCGGGCCTGCGGGACGGGCAACCGAGCCTGCTCCATGAGGCTGATCGCCTCGGTGAGCTTGGTGATCGCTTCGGCCCGTTGACCGAGCAGTCCCAGGCATTCGCCGATGCGGGCGAGCGCGATCGGCCGGGTGAACGCCGCGACGCCCGGCGTCATCCCCGACCGGTCGTCGTTCAGCAGGGCCAACAGGTCGAGGTACTGCTCCAGTGCCTCGGTGTGGTGTCCGGCGTCGCGAAGACAGGTGCCGAGGGCGCCGAGGCAATGGGAGTAACGATCGATGTCGCCGTTGGCCTTGAAGATCCTCGCCGCCTGGGTTTCCGACACGATGGCCTCGTCGAGCCGCCCGAGCCGTCGAAGCGCGCCCCCCGCATGGTGGTGGGCCAAGGCGATCTGCGTCGTGGCGCCACTGCGCGTGGCCAGGTCCATCGCCTGGGCCGTGTAGCGCAGTGTGGTCTCCAGGTCCTCTCGCGGCACCAGGTGGACCCAGGCCAGCAGGTTCAGCTGCTCGGCCTGCCGGGCCGGATCGTCCAGGGCGGCGGCGGCCTCGGCTCCGAGGGTGAAGACCTCGTACCAGTGCGGCGCGTGCATCCACCGGTCGGAGAACCAGTGCATCGACTCGGCGCAGTCGAGGACGGCGGCGAACCGGCCGGTGCTCACCATGTGGCGTAACGCGCCCAGCCAGTTGTCCACGTTCACGCGCAGCCAGTGGTCGGCCTCCTCCGGGGAGGACAGGGCGGCGAGGCCGGGGACGGGCCGGTCGGGAGGACCGTACCCGGGCTCGAACCACCGCCCGGCGGCGGTGGCCGTCCGCACCAGCCACGACGTCATCGTCACGGTGAGCGTGTCGCGCTCGTCGGCGGGTTCCTCCTCCCGAAGCCGGTCGCGGGCGAACAGCCGGACCAGGTCGTGGAAGCGGTAGCGTCCCGACGTGCTGTCCTGCAGCAGTCCGAGGTCCACGAGTTCGTCGAGGGCGTCCCACGCCCCCTCGATCGACGTGCCGCCCACCACGGCGGCGAGAGCGGCGTCGAAGCCGCGACCCGGCACCAGGGCGAGCCGGCGGAAGAGCCGTCGCGTCGCGTGGGCCAGCTGCTCGTAGGACAACCCGAACGCGGTGGCGATCTTGAGATCGCCGGCGCTGAGCTGGTCCAGGCGGCGCTCCTCGTTCGCCAGCCGGGCGGCGAGGTCGGCGGCGTTCCAGCCGGGCCGGCTGACCAGCCGGTTCCCGGCGATCCGGAGCGCGAGGGGCAGCCCGCCGCACAGCTGCGCGAGCCGCCCGACGGCCGATCCCTCGTCCGAGGTGCCGCGGTCCTTCAGGATTCCGGTCAGCAGCTCGGTGGCCTCCAGCACGGGCAGGGGCCCGAGGCCGAGTCTGCGCACTCCCTCCAGGCCGGCCAGCAGGCGGCGACTGGTCACCAGGGCCTTGCCCGCGCCGCCGCCGGGCAGCAGCGGCCGGACCTGCTCCTCGGAGGCGGCGTTGTCGAGCACGATCAGCGCGCGCCGTTCACGCAGCAGGGACCGGTACAGGGACGCACGCCCGGCGACGTCGCCCGGCATCCGCTGGTCCGCGACGCCGAGTGCGCGAAGCAGCGTGCCCAGGGCCTCGTCGACGGGCAGCGGCTGCGGAGACATACCGAACAGGTCGAGGAAGAACACCCCGCCGGGGAAGTCCGGCCGCAGGGCGTGGGCGGCGCGGACGGTCAACGTGGTCTTGCCCAGCCCGGCGGAGCCGGTGACGAGCCGCACGCCCGCGGCGCCCGGCGCGTCCCCGGCGTGCGCCAGCTCGCCGGTCCAGGCCAGTTCCGCGGCCCGGCCGGTGAAGTCGTCGACGGAGCGCGGCAGCTCGCACAGCCCGGTCGGGCGGGCCCAGCGGTCGCGCAGGCGGCCCTCGCGCGCCAGCTCGACGAGTTGTTCGCGGTCGGCGTCGGCCAGGCGAAGGGCGTCGGCCAGCGCGGTGACGGTCCGGTGCTGGGGGCCCTTGCTGCGTCCGCGTTCCATGTCCGACAGCGTCCGGTCACTCACCCCCGAAGCCTCGGCGAGCTGCTCCAGCGTCAGGCGGGCCGCGTGCCGATGGCGACGCAGCACCTCCGCGAAGCTGGCTGGAGTGGTGATCGAGCGCTCCTTCTCCGCGATCCGGTGGAGATCACACAAAGCTTACGTGGAAAACCGGCGCTCCCAAGATCCACGAGGTTACGGAAACCGGTGTTCGTGACGGACGGCGCTCGGACGGCACGAGTCGGTACGAGTCGGCGGGGAGGCCCTCCGCACCCGCCGCGGCGCCCCAAGTCCCCTCCGCACCCCCCGCGGCGCCTCCAAGTCAAGGCAGCGGTCATTCGTCATGTGACGTAGTTATGCGACAATTTGATCATCGGATTCCGGGGAAGGTATCGCGTGATCATGCTCTTCGGGCGCGACCGCGAGACGGCCCAGATCGAGGGCCTCGTAGACCTCGTTCACGAGGGCGGTGGCGCCCTGGTCGTATCCGGCGTGCCAGGTATCGGCAAGTCCGCCTTGCTGGCTGTCGCCGTCGCACGGGCCGAGGCGCGCGGTGTGATGGTGTCCAGCGTCTCCGGGGTGCAGAGTGAGACGCACCTGCCGTTCGCCGGGCTCCACCAGTTGCTGCGGCCGATGCTCGGCACCGCCGATCGGCTGTCCGCCCGCCAGCGGGAGGCCCTGCTCGGCGCCTTCGGGATGGCCGAGGTCAGCGATCCCGAACCCTTCCTGGTGGCGCTGGCCGTACTCAACCTGCTGGGTGAGGTGGCGGCCGGTCGGCCGCTGCTGATCGTGGTGGACGACCTCCAGTGGCTGGACCGGCCCACCATCGAGGTGCTGGGGTTCGTGGCCAGGCGCGTGCGCTCGGATCCGATCGTGCTGCTGATGGCCCTTCGCGACGGCTACCCGACCAGCCTGGACGACAGCGACGTGCCCGAGCTGAGGCTGGCCGGCCTGGATCCCGCCGCGGCGGAGGCGCTTCTGAACGCCCGGGCCGCCGACCTCAGCGCCGGCATGCGCCGGCGCGTGCTGAGCGAGGCGGACGGCAACCCGCTCGCCCTGGTCGAGCTGCCACTCGCGCTGGACACCGGGACGGCCACGGCCGAGGCGGGGTTGCTGCCGCTCACGGCGCGCCTGGAGCGGGCCTTCGCCGTGCGGCTGGCCGAACTCCCGCCCCACACCAGAGGGCTGCTGCTCGTGGCCGCCGCCAACGACGGCCACGATCTGGCCGACGTCCTCGCGGGTGGCGGAATGATGACGGGCACCGAGATGACCGCCGAGGCGCTCGCCCCGGCCATGGACGCGGGGCTGGTGGAGCTCCACGGGCAGGCCCTGCGCTTCCGGCACCCCCTGGTGCGCTCGACCATCTACCAGAAGGCCGGCCGCGTCGATCGCCTGGCCGCCCATGCCGCGCTGGCCGGGGTGCACGGCCGCGACCCGGACCGCAGGACCTGGCACCGCGCCGCGGCGATCGCCCATCGGGACGAGTCCGTCGCCGCCGAGCTGGCGGAGGTGGCCGCGCGGGCCCGGCAGCGCGGCGCGATCCCGGTGGCGGTGACCGCCCTGCGCCGTGCGGCGGAGGTCAGCGAGGAGTCCACGGCCGGTGCCCGTCGCCTGCTGGCCGCGGCCGAGCTGGCCTTCGAACTCGGCCGCGGCGACCAAGTTGCCGAACTGCTCGCGCTGGCCGAGCCGTCGGTCCTGGGCGAGCTGCCGCGCGCCAGGGTCGTCTGGCTGACCGAGATGCTGGGAGAAGGGCGCGACGAGGGCCCCGCGCGGATCCGGCGGCTTGTCACGACCGCCGAGGAGGTGGAGGCGGCGGGTGACCGCGAGCTCGCACTCGGCTTCGTCCGGGCGGCGGCCATCCGCTGCTGGTGGAGCGACCCCGGCTGGGAGCAGCGCCGGCGCGTCATCGACCTGGCCGAGCGGCTGGCGGCCGGCGACGAGGATCCGGAACTGCTGGTGACCCTGGCCACGGCGGGGGCGGTGGAACGCGGGGCGGACGTCATCGAGCGCCTGACCAAGATGCGCGACACCCGGCTGGACGGGGCCGCGACCCGGCTCCTGGGCATCGCGGCGAGCACGGTCGGCGCCTTCGACCTGGTCGGCGACTTCATGGACGCCTCGATCGCCGATCTGCGGACCCAGGGCAGGCTGGGGCTGCTCACGCGGGCGCTCAGCACGCAGGTGTGGCGCCACGTCTTCTGCGGCGACTGGGCTGGGGCGCTTCTGGTCGCGGAAGAGGCCCACCGCCTGGCCCGCGAGACCGCGCAGGTGCGACGGCAGGCCTCGTCCCTGGGGATGCTGGCGCTGCTGGCCGGGCTCCGCGGTGAGGAGGAACGTGGCCTGGCGCTGGCCGCCGAGGGCGAGCGCGTGCTCGGCACCGTCGCGATCAGCTCGGCCGTGGCGGTGCTCCAGCACGCCAGGGGCATGATCGCGTTGTGCGCCGGGCGGTACGACGACGCGTTCGGACACCTGTGGCGGTTGTTCGAGCCGGGCGACGCCGCCCACCACCAGATCTGGCGGCAGTGGGTGATCAGCGAGCTGGCCGAGGCCGCGGTGGCGACCGGCCGGCGGGAGACGGCCAGAGGGGCGGTGACGGAGCTGGAGCAGGTGGCCGCCCGGACCCCGTCTCCGCTCCTGCACCTGGGGCTCCGGCACGCGCGTGCGGTGCTGGCCGACGACGCCGACGCCGAGGCGCTCTATCTTGACGCGCTGAGCGCCGATCTGTCGCGCTGGCCCACCGCGCGGGCGCGCCTGCTGCTCGCCCACGGCATGTGGCTGCGCCGCCGGCGGCGGATCCAGGAAGCGCGCGCGCCGCTGCGGGCCGCCCGCGACGCCTTCGACGTGCTCGGGTTGCTCGCCTGGGGGGAGAAGGCCCGCCAGGAGCTGCGGGCCGCGGGAGAGGCCAGCGACCTGCGCGTCCCGCCGACCGCCGAGTTCCTCACCTCGCAGGAGCTGCACATCGCCCGGCTGGCCGCCGACGGCCTGTCCAACCGGGAGATCGCCCAGCAGCTCTATCTGTCGCACCGCACCGTCAGCACCCACCTGTACCGAGCCTTCCCCAAGCTCGGCATCACCTCACGCGCGCAACTGCGCGACGCCTTGATAGATACGTCACGCGACTGACACCGGGCTCCGGGCCGCGGAACGTACCGTCTCCACGTGCCGTCACCTCGCCGGAAACTCCGGCATGGGCTCGTTGCGCCGCTCGAAGTGGGCGAGCGGAGCACCGTGCGGCGCGCCGGGAATCGTCGCAACGTCCGAAGCGGGGAGCGACGCGGTCAGCTGACCGCGTCGTGGCGGCACCCACGCGCCGGTTCCGCGCGAGGGGGCGGGGAGCCCGCGTCAGCTTCCCGCGAGCCACCAGCGGGCGGCGACGAGCTCGGCCACCAGGGTCTCGGTCAGCAGCGCCACGTCGGGGTCGTCGTCGTGACGGTAGCGGACGGAGGCCCTGGCGCCGGGAAGCTCGCCGCCGACGGCCAGGACGGTGGAGCCGCGCTGCCCGATCCAGTCCATGGCCTGCTCGTCGTAGCGGGAGCCGGGGAAGAGGATGGCGCGGTAGTCGAGGGTCTTGGTGAGGTAGACGTCCACGTGGGCCCAGTCGCCGGTCTCGCACGCGTCGGCCGCTCTGCGCGGGCCCTCCCGGAACATCAGCGCCGACTGCTCGGCCGAGGACAGGTGCTCGGCGGGGGCGATCGTGTAGACGCCGTGCGGGCCGTCGAGCAGCGCCGCCGCCTCCTCCAGCCACTCGCCGCGGCGGTCGAGCAGGTCGGCGGTGGCCTCGGCCGTGCGGCGGAGCAGCTCGGGCATGTCCCGGCCGAAACCGCCGGGTTCGTCCCCGGCCGGGACCCGCCCGCCCCAGCCGGGGACGGTCAGATGGCCGCCGAGTGCCAGGAGCAGGGCGAGGGTGTGCTGGAAGGTCCGGCAGGAGACGCCGCCGCGCTCCTCGCCCGCCACCATCGGGACCACCAGGTCGGCGCCCTCGGTGACGGCCGAGTCCGGGTTGTTGGTCAGCGCCAGGACGAAGGACCGGCCCCGGTGGCGGGCCACCGCGTCCAGGGTCTCCCGGCTGCCGCCGGTGGCGGAGATGGCGACCACCAGGGTGTCCGGGCTCGGCGGGTAGGACAGGGCCGCGGAGGCGTACTCGGCCACCGCGTCCACCCCTGCGGCCCGCAGGCGCAGCGCGGCCACCCGGGCGGCGTAGCGGGAGCTGCCCATGCCGAGGAGGAGCACCCGCCGGATCCCCGAGGGGATCCCCGCGAAGGGGTCGCCCGCCTCCAGGGCGTCGGCCAGGGCGGCCAGCGCGGCGGGCTTGGCCTCCAGATCGGCGAGGTACAGCTCGGGGATCACGGTCTCTCCTCCGTCGAGGTCGTCGAGGTCGTCGAGGTCTTCGGGTTCATCGGTGTCGGGTTCGTCGGGTTCATCGGTACCGGGACCGCAGCACGCCCATCGGGGCGTAGCGCCAGCGGGGCAGGTGCCTGGCCGCGTAGACGAGCTCGCGGCACTCCTGCTCGATCTCGAACGGGCGCAGCAGGGAACGGTCCAGGAGCGCGGCGTGGCCCCGTTCGGCCAGCCGCCCGAGGTAGGCCGGCTCCAGGGTGGCGCGGGCCGCGGCGGACCAGCCGGCGATCACCTCGGGGTCCGCGCCGCGGCGCCTGATCGCGACCTGCCCGACGTGTTCGAGGCTCGTGGTGAGCTGGGCGAGGTCGCGGGCCGCGGGCTGGAAGGGGTCGGCGCCCGCGACGGTCGGGTTGCCGTCGAAGTCGATCACCGCGTAGCCGTCCCGCCAGCGGAGGATCTGGCCGACGTGCAGGTCACCGTGGATGCGGATCAGCGGAGTGGCCCCCACGGAGGCGAGGGGGGCCAGCTCGGCGCGGAGCGCGCCGGCGCGCTCCGCGAGCCAGTCGCCGTCCTCTCCGCCGGTCAGCGCCAGCGCCTCCTCCAGAGCCTCGCCCGCCCGCAGCGACCACGGGCTCTCTCCCGTCGGTACGGCGTCCGCGTGCGTCACGGGGTCGGGGAAGGTCGCGGACGGGGTCGCCATCGCCGCGTGCAGGTCGGCGGCGAGGACACCCAGATCGGCGGCGAAGGAGGTGCCGCCGGAGACGGCCTCGTCCACGCACCACTCCCAGCCGTCCGCGGCGCCGGGCAGGTACGCGGTGACGAGGGCGAGCAGCAGCTCGGAGCCGTCGCCGGCGCGCCGGGAGACGGACGCGTACGGCGTGGCGGTCGCGGTGAAGCCGACCGACGTCAGGTGCGCGAACACGTCGGGGGCGGGCGCCGGGAGCGGCGCGGGCGGGGTGAGCCATTTCACGACGACCCGCTCGCCGACGACCACCGAGTGGTTGGTCTGGTCGACCCCGACCCCCCGTTCGGCGCCTCGGACGCCCTCGCCGGTCGATGACAATTGAGTGTCGATTGAGAAAAGAGTAGTGATCGGGGCGGGGAGCGCATGGAATCGGCGGACGTCGAATGGATCCGGGACGTCGCAGGTCAGAGCCGCGATGAGCTCACTGGTCCGCCCGTCGCCGGCCTGGGGAACCGTGTCGAGCCGGTCCCAGATTGAAGCAGGATTTAACAAACGGACCAAACTTTCCAGGGGTGATGTCGGGGGAAGTCTTGCTCAAGTTAATGTTGACTGCAACACTCCTGCTTTGGTCTGCCGTGTCCCTAACGGCCGGTCTACCCCAATTACACTGAATTCTGAAGGAGTAGCGGCCGTGTCCCGCACTCGGTACACCCGTCGTCTTCCGGCCGCCGCCCTGGTCGCCGGTCTCGCGCTCGCAGTCTCGGCCTGTGGCGGTGAGGCCGCGGACACCGCCGCCGCGCCCGCCGCCAGCGCCTCGTCGGCGCAGCTCAACCCGAACGCCGACCTTTCCAAGCAGAGCGTCACGATCTCCGTCTGGGCCGGCTACACGCCCGAGGACCTGCCCCAGCGGGTCAAGGACAACCTCAAGACCACCCTCAAGGTGACGGAGCACGCCACCAACGAGGACATCATGGCGAAGCTCACCGCCGGCAACGACACCGGCCTCGACGTGGCCTTCGTCTCCGGCCAGTACGCCCAGGCCCTCAACGAGGCCGGGCTGCTGGAGCCGCTGCACCCCGAGCTGATCCCCAACCTCGCGAACCTCTACCCCGAGGCCAAGGAGCTGTCCTACGACAAGGGCAACGTCTTCTCGGTCCCCTACACCTGGGGCACCACGGGCATCTGCTACCGCACGGACCTGGTGAAGACGCCGCCGACGAGTTGGAACGATATTCTCAACCCGCCGGCCGAGGCGCTCAAGAAGGTCACCATGATGACCACCGAACGCTGGCTGGCCCTTCCCGCCATCAAGGCGCTCGGCTACTCGGTCAACACCAAGAGCGACGAGGAGATCGCCAAGGTCAAGGAGAAGCTCCTGGAGGCCAAGCCGAAGCTGCTCGGCTACGACGACACCACCTTCGGCGAGAAGCTCAAGACCGGCGAGGCCGTGATGGTCGAGGCGTGGGACGGCTGGTGCCCGACCACCGAGAAGAACATCAAGTTCGTGATCCCGAAGGAGGGCAGCGACCTGTGGGTGGACACCATGGTCGTGCTGAAGTCCTCCAAGAACAAGGAGGCGGGGCACGCCTTCATCAACTACATCCTGGACCCGAAGGTCCACGGCTGGGCCGCGGAGAACATCCTCTACAAGGTCCCGAACAAGGCCGCGATGGACGCGATGGACGCCAAGCTCAAGGCTGCCAACGCCCCGCTGCAGATGACGCCGTCCGACCTGCTCAAGGGTGAGTCGATCATCGACTTGGGCGAGGACTCGGTCAAGTTCACCCAGCTCGCGACCGAGGTCTCGGCGAAGCAGTGACACGTTCCACCACCGTTTCCGGCGCGTCCGCGAGATCGCGGGCGCGCCGGTCGCGTGCCCTGGGAAGGCTCGTCTTCCTGGGGCCCGGCCTGACGTACCTGCTCGTCCTCCTGCTGGTACCGCTGGCCCTGCTCCTCAGCTTCACGATCTTCCGCAGGGGCCGGTTCGGCGGGGTGGTCTACGAGGTCACCGGCAAGAACTTCGCCCGGTTGCTCGACCCGCTCTATCTGGACGTCGTGCTCGGCTCGCTGAAGCTGGCCACGATCGCCACGCTGATCGCCCTGCTGGTCGGCTACCCGACGGCCTATCTGATCGCCCGGCTCCCGCGGAAGTGGAAGACGATCGCCCTGGTGGCGATCGTGCTGCCGTTCTGGACCAACTTCCTGGTCCGCATCTACGCCTGGATCATCCTGCTGAGCGGCCCCGGCCTGGTCAACACCACCCTGCTGGACCTGGGGCTGATCGACAAGCCGCTGGAGCTGCTCTACAACCAGGGCACCATCGTCACCGGCCTGGTCTACTCGTACCTGCCGCTGATGGTCCTGCCGCTGTACGCGGCGATCGAGAAGCTCGACCCGCAGCTGCGCGAGGCCTCGGCCAACCTCGGCGCCTCACCGGTCCGCACGTTCGCGTCGGTGACGCTGCCGCTCACCCTGCCGGGCGTGTTCACCGGCTGCCTGTTCGTCTTCGTGCCGAGCTTCGGCAACTTCATCATCCCCGAACTGCTCGGCGGCGGCCGTTCCATCATGGTCGGCAACCTGATCAGGGACCAGTTCCTCAAGGCGCGCGACTGGCCGTTCGGATCCACCCTCGCGCTGGCGCTGATCGCCGTGCTGATCGTCCTGCTGCTCCTGCAGGCCTGGAGTGCCCGACGTGCGTAGATCACGCCTGCTGTACGTCCCCTTCTGGGCGGCCTACGTCTTCCTCTACACGCCGATCGTCGTGCTCGTCGTGATGTCGTTCAACGCCGGCGAGTCTCCCTACGTCTACGAGGGCTTCAGCCTGGACTGGTACGGCGTCCTCGCCCAGAACGCCAAGATCCGCGAAGGGCTGGTCAACACCCTCGTCGTGGCCGCGGGCTCCACCGTGCTGGCCACGGTGCTCGGCACCCTGCTGGCGGTGGGCCTGGCCCGGCACACCAGGTCGCGGGCGCTGGACGCGCTGGGCGTGATGCCCGCGGTCCTGCCCGACCTGGTGCTCGCCATCGGGCTGCTGGTGTTCTACGCCACCGTCAAGGCGACCCTCGGCCTGCACTCGGTGCTGCTGGCCCACACGGTGTTCGGCATGGCGTTCGTGACCGCGGTGGTCCGCACCCGGCTCGCGGGAGCCGACACCTCCCTGGAGGAGGCGTCCAGGGACCTGGGCGCGACGCCCTTCACCACGTTCCTGCGGGTCACGCTGCCGCAGCTGGCGCCGGGCATCACGGCGGGCGCGCTGCTGGCGTTCACCCTCTCGATCGACGAGTTCGTCATCGCGTACTTCACGGCCGCGCCCACCACGCCGACCCTGCCCATCGTCATCTACTCAATGGTCCGCTTCGGGGTCACCCCCGAGATCAACGCGCTGGCCACGCTGCTGCTGCTGGTGAGCTTCACCGCGGTGATCGTGACCCAGCGGATGACCCGACTGACGGAGTCGCTGTCCTAATGCTGAAGATCACAGGTGTCAGCCGCCGTTTCGGCGACGTCACGGCGCTGTCGGACGTCTCCCTGGAGATCCGGCAGGGCGAGTTCTTCGCGCTGCTCGGCCCCAGCGGCTGCGGCAAGACGACGCTCCTGCGGATCCTGGCGGGTTTCGAGTCCCCCGACGAGGGCTCCGTCACGCTCGACGGCGAGGACCTGCTCGGCCAGGCGGCCCACCGCCGCCCGGTCAACCTGATGTTCCAGTCGTACGCCCTGTTCCCGCACATGACCGTGGCGAAGAACGTCGCGTACGGCCTGGAGCGGGAGAGGCTGGGCCGGGCGGAGGTCCGCCGCCGGGTCGGCGAGGTGCTGGAGAAGGTCGGGCTGGACACCATGGCCGGGCGCAAGCCGCAGCAGCTCTCCGGCGGCCAGCGGCAGCGGGTCGCGCTGGCCCGCGCGATCGTGAAGCGGCCGCGCCTGCTGCTGCTCGACGAGCCGCTGTCCGCGCTGGACAAGAAGGTGCGCGCGGAGATGCAGCTGGAGCTCAAGCGGCTGCAGAACGAGGTCGGCATCACCTTCGTCGTGGTCACCCACGACCAGGAGGAGGCCATGTCGCTCGCCGACAGGATCGCGGTCTTCAACGCGGGCTCGGTCGAGCAGGTCGACGCCCCGGTGGAGCTGTACGAGCGCCCGCGCACCCCGTTCGTCGCCGACTTCGTGGGGGCCAACAACATCTTCCCCGGCAGGGCCTGCTCGGTCGGCCTGGCCGGCGACGGGCTCGGCGTGCTTCCCGGCGTCTCGAACCTGCCCGACGGCACGCCCGCGCTGCTCGCCGTACGGCCGGAGCGGCTCAGGATCGGGACCGAGGGGGTACTGCGCGGCGAGGTCGTCGACGTGAGCTTCTTCGGCGGAGTCTCGCACGTGTCGGTCCAGGTGAGCGGGCGCCCCACGCCCGTCCTGGTGGCCACCCCCGGGGCCACGCAGGTGCGGGCGGGTTCCTCCGTCGCGCTCGGCTGGGCGGACGCCGACGGAGTGCTGATCCCTCAATGAGAAGACTTGAGCGGGTTGTTCGTCGCGGTCCTGGCGTAGTCGAGGATGAGCTCCGCGGCCTCCTGCGCGCCGATCACCGGGTGGCGGGCCGTTATGCGGTAGCCGTACGCGTCCTCGAGCGCGACGAGGTTGCGGGCGATGGGCAGCGAGTCGCCGGACAGCTTGAAGGTCTCCAGGGCGGCCCCGGTGTCGAGGATGCTCTGGTAGAGCGCGACCTGGCGGTCGTAGAGCGTGGTCAGCAGGAGCGCGTACATCCTGTTGCGGGCCGCGGCGCCGCCGAGCTCGTTGAGCAGCCGGACGTCCGGGTCGTCCGGGCCGTGCGGCAGTCCCGAGCGGATGGTCACGACGAGCTTCTCCGCGGGGTCGCGCATGCCGCTGATCCGCTTGAGCCTCTGCTCGTAGAAGCGCTCCATCCCGGCGTGGTGGGCGTCGACCAGCAACTCGCTGAGGCGCGGGTAGTGGTAGAGGACCGCCCCGGAGGTGAGACCGGCCTCCTCGGCGACGTGGTTGAGATGCACCCCCTCGGTGCCGTGCCGGACGATCGCCCGGTGTGCGGCCGCGATGAGATCCAGGCGCCGGTCCGCCCGTCCCTTGCGCGTCATATTCCCCCGCTCGTTGAAAACCACGCTCTGTGCCGGGGTCCATAGTGACCGTTTCCCGGCGTTTTTACCAGCCGAGAATTGAATCATTCTTCAAAAGCCGCAACCCCCTAGACGCAAGGAGGCGTGATGTCTCTCACGATCCTGTTCATGCCGGAGAGTGCCTACGGGCCGACGAACAACTGCATCGGCATCGGTGACATTCTTCGTAAGCGCGGACATCGAGTCGTTTTCGCAGCTGAGGCCTCCTGGAAGGGGAAATTGGAGGCTCTCGGATTCGAGGAGGACCTGGTCGATCTCGCGCCGCCGTCCGAGGAGGAGCAGGACGCCGGGCAGTTCTGGAAGGACTTCATCAGGGACACCGCCCCCGAATACCGGAAGTCGACCCTGGAGCAGCTGGAGACGGTGACCAAGCCGATCTGGGACGCGCTTATCGACGGCGCCAAGTACTGCGAGCCTCAGCTGAAGGCGATTATCGAGCGCGTCCAGCCGGACGTCATCGTCGAGGACAACGTCATCACCTTCCCGGCGCTGCTGACGGCGGGCAAGCCGTTCGTGCGGATCGTGTCCTGCAACCCGCTGGAGGTGCGCGGCGAGGGCGTCGCGCCGGTCTTCTCCGGGCTGCCCGCCGACGACCGCTCCGAGTGGGGCGCCTTCGAGGCCGAGTACGACCGCACCCACCGCGAGATCTGGACCGCCTTCAACGAGTGGGTCGTCGAGCAGGGCGCCCGCCCGCTGCCGGACCTGGACTTCATCCACGAGGGCGACCTCAACCTGTACGTCTTCCCGGAGATCGCCGACTACACCGACGCCCGGCCGCTGGGCGACTCCTGGCACCGCCTGGACTCCTCGGTGCGCGAGACGGAGGGCGGCTTCGAGCTCCCCGCGTCGCTGGCCGGGCAGGAGGGGCCGCTGGTCTACTTCTCGCTGGGCTCGCTCGGCTCGGCGGACGTCGCCCTCATGCAGCGGGTCATCGACGTGCTGGCCACGACCCCGTACCGCTTCATCGTCTCCATGGGGCCGCTGCACGAGGAGATCAAGCTGGCCGGCAACATGTGGGGCGCCGAGTTCGTGCCGCAGACCAAGATCATCCCGATGGTCGACCTGGTCATCACGCACGGCGGCAACAACACCACCACCGAGGCGCTGCACTTCGGCAAGCCGATGATCCTGCTGCCCCTGTTCTGGGACCAGTACGACAACGCGCAGCGCGTCCACGAGCTCGGCTACGGCGTGCGCCTGGCCACCTACACCTTCTCCGACGAGGAGCTGACCGGCGCGCTGGAGCGGCTCCTGGGCGACACCGCGCTCCGCGAGCGCCTGGCCGCCGCGGGCGAGGAGATCCGCGGCCGGGACGGCCTGCGCAGGGCGGCCGACCTGATCGAGCGGGCCGGCGCCTGACGGCTCCCCGCATCACCACGACGAGGGAAGTTCCATGGGCAAGTTGATCAATCCGGCGACCGGCGACCTGCTGCGGGAGGTGGCCGACACCCCGGTCGAGGAGGTGGCCGCCGCCGTGCGGCGGGCCCGCGCGGCGTTCGAGGAGTGGAGCACGGCGACCCCGGCCGAACGGTCCAGGGTGCTGCTGCGCTTCGCCGACCTCGTCGAGGGCGACGCCGAGGAGCTCACCCGGCTGGAGGTCATCGAGACCGGCAAGCCCGCCGCGGTCTTCCGCGACGGCGAGCTGCCGTTCGCGGCCGACAACCTCCGCTTCTTCGCCGGCGCGGCCCGCTCGCTGGACGGCACCGGCGCGGGAGTGCTCAGCTCCGGCTACACCTCGGTGCTGGTGCGCCGCCCGGTCGGGGTCGTGGGATCGATCGCCCCCTGGAACTTCCCCCTGGTCATGGCGGTGTGGAAGATCGGCCCCGCGCTGGCGGCGGGGAACGCGGTGGTCATCAAGCCCGCCCCGCAGACGCCGGGCACCACGCTCAGGATGGCGCAGCTGTTCTCCCGCGCCGGCGCGCCCGACGGCCTGCTCCAGGTCGTCCTGGGCGACGCCGAGGTGGGGGAGGCCCTCGTCGCCGACCCGGGCGTCGACATGGTGAGCGTCACGGGCTCCACCGCGACGGGCCGCGCCGTCATGCGCGGGGCCACCGGCTCCCTGAAGCGGGTCCACCTGGAACTCGGCGGCAAGGCCCCGGCGCTGGTCTTCGGCGACGCGGACCTGTCGGAGATGGCGAGGGGCGTCGCGATGGGCGCCACCTACAACACCGGTCAGGACTGCACGGCCGCGACCCGCGTCTACATCTCCCGCGACGTGTACGACGAGGCCGTCGAGGCGCTCCACGCGACGCTGGCCCAGATCACGGTGGGCGACCCCTGGGACCCGGCCACCGACATCGGCCCGCTGATCTCCGCCGGGCACCGCGACCGCGTGCACGGCTTCGTCGAGCGCTCCGTCGCCGCGGGCGCCTCCGTGCTGCACGGCGGCGTCCCCCTCGAGGGGCCCGGGTTCTACTATCCGCCGACCCTGGTTTCCGGCGCCGCGCAGAACAGTGAGATCGTTCAGGGTGAGCTTTTCGGTCCGGTCCTTGTGGCACTGCCCTTCGACGGTGAGGACGAGGCGGTACGGCTGGCCAACGACACCCCCTACGGGCTGGCCTCCTCGGTCTGGTCCAGGGACGTGGCGCGGGCACTGCGCGTCTCGCACCGGCTCGACGTGGGCGTGACCTGGGTGAACGACCATCTGCCCATCGCGTCCGAGGCGCCGCACGGCGGGGTCAAGGGAAGTGGCTTCGGCAAGGACATGAGTCAGGAGGCGGTTCAGGAATACTCTGTGACCCGCCATCTGATGATCAAGCACCAGGCTCCGGAGGTGAAGGATTCCTTCCGGCCCGCCTGAAAACTTTGATGCCGCATGTCCCTTTTGAGGGGATATGTCGGTACTTACTCCATTCGAAGTGACATAAAGGATGTGCTCAAATTGCTTCCGCCGCTTCCAAATCCGGCGAGGGGTTACGTAGGCCAGTGATGACACAAGACCGCCGGAGCCACCGCGCGTCAGGGGTGGGCAGTCGACTCCTGCCGGCGAACTGGCGCGTGCGTCCCCGTCTGGTCGCGCTGATCCTGCTCCCGACCGCCGCGGCCGTGCTCCTGACCGGCCTCCAGCTCACCACGGCCCTGTCCACGGCCGACGAGTACCGCCGGATGAGCGAGGTCGCCTCACTGGTCGAGTCGCTCGGCACCCTCTCCCACGAGATGGCCGAGGAACGCGACCTCACCGCCTGGTCCATCGCCGCCAAGACCCGCACCAACCTGGGCAGGGTCAAGGAACAGCGCGAGGTGGTCGACCGGAGCAGGACCCAGACGCTGGCCGCCATGGACGCCCTCGACGCGTCGCAGGCCGCCCGCGTCCGGACCGAGGTGGCCCAGATCCGCCGCTGGCTCAACGGACTCCCGGGCCTGCGCAGGCTGATGACCGACGGAAGCGTGCTCCCCCGGGCGGCCCTCGGCATGTACACGCGGATGATCACCGACTTCATCACCCTCCACGACGACCTGGGCCGCAGCGGCGGCGACGAGCGCCTCATCGGAGACGCGCTCGCGCTGGGCGCGCTGACCCGGGCCAAGGAGCAGGTCGCCAGGCAGCGCGGCACCCTCATGGTCAGCTTCCTGGACCGCAAGTTCGACTTCGACGACCCCGCCGACCTCCTCGGCGCGTACCGGAGCCAGCAGAGCGAGGAGAACGCCTTCAGGGCGACCGCCTCCGCCACCGACATCAAGGGCTTCCGCGACGCGGTCACCGGTCCCAAGGTCGACCAGGCCGACTCCGTGCGCGCTCTCGTCATGTCCCTCATGCGCGAGAACAAGCCGCTGGAGCGGATGGCCGGCCGCACCTGGTCCGCGAGTGCCAACACCTGGTACGGAGCCTCCACCTCGATCGTGGAGGGCATGCGGGCCCTCGAGCGCCGCCTGGCGTCCGCGGTCGTCGCCCGCAGTCAGGAGATGGAGAGCGCCGAGCAGCGCAGCGCCGTGATCTCCGGCGCCTCGATCCTGGTCCTGCTGGTGCTGATCCTGCTCATCACCGCCTGGGTGGCCGGCACGCTCGTCCGGCCGCTGCGCAGGCTGCGCAGCGAGGCGCTCGAAGTGGCCGACACCCGGCTGCCCGAGACCGTCCGGGTGCTGCGGGAGTCCGGCGACCACGCCCCGAACGTCGAGGTGCCCTCCATCGGAGTGGCCTCCCGCGACGAGATCGGGGAAGTGGCCCGGGCCTTCGACGAGGTCCACCGCGAGGCCATCCGGCTCGCCGGCGACGAGGCCCGCCTGCGCAGCAACATCAACGCGATGTTCGTCAACCTCTCCCGCCGCACCCAGTCGCTGGTGGAACGGCAGATCGACCTCATCGACGACCTGGAGCAGGGCGAGCAGGACGAGGGCCGGCTGGGCAGCCTCTTCAAGCTGGACCACCTGGCCACCCGCATGCGCCGCAACTCCGAGAACCTCCTGGTCCTCGCCGGCCAGGAGCAGAGCCGCCGGTGGAGCGAGCCGGTCCCGCTCAGCGACGTGGTCCGCGCCTCGCTGTCGGAGGTCGAGAACTACGAGCGGGTCAACCTCCGGATCGAGTCGGGTATCTCGATCATCGGCCAGGCCGTCAACGACATCGTCCACCTGGTCGCGGAGCTCGTCGAGAACGCGATCTTCTTCTCGCCGCAGGACACCAAGATCACGGTGACCAGCAACGGCAACGAGATGGGCGCCGTCATCCTGGCGGTCACCGACTCCGGCATCGGCATGAGCGACGAGGAACTGGCCGAGGCCAACCGCCGCCTGGCCGAGCCCCCCGCGGTGGACCTGTCGGTCTCCCGCCGGATGGGCCTGTTCGTGGTCGGCCGCCTGGCCATGCGCCACGGCATCAGGGTCCAGCTCAGGCGTCCGGACACCGGCGGCCTCAGTGCCGTCGTGCTCCTGCCGGTGCAGGTGGTGGCCCAGTCCACGATGATGCCCGAGATGGCGATGTCGGCACAGGGCATGCCGTCCGGCTCCTTCGGGGGGCCGGCGGGCTCGTTCGGCTCCATGTCCAGCATGTCCAACATGTCCAACCAGGACTCGTTCGGCACGGTGAACCCCGACCCGTTCGGCTCCGTCCCGAACCCGGACCCGTTCGGGACCGGGATCGGGGCCGGGCGCGGTACCCGGCCGCAGGCCGGTCCCGGGACGCCGCCCGCCCAGGCGCCTCCCCAGGTGCCGGCGCCGACGTCCGCGGACCTGTGGTCCGGGCCCGTGGTGCCCGCCTCCGCGGTGGAGGACCTGTGGTCGTCCCCGCTGGCGTCGACCGCGCCGCCGTCGTTCCCCTCGGCCTGGCCCGACCCGCCCGCGATCGACCCCTGGACGCCGCAGCGGCTGGAACCGATGGAGAACACCCAGGCCCTTCCCGTGGTCGAGGTGCCGCCGACGGAACCGGAGCCCGAGGAGTTCCTGCCGATCTTCGCGGCGGTGGGCTCCGACTGGTTCCGCAGCAGCGCGTCCGTCGCTCCCGAGCCGGAGCCGGAGGCCGCTCCCGAGCCCGTGGCCGAGGTCAGGCCACGGCCGCTGGAGCAGCGGGTCAGGCGGGGTCCGCAGGGGCTGGAGACCCAGAACATCCCGCAGATCACGCATTCCTCGTCACCGCCGCAGCAGTCCCAGCCGCTGCCGCAGCGCACGCCCCAGCAGCAGGCGCAGCCGTTGCCGCAGCGCACGCCCCAGCCGGCGCAGCAGCCCAGGCCGGCCGAGCCGGCGGCCGAGAGGCAGCCGTGGAGCACTCCCTCCGACCAGGGCTGGGCGGCCGCCGAGGTCGCCAAGAAGCCCGTGGAGGGCGGCGTGACAGGCGCGGGCCTTCCCAAGCGGGTGCCCAAGGCGAACCTCGTTCCCGGGGCCGCCTCGGCGGCTCCGGCGGCTCCGGCCCCCCCGATGCCGCCGATCTCGGCGGAACGGGTGCGCAGCCGTCTATCCAGTTTCCAGCAAGGCGTACGGCAGGGACGTGCTGAGATGAGCGAGCGCGCCAACGCCGTCGAGGGAGAGAACCAGCAGTGAACAACCAACTCAGCCAGGCCGCTCGCGGCTTCAACTGGCTGATCACCGAGTTCGTCAAGGAGATGCCCGGAGTGGCGCACGCGGTGATCGTCTCCGCGGACGGGCTCCCGCTGGCCTACTCCCAGGGTTTCCCCAAGGACAGGGCGGACCAGCTCGCCGCGATCACGGCCGGTCTGATCAGTCTCACCCAGGGGGCCTCGCGGGTCTTCGAGGGCGGTCCCGTGGCACAGACGGTGATCGAGATGCAGCGGGGTCTCCTGCTGACCATGTCGATCAGCGATGGTTCCGCGCTGGCCGTGCTGGCCTCGCCGGACTGCGACATGGGCCTCGTGGCCTACCAGATGACATTGCTCGCAGAGCGTGCCGGCCAGGCCCTTACGCCTGCGCTCCGGGCCGAGCTGCAGTCGGTTCAGCGATAGGGGGGTGATATGGACGCACCAGGTTGGCGTGGCCCGGAGGAATCTCTGGGTACGTCCCAGGCCAAGAGCGGGCGAGATCGTTTGATCCGTCCGTATGCTGTGACCGGGGGCAGGACCGCTCCTCGGATGCAGCTGGCTCTCGAGGCGCTGGTCTCCTCGGCGACGTTCGCGGGCGTGGATCCCACCACGCTCTCCACGGAATATCAGGCGATCATCTCGCTGTCCCGGCAGGTGCGCTCGGTTGCCGAGCTCTCCGCCCTGTTGCGCATGCCTCTCGGCGTGACCCGGGTGTTGATCGCGGACATGGCGGCCGAGGGCTTGGTGCAGATCCACCAGCCGTCGCTGGATGCGGGTAAGCCGGATCTCAATTTGCTTGAAAGGGTGCTCAGTGGGCTTCGCAGGCTCTGACGCCGGAATGACGTCGACGAAGATCGTCGTTGCCGGCGGGTTCGGTGTCGGCAAGACGACCTTCGTCGGCGCGGTCTCCGAGATCATGCCGCTGACCACGGAAGCGGTGATGACGGAGGCGAGTGCGGAC
The DNA here is from genome assembly GCF_040639575.1 of Streptosporangium sp. NPDC023825. Classification (NCBI taxonomy): domain Bacteria; kingdom Bacillati; phylum Actinomycetota; class Actinomycetes; order Streptosporangiales; family Streptosporangiaceae; genus Streptosporangium; species Streptosporangium sp. NPDC023825. Next base: position 43,405 of record NZ_JBFAAE010000018.1, on the reverse strand, counting down.
GTCGACGACCTCTCGCACATTCCGACAAAGCGGACCACCACGGTCGCCATGGACTTCGGCCGGGTCTCGCTGGACCGTGACCTGATCCTGTACCTGTTCGGTACGCCGGGTCAGCACCGGTTCTGGTTCATGTGGGACGACCTCGTGAAGGGCGCGATCGGCGCGATCGTGCTCGTCGACACCCGGCGGCTGGCCGACAGCTTCCCGGCGATCGACTACTTCGAAGAGGCCGGCCTGCCGTTCGTCGTGGCCCTCAACGGGTTCGGCGGATCGCACGTCCACGGTGAGGAGGAGGTGCGGGAGGCTCTGACGATCGCCCCGCACATCCCCATCGTCCGGACCGACGCCCGGTCCCGCGACGCCGTGAAGTCGACCTTGATCACCTTGGTCGAGCACGTTCTCACCCTCCGGGTCTGACGTTCCGGCGCGGGCCTCGTCCTCATCGGGACGAGGCCCGCGCTTTTGACGTTTTCGATGAGACCGGCTTCCGGGGAGACCCTCACTTCTATGCCCGCGCTGCCGACCGGCCTTCCGCGCCGGCATCGAAATCGCCGCATGGGGCGAGCGCGGGGGCGACGACAAGGCCGATGAAGCTCGGCTTGGGGGACGAGCTCGCGGAGGTCGGCGTGCCGACGGGTTCCATGAACTTCACGGACAGGTTCGGCGGAACGATCCTGTCGCTGCCGCGCGGAAGGTTCGCGGGATACAACTGGCCCCAGTACTCCGTGCACCGCGGTGAGCTGCAGATGCTGCTTCTTTCCGCGGTCCGTGGACGGCTCGGCGCCGGTGCCGTCAGGACCGGGCTGCGGCTGGAGGACTTCGAGCAGTACGAGGCCGGGCCCGCGGGACCCGCCGGCGTCACGGTGTCGCTGCGCGACGTGCGGACCGGTGGGCACCTGAAGGAGACGGCCGGTGTCCTCGTGGGCGCGGACGGCATCCACTCGGCCGTGCGTGCCCGGCTGCATCCCGGCGACGGGCCGCTGCTGTGGAACGGGATCCGGATGTGGCGGGGGACGGCCGAGGGGGACCCTTTTCTCGACGGCACCACAATGATCGTCGCGAGACGGGCGAAACGGCGACGGCCGGCGACGCGAGGTTCACGTCACCGGCCGCCGGCCGTCACCACACGGTCTCACGCAGTCCCGTCACCGCGCAGTCCCGTCACACGGGCAGGGCCTCCACGACGGAGGCTCCCTGGGGCAGTTCCACCTGCCGGCTGAGCCGGAAGCCGGAGGCCTCCAGCAGCGCGGCGTACTGGGAGGCGCTGCGCTCCATGCCGTCCCCGAACAGGGCGAGCATGCGCATGTCGATGTCCTTGCTGATGTGCGGCCGGTCGTCGTCGGGCACCACGGCCTCCACCAGTAGCACCCGGCCGTCATCGGAAATGGCCTTACGGACATTGCGCAGAATCTGCACCGAGTCCTCATCGGACCAGTTGTGGATGACGCTGCTCAGCAGATAGGTGTCGCCGCCCTCGGGCACCGAGGCGAAGAAATCGCCGGAGACGAATTTGCACCGGTCTTCAAGAGCGGCCTCGGTGAAGAATCGCCTGGCGTCGTCCACCACCTGTTCCTGGTCGAAAAGAATGCCCGCGACATTTGAATACCTGTTCAAAACGGAGGCCAGGATGTGACCCTTGCCGCCGGCCACGTCCACCAGCGTGCGCACGCCGGAGAAGTCGTAGCGCTCGGCCACCGCGTCCGCGAAAGGCTTGGCCCGGACCACCATGTAGTCGTTGAACAGGGCTCCGGCCTGGGGGTTGGCCTTGAGGTAGCCGTACAGCGGGCCGTACCGCTCGGCGAACCCCGACCTGCCGGTGCGGGCGGTCTGCGGGACCTTGCCCATGCCGTACCAGAAGCCCTCCTCGGAGATCATCCGTACCGCCGGGCGCAGCGAGCCCGGCACGTCGTCGCGGAGGGTTGCTCCGGCCTCGGTCAGCTCGTACACGCCGGGCCGTACCGTCGCGACGATGCCCATGGAGGCGAGTTCGCGCAGCACCCTGCCGAGCGCGGGCGCGTCGGCGCCGCAGCGCCGCGCGAGCTCGTCGACGTCCAGGGGCCCGTCGCGCAGGTGGTCGGCGCAGCCGAGCTCGGCCATCGTCGCGAGGGCGGCGAAGCGGGAGACGCCGCCGATCGCGTCCCAGACCGGTGCCTGTGGGTTGCTCATGGAGATCCTCTCTGTGTGGCGTGCGGATCCGTGAGGGGGACCGGCACGCCAGGGTCGGGCGTCCACGCCGGAGCGCCGGCGCGCCCGGGCGGGGGGCGCGCCGGTTCCGGCGGGTGTTCTTCACGGCACCGTGAGCCGGGCCCGTCAGGGGTCCGCGGGCGTTCCCGCCGCGGTCCGGGACCGTGAGCCGGGGCGGGGGCCGGTGCCGGGGACGGGGCGGGCCGGGCTCAGCGGGCCGGGCTCAGCGGGTCGGGGTGGACGGGCTGGGGATGCCGCGCACCAGGCGGCCGACCTCGGCGCGCAGGTGCACGAAGTCGGGGTGCTCGCGGGTGGTGATCTGGTCGCGCGGTCCCGGCAGGTCCACGCGCAGGTCGCCCACGATTCCGGCGGGGGCCTTGGACAGGACCACGACACGGTCACCGACGTAGACGCTCTCGTCGATGTCGTGGGTGATCAGCACGATGGTCATGTTGTGCAGGCCGCGGACCCGCAGGGTCAGGTCCTCCAGGTCCTCGCGGGTCTGGGCGTCGACGGAACCGAACGGCTCGTCCATCAGCAGCAGCGCCGGACGGTAGGCCAGCGCGCGGGCGATGGACACCCGCTGCTGCATGCCGCCGGACAGCTGCCACGGGTACTTGGCCGCGGCGCCCTGCAGCCCGACCTCCTCCAGCGCCTCCAGCGCGGACTCCCTGCGCCGCTGCTTGTCCAGACCCCTGCGGCGCAGCGGGAGCGAGACGTTGTCGGCCACCGACATCCAGGGGAACAGGGAGCGGCTGTAGTCCTGGAACACCACGGCCAGGTTGTCGGGTGTCTGCTCGACCCGGGTGCCGTTGAGCGTGACCTGGCCGCCGCTGGGCCGGATCAGCCCCGCGATGGAGCGCAGCAGGGTGGACTTGCCGCACCCGGAGGGGCCGACGACGCACACCAGCTCGCCCTGGGCGACCTTCAGGTCGATGCCGCCCAGCGCGTTGTGCGCGGTCGGCCCGCTGCCGTAGGTATGGGACAGGTTCGTGATTTCGAGCACAGCAGGTCCTCAGGTCGTCTGCTTGGCGGATCGGTGCCAGGACAGGACACGTCGCTCGGCCGCCAGGAACGCCGAGTTGAACGCGTATCCCAGGACGCCGAGCACCACGATGGTCGCCCACACACCGGGGAAGTCGTACGACCTCTGGGCGTCCAGGAGCTGGTAGCCGATCCCGTCGGTGCTGCCGATCAGCTCGGAGAGCACCATGAGGATCAGCGCCAGCGACAGGCTGACCCGGAGCCCGGCGAAGATCTTCGGCATGGCCGAGGGCAGGATGATCCGGAACAGCCGCTCGCGGCCCGTCAGCCCGAAGACGCTCGCGGTGTCCAGGTGCTGGCGGTCGACGTGCCTGGCGCCGTCGCACGCGTTGATCAGGACCGGCCAGACGATGCCGAACGCGATGAAGTTGATCTGCATCCGCGGGCCGATGGCGAACAGTGCCAGGAACAACGCCAGCAGCATGGGCGGGGGAATGGCGCGGGCGAACTGCACCAGGGGGTCGACGAGGCGGAAGAGCAGCGGGGAGCGGCCCAGGGCGACCCCGAGCGCGATCCCGACGACCCCGGCCAGCACCCACCCGGCCAGCAGCCGTCCGACGCTCGCGGGGATGTTCTCCAGCGCCGCGTCGGTGAGCCAGAGCCGCTCCGCGGGGCCGGTCAGCCACAGCGTGTACGCGCTGGCCGCGATCTGCGACGGGGGCGGGAAGCCCAGCGCCTCCAGGTGGCGGGTGAGCAACTCCCACAGCGCCACGACGGCCGCGACCGGCCACAGCCGGCCGATGACGCGCATCGCGCCGCGCATCACACCACCTCCGTACGGGCGGTGTGCCAGCGGAAGAGCCGCCGCTCCGCGGACACGAACAGGCCGTTGGTGACCAGGCCGATGACGCCGGCCCATATGGCGGCGGCGATGACGTACTCCGTCGCGTCCACGCCGCCCGCGCTCTCCAGGACGTAGCTGCCGATGCCGTCGGCGCCGCCGCCGAGCAGCTCCGCGCTGATCGCCACGATGAGCGCGATCGCCGACGCCAGCCGGACGCCGGTGGCGATGAAGGGCGCGGTGCTCGGCAGGGAGACCCGCCACAGCACGGCCGGCCTGCCGAACCCGAAGCTGCGGAGCGTCTCCTTGGCCAGGGGGTCGACGTCCTTGAGGCCGTACATCGTGTTGATCAGGATGGGCCAGGTCGCCGCGTAGACGACCAGGGTGACCTTCATGTCGAACCTGTCGGAGAACACGACGAGGGCCAGCGGGATCAGCGCGATCGACGGGATCGGGCGCAGGAACTCCACGATCGGCCGCAGCGCGCTCTCCACGCGGGGCAGGGTGCCGAGCAGGAACCCCAGGGGCACCGCGATCACGACCGTGATCAGCAGCCCGGTCGCCCACACGCCGAGGGTCGAGACGACGTCGGAGAGGAACTCCCCGTCCACCACGAGAGCGGCCGCCCGGCCGAGCACCGTGGAGATCAGCGGGAACGCGAGCGGGTCGATCAGCCCGGTCCGGCCCGCGGCCTCCAGGACGCAGAACAGCCCCGCGACGCCGAGGGCGCCGCAGAGCAGTCTGCTGTCGAGCGGGTTGCGTCTTGTCACCCGAGGTTTCCGGGGAGGATGGTCTTGGCCTCGATCGGGCTCGTGAGGTAACCCTGCTCCAGCATGAGGTCGGCGACCCGCTGCAGGCGGGTCTCGTCAAGGCTGGTGGGGAAGGCGCCGAGCGTGATGACGGCCGCGGTCGCCGCGTCGATCTGGGTGTAGTCCGGCAGGATCTCCTCGACGGCCTTGCGGTCGGTCGCGGCGATCTGCTGGGCCTTGGCGATCGCGCGCTGGAAGGCGGCGACCGTCTTGGGGTTCTCGGTGGCGAACTTCTCGGTGACGGCCACGCCCGCGATGGGGAAGTCGGCGGTGGAGTCGACCATCGTGTCGGCGAGCTTCTGGGCGCCGATCTTCTTCTGCGCCGCGGTCAGGGCCGGCTCCGTCATCCAGGCGGCGTCGACGGTCTTGTTGGCCAGCTGGGCCCCCATCTCGGGGAAGGAGAACTCGACGAACTCCACGTCCTTCTCGGTGAGGCCGTGCGTCTTGAGCACCGTCGTCACCGCCAGGGTGCCGATGTTCTGCTTGCTGTTGACCGCGATCTTCTTGCCCTTGAGGTTCGCGGGCGTCTTGATCCCGGAGTCCTTCGGCACCATGAGGTTGAACGAGTTCGGGGCGGCCTGGTAGAGGTCAGAGATGATCTTCATCTTCTGGCCCCTGGAGACCGCCAGGAAGGCCGAGACGTAGTTCGTCTGCGTGGCGTCGAAGGTGCCGCCCATGAGACCCAGCTGGGCCTGGGCGCCGCCGGCCACCGGCTCGATCTCGACGGTGAGCCCCTCATCCTTGAAGAAGCCCCGCTTCTTGGCGATGTAGAGCGCCGCGGAGTCGGGGATCGGCAGGGCCCCCATCTTGATGGTGGCCTTCTCCAGGCCACCCGCGTTCGCGGCGGTGGTGGGGCCGGCGGGGGTCTCAGAGCTTCCGCAGGCGCTCAGCGCGAGGGCGGCGGCCACTCCCGCGATGACGGCCCGGCTCGCAAGTTTGAACCTCATGGGTCTCCTTAGCTGCGTTTGACCGCCCCTGCCGGAACTCGCGGTGACTCATCGGGCGACATGGAGGGGGTCCCGGGAGGCATGTTGGTCAAGGGGGGTATGCCGACCGCCGATCAGAGTAGCGGAGGAGATCAGTCAAATTACAAATATTGCCTCTTCCGCCCCTAAGCCACAAAACGGTCACAGGGCTCCCGCTTGCCCCACTCGTATCAATCGCCGATGGGCGGATCTAGCGGGCGCCGTGAAAGAAGTCAATAAATCTGTTTCGCAACTTTGTGGAAGTTTGCGGTTACAGGACGGAGAGTCATCGCCCGGTTGCGGATGCTGTGTGCCTGTTAAGTGAAGAATGCGAGTTATGTGCTGTTGGCCGAACTCATCCGGCTGTGCTCCAATAACCCCTACCCCATGGATGCGTCGGCGTCACTCGCACATCATTGCGTGACGCGATCCCCTCCAAGCAGACGATCCGAGGAGAGGCAGCGGAGGCCAGTGAGGACAGCGTCAATCCCCAGCGAACGCGAATCCGGGCTGGCACCTGCCCTGGGATTCGACAACCAGGGGGGGCAGCCGCGGAGCGGCGCGGGTCAGGACCTCGACGGTCGTGACTCCGAGAAGTCCGAGAAGAACGGCAGCAGGCTCGCGCTCAAGAACTGGCGAGTGAGATCGCGGCTGATCGCGCTCATCGTCATCCCCACCGTTGCCGCGATCGTGCTGGGCGGCCTGCGGGTCACCACCTCGATCAGCAGCGCCGCCGAGTACGAACGCGTGCGCGCCACCGCCGAACTCACCGCCGGCCTCAGTGACCTGGTCAACGAGCTGCAGCTCGAACGTGACCTGTCGGCCCGGCACGTGGCGGGAGGCAGGCAGGTCAGCAGCAGGGCGAGCGTGCGCAAGCAGTACGAGTCCGTCGACCGGGTCGTCGGGGAGGTGAGCCCCCTCGTCAACAGGGCCATGGCCGACAGCGGCCTCCTGGAGTCCCTCGGTGCCCGGGGCCAGACCGAGCTCACCCAGATCCGCCGCCGCATCGACGAGCTCAAGAGCTTGCGCGAACTGGCCGCGGGCACGGCCACCCAGGTGCCGGCCCAGCCCACGATCGCCATGTACTCCCGTACCATCGCCGACCTGCTGGCCCTGCACGACGAGATCATCCAGGGTGTCTCCGACCAGGACCTCACCGGCAGCGCGGCCGCGTTCGCCGCGCTGACCAAGGCCAAGGAGCAGGCGTCCAGGGAGCGGGCGAACCTCACCGCCGCCCTCGTCGTCAGGGAGTTCAGCGCCGAGGGCCTCAGCGCCATGCTGGCCGCCCGGGCGCAGTTCGACAGCGAGCTCGCCACCTTCCGCTCCGAGGCGTCGATCCAGCAGCGCCAGCTCTACGACGACACGGTCAGCAGCCAGAAGAAGGACCGCGCGGCGGCGACGCGCGCCCGTGCCATCTTCCTGGCCCTCAACGGCCGGCCGCTGGTGAACGTCGACGTCTCCAAGAGCGGGCTCAACGACCTGCCCTCCTGGTTCGACTCCTCCACCCACATCATCGAGCGCATGCGCGTGGTGGAGAAACAGGTCGCCAGGACCCTCATCACGCAGAGCTCGGACCTGCAGGCGTCCGAGCAGCGCGGCGCGCTGATCGCCGCCGGCCTGAGCGGACTGCTGCTGCTCCTCGTCCTGATCGTCACCGCCGTCATGGCGAGGTCGCTGGTCAGGCCGCTGCGCAAGCTCCGTACCGAGGCGCTGTCCATCGCCGGCCAGCGTCTCCCCGAGACCGTCCAGACGATGCGCGAGAGCGGCGAGGTCTCGGCCGCCGACATCACCCCGATCGGTGTCGCCTCCGACGACGAGATCGGTGAGGTGGCCCGGGCCTTCGACGAGGTCCACCGTGAGGCCGTGCGGCTGGCGGGCCAGGAGGCCACGCTGCGGAGCAACGTCAACTCGATGTTCGTCAACCTCTCCCGGCGCAGCCAGACCCTGGTCGAACGCCAGCTCTCCCTCATCGAGAGCCTGGAGCAGGGCGAGCAGGACGAGGGCCGGCTCGGCAGCCTCTTCCGGCTCGACCACCTGGCCACCCGCATGCGCCGCAACTCCGAGAACCTCCTGGTCCTCGCGGGTCAGGAGCCCGCTCGCCGGTGGAGCCAGCCGGTCCCGCTCATCGACGTGGTCCGCGCCTCGCTGTCGGAGGTCGAGAACTACGAACGGGTCGACCTGCAGCTGTCCGCCGGCGTGTCCGTGGTGGGCACCTCCGTCAACGACGTCGTCCACCTGGTCGCGGAGCTCGTGGAGAACGCGATCTCCTTCTCCCCCCGCGAGACCAAGGTCATCGTCTCCAGCAACCGCATCGACGGCGGCGGAGTGATGGTCTCGGTGACCGACATCGGCATCGGCATGACCGCCGAGGAGCTCTCCCAGGCCAACTGGCGGCTGGCCAACCCGCCGGTGGTGGACGTCTCCGTCTCCCGCCGGATGGGCCTGTTCGTGGTCGGCCGCCTCGCCCTGCGGCACGGCATCCGCGTCCAGCTCAGGCAGCAGGACAGCGGCGGCCTGACCGCGATGGTCCTGCTCCCGGAGAACCTGCTCGCCGTCACCAACCGCCCGGGCGGGACCTCCCCCAGCATGCAGAGCGGCGACTGGGCCGGATCCATGGCCTCCATGGACCGCCCGCCCGTGCTGGCCAGCCCCACCGCCCCCCCGATACCGTCCTTCGCCTCGTTCGAGGCCGCCCACCAGAACTCGTTCGCCTCCTTCGACATGGGGCAGCAGTTCAACTCCTTCGAGGCCTCGCAGTCCCCCTTCGGAGGCGGCGGCCAGTTCGGGCAGGCACCCGTCGACACCCCCTGGCCGGGACAGGTGCCGCAGCCCGGCACCGACCCCGGCCACGGCTGGCCGAACGCCTCCCAGCCCGACCCCTCGGGGTGGCGGCAGGGACAGGGCGGGCCCCGCGGCGACGCGGGGACGTGGTCCACGGGCCCGAACACGGCCCCGCGCAGCGACGCCCCCGTCTGGCCCGGCGGTCAGCAGAGCAGGGACACCGGCTCCGACGTCTGGTCCACCTCCTCGCGCGGCGACTCCGGAGGCTGGCCGTCCACCGGCGACCCCGGGCCGTTCGGGCGGCGCGTCCTCGACCCGGCGGACAACACCGGCCCGCTGCCGGTGATCCCCGACGCCTCGCCCATGGAAGAGGCGAAGGAGGAGTTCCTGCCGATCTTCGCGGCCGTCGAGTCCGACTGGTTCAAGAAGGTCGAGCCGGCCCCGGCCGTCCAGGAGCGGGTCGAAGAGACCCCCCAGGTTCAGGCCCAGGCCGTTCAGGAGACCGTCCAGCTCTCACAACCGGCCACCCCCGCACCGGGCGGCTGGTCGTCGCCCGCCGACGTGGGCTGGCAGGCCGCCAAGGCCGCCAGCGAGCCCTCGCTCGGCGGGCTCACCGGTTCGGGGCTGCCCAAGCGGGTGCCCAAGGCGAACCTGGTACCCGGTACGGCCGCGCCCGACCTGAGCGCGGCCCCCCAGACTCCCGTGCACCGGCCGACGGTCTCCCCCGAGGCGGTGCGCAGCAGGCTGGCGAGCTTCCAGCAGGGAGTACGGCAGGGTCGCGCGGCCGCCAGGGGCGGCGCCGGAGACGGGCGGCCGTATCCCGACTTCGGCCGGGATGTTGAAGGAAACAAGGAGGACCGGTGAGCGAGCTCATCATGGTCGCCAAGGAGGATGACACGTGCGCGAAATGAGCCAGGCCGCCCGGGGGGTCAATTGGCTGATCACCGACTTTGTGAACAACGTCCCAGGTGTGGCGCACACGGTCGTCGTGTCAGCCGACGGTCTGCCGTTGGCGTACTCGGACGGATTTCCCAGGGACAGGGCGGACCAGCTGGCCGCGGTCGCGGCCGGCCTGATCAGCCTGACCCAGGGTGCCTCGCGGGTTTTCGAGGGCGGTGCGGTCACCCAGACCGTGGTGGAGATGCAGCGAGGGCTGCTCCTCATCATGTCCATCAGTGACGGTTCCTGTCTGGCGGTGCTGGCCGCCGCCGACTGTGACATGGGGCTGGTGGCCTACCAGATGACGATGCTCGTCGAGCGGGCAGGTCAGGTGCTGACCCCGGCAGTCCGCGCCGAACTGCAGTCTTCCCACTCACGGTGACGGCGATGACGCTAGGAGGCTGTCGTGGCAGGCCGCGGCTGGACCGGTGAGGGCGACCCGCACGGCGGGTATCCCTATCAATCAATGGACGACCCCCACCGGCATCAGGGCGGTCCTTCCCATCTCATGCACCCGGCGCCGTCGGAGCAGAGCTCCCTCGTCCGTCCGTATGCCGTGACCGGGGGGCGCACCGCCCCCCGGACCCAACTCGCTCTGGAGGCCCTGGTCTCCTCGGCGACCTCCATACATCATGATTTATCCACCCGCACCCCGGAGTATCAGGCGATCAGCGCCCTGTGCCGGCAAGTGCGTTCGGTTGCTGAGATCTCCGCGATGCTCCGCATCCCGCTCGGCGTGACCAGGATCCTGGTGGCCGACATGGCCGCCGAGGCCCTGGTGCAGATCCACCAGCCGCAGCTGGACGCGGGCAAGCCGGATCTCAACCTGCTGGAAAGGGTGCTCAGTGGACTTCGCAGGCTCTAGCCGCGGCGGCGGCCTGACATCGACGAAAATCGTCGTCGCCGGGGGATTCGGTGTTGGCAAGACCACCTTCGTGGGGGCGGTGTCGGAGATTCTGCCGCTGACCACGGAGGCGGTGATGACCGACGCCAGCGCCGGGATCGACGATCTCGGCCTCACACCGAACAAGACCACGACCACGGTCGCGATGGACTTCGGCCGGGTCTCGCTGGACCGTGACCTGATCCTGTACCTGTTCGGTACGCCGGGTCAGCACCGGTTCTGGTTCATGTGGGACGACCTGGTCCGCGGCGCGATCGGCGCGATCGTGCTCGTCGACACCCGGCGGCTGGCCGACAGCTTCCCGGCGATCGACTACTTCGAGGAGGCCAAGCTCCCCTTCGTCGTCGCGGTCAACGGCTGGGACGGCACCTATCTCCACGGTGAGGAGGAGGTGCGCGAGGCGCTGACACTGGCGCCGCACATCCCCATCTCCCGGACCGACGCCCGCTCGCGCGACGCGGTGAAGGCCACACTCATCACGCTCGTGGAGCACGCGCTCACCATGCGGATGGCCGTCCCCGGCTGGGGTCGCTGACCGCTGGAGGGCGTCAGTCGCACCTCCCAGCGGATAGGCTGGGAGGTCGAGTCGCAGACCTGTAGCGCAGAGGCTGGCCAATCACGTGTTCGAGACGCTTTCCGACCGGCTGACATCGGTCTTCTCCTCCCTTCGATCCAAGGGTCGGCTGTCCGAAGCCGACATCGACGCGACCTGCCGCGAGATCCGCATCGCGCTGCTCGAGGCCGACGTCGCGCTGCCCGTGGTCAAGGCGTTCGTCGCCCAGGTCAAGGAACGCGCCCGCGGCGTCGAGGTCTCCCAGGCGCTGAACCCGGCCCAGCAGGTCGTGAAGATCGTCAATGACGAGCTCATCGAGATCCTCGGCGGGGAGACCCGGCGGCTTCGCTACGCGAAGAACCCGCCGACCGTCATCATGCTCGCGGGTCTGCAGGGCGCGGGCAAGACGACCCTGGCCGGCAAGCTGGCCCGCTGGCTGCGCGAGCAGAACCACACGCCGCTGCTGGTCGCCGCCGACCTCCAGCGACCCAACGCCGTCCAGCAGCTCTCGGTCGTGGCCGAGCGCGCGGGCGTCGCGGTCTACGCGCCCGAGCCGGGCAACGGCGTCGGCGACCCGGTCGCCGTGGCCCGCCAGTCGATCGACCACGCCAAGCGGCAGCAGCACGACATCGTCATCATCGACACCGCGGGCCGCCTCGGCATCGACCAGGAGCTGATGAGGCAGGCGGCCGACATCCGCGACGCGGTCTCGCCCGACGAGGTCCTGTTCGTCGTCGACGCCATGATCGGCCAGGACGCCGTCTCCACGGCCCAGGCCTTCATGGAGGGCGTGGGTTTCGACGGCGTCGTGCTGACCAAGCTCGACGGCGACGCCCGCGGTGGCGCCGCCCTCTCGGTCCGCCACATCACCGGCAGGCCGATCATGTTCGCGTCGACCGGTGAGAAGCTCGAGGACTTCGACGCCTTCCACCCCGACCGGATGGCGTCCCGCATCCTCGACATGGGTGACATCCTCACCCTGATCGAGCAGGCCCAGAAGACCTTCGACGAGGCCGAGGCCGCCAAGATGGCGAGCAAGCTCACCTCGGGCGAGGGCTTCACCCTGGAGGACTTCCTCGAGCAGATGATGATGGTCCAGAAGATGGGCCCCATCAAGAACCTGCTCGGGATGATGCCCGGCATGGGGCAGATGCGCGAGCAGCTCAACCAGGTCGACGACCGCGATCTCGACCGCATCGCCGCCATCATCCGCTCGATGACCCCCGCCGAGCGCCACAACCCGAAGATGATCGACGGCTCCCGCCGGGCCCGTATCGCCAGGGGTTCCGGCGTGACGGTGACCGAGGTGAGCGGGCTGGTCACCCGTTTCTTCGACGCCCAGAAGATGATGAAGCGGATGGCCGGCGGCATGGGCATCCCCGGTATGCCGGGCGGTCGCAAGGGCGGCAAGGCCGCGCAGAAGAAGGCGGCCAAGGGGCGCAGGGTCAGCGGTGACCCGCGCAAGGCGGCGCTCGGCAAGGCCGTCCCCGACAAGACCGACGAGCCCGCGACCCCCGCGGGGAGCGGCCTCCTCGGCAAGCTGGGCTCCCGGCAGCAGCTGCCGCCGGGCCTGGAGCTGCCGCCGGGCTTCGACCCCTCGAAGTTCAAGCTCCCGGGACAGAAATGAGCGATGACGGCTTCCACTCACGAGCCAGGTGGATCTGGGTGATCATCGTCGCGGGTTTCATCCTCGTCGCCGTGCTCGAACTCCTCGGGGTGCGCCCCAAGTAGTGCCCGCGCCGTTCCTCGATCCGATCGACGCGATCCGATCGACGCGGCGTCCGGCCGTGTCCAGCCGCCCGCAGGGGCCTGGATCACGGTTGACCGGGCGGCCGCCACGAAAGCCGCGGTTCTCGCGGCCGGCCGCCCGGCCGGTCCTAGTACGGCGGAAGCGGGACCACCGGTGAGACGGGTGTTCCCGGCAGGACCACGGTTCCCCGCGGAAGCGGTGCCTCGGGCACGGCCTCCGGCGCGACCTCGGGCACGGCCTCCGGCGCGGCGGGATCTCCCCACCGCGCGGGGGCCCCGGGCGATTCGGGTGCTCCCCACGGGGCCTGAGAGTGCCCGGGGACGCGGTCCCCGCCGGTCATGAGGTCGGTCACGCGGCCGGTTCCGAGGACACCGAAGACTCCCGAGGCCCCGGTGGTCCCGGTGGTTGCCCCGGGGCGCCCGAGGGCTCCGTCGAGGGTCCTGTCAAGGGTTCCGGCGGGGGAGGAGATGGGCGCCGGGGACACGTCGGCCTGGCCCGCCGGGGTCGTCGCCCTGATGGCCAGGACCGCGCCCAGCACGGTGACGGATCCGGTCGCGGTCAGCAGCAGAGATCTGAGGGTGGTTGCCACGGCGGCCATTTAGCGCACCAGGCCGGCCCGCCACGGGCTCCGGACACACGGGGATTACCGAGATTTGCCTTCCGGCCGCCGTACCGGATGGCCTCGGGTTGGCCGGGCACCCCCGCACGTCTGGCACAATGACATGTTGGAACATCGTGACACGTGGTTGCCCTCTCACTCCCGCGTGCCACGCCTGTCCCTCGAACGGTCCTCTCCTCGTGCCCCACTCGATGAGACGCCGCTCACCCACGCCCTAATGCAGGAGAGACCACACCAGTGGCAGTCAAGATCAAGCTCAAGCGGCTCGGCATGATCCGCAACCCGCAGTACCGCATCGTCATCGCCGACAGCCGCACCAAGCGTGACGGCCGGGCGATCGAGGAGATCGGCCTGTACCACCCGAAGGAGAACCCCTCGCGCATCGAGGTCGACTCCGACAGGGCGGCCTACTGGCTGGGTGTCGGCGCGCAGCCGACCGAGCCCGTGCTCAAGCTCCTCAAGCTCACCGGCGACTGGCAGAAGTTCAAGGGCGAGCCGGCTCCGGCTCCGCTCCTGGTCGCCGAGCCCAAGGCCGACCGCCACGCCGTCTACGAGGCCGCGGCCAAGGAGGCGCTCTCCCTGGAGGCCGCCACCACGCCGAAGAAGTCGACCCGCAAGGCGGCTCCCAAGGCTGAAGAGGCCAAGGCCGAAGAGGCCCCCAAGGCTGAAGAGGCCCCCAAGGCCGAAGAGGCCGCCGCCGAGACCCCGGCTGAGCCCACCGCGGCCGCCGAGGAGAAGCCGGAAGGCGAGGCCTGAGGTGCTCGAGGAGGCCCTCGAGCACCTGGTGAAGGGCATCGTCGAGCATCCTGACGACGTCCAGGTTCACGCCCGCCGCATCCGCAGCGGGCGTGTGCTTGAGGTCCGGGTCCACCCCGAGGACCTCGGTAAGGTCATCGGCCGCGGCGGCCGTACGGCCAAGGCGCTTCGCACGGTCGTGAACGCCCTCGGCGACGGCAAGTACATCCGGGTCGATCTTCTCGACCTGAACGAGGCCCGCTAGCCGGCGAGACGCGTCCATCGAGCGAACGGGCCACCCGCCCAGCGTGGGTGGCCCGTCTGCTTTCCCTAGACACCACTACGTGAGGAGGCGGGCGTGCAGCTCGTCGTAGGCCGGATCGGCCGCCCGCACGGGCTCCGCGGGGACGTGTCCGTGGAGGTGCGTACCGACGAGCCGGACCGGCGCTTCGCCCCGGGCACGGCCCTGGCCACCGACCCCGCGTCGGCCGGCCCGCTGGTCGTCGAGTCCCGCCGCTGGCACTCCGGGATCCTGCTGGTCAGGTTCGAGGGCGTGACCGGCCGTGACCAGGCCGAGGATCTCCGCGGCACCATGCTCGTCATCGACTCGGACGACATCCCGCCCTCCGACGACCCCGACGAGTTCTACGACCACCAGCTCATCGGCCTCACCGTGGTCAAACCCGACGGGGAGGCGGTGGGGGAGGTGTCCGACGTGCTCCACCACGGCCAGGACCTGCTCGTCGTACGGCGCGGCAAGGCCGGGGGCGGCGAGGTCTACGTGCCGTTCGTCAAGGCGCTGGTCCCCGAGGTCGATCTCGTCAAGGGCGTCCTCGTCGTGGACGGCCCCGCAGGGCTGCTCGACCCGGACGAGATCGTCTGACATGCGCGTCGACGTCATCTCCATCTTCCCCGAGTACTTCGCCCCCCTCGACGTCTCCCTCATCGGCAAGGCCCGCGAGCGCGGCATCCTCGACGTCCACCTCCACCAGCTCCGCGACCACGCCCACGACGTGCACCGCACCGTGGACGACACCCCCTACGGGGGCGGTCCCGGCATGGTCATGAAGCCGGGCCCCTGGGGGGAGGCCATCGACGCGGTCCTCGCCTCGGGCCCTGCCGGACCGCCGAGGATGATCGTGCCGACCCCCAGCGGCGTGCCCTTCACCCAGAGGCTGGCGATGGAGTACGCCGCCGAGCCGTGGCTGCTGTTCACCCCGGCCCGCTACGAGGGCATCGACTCCCGGGTGATGGCCGAGTACGGCGCCCGCATGCGCGTGGACGAGGTCAGCGTCGGTGACTACGTGCTCGCCGGGGGCGAGGTGGCGGTGCTGGTGATGATCGAGGCCGTCGGGCGGCTGCTGCCGGGCGTGCTCGGCAACGTCAACTCGGCCGTGGACGACTCCTTCGCGCCGGGCGCGATGGAGAACCTCCTCGAGGGTCCCGTCTACACCAAGCCGCCCGAGTGGCGGGGGCACGAGGTGCCGGAGATCCTGCTCTCCGGGCACCACGGGAAGGTCGCCCGGTGGCGGCGGGACCAGGCGCTGCGCCGTACCGCGAGGAACCGGCCCGAGCTGCTGGCCGCGCTCGACCCGGAGAGCCTGGACAAGCACGACAGGCGAACCCTGGCGGAGCTGGACCTCCCCCGGGCGGGGCCGGCGGATCCCGCGGGCCCGGCCGTCCTGACCGGTTGATTTCCGGTCGGTCGGGAAAATATGGCAGACTGAAGCGTTGCCGCCGACTGCCCATCCGGTCCCCAGACCGGTCTCATCGCGGCCGGCCGGCCAGCTAGCTCCGAGACATAGTCCACTCCAGCACGCGTGTCCATCGCGACGCCGCCCCGTCGCGGCCGGATGGACCTCCGTGTGCGCTCGTTAATGAGGTACCACTGCCATGCACACGCTGATCAGCGAGCTCGAGAAGTCCGCGCTCCGCACCGACGTCCCGGACTTCCGGCCCGGTGACACGCTTGAGGTCCACGTCAGGGTCATCGAGGGCAGCCGGTCCCGTGTCCAGGTCTTCAAGGGTTTCGTCCTGCGTCGCCAGGGCGGCGGCTCCCGCGAGACCTTCACCGTCCGCAAGGTCAGCTACAGCGTCGGTGTCGAGCGGACCTTCCCGGTGCACAGCCCGGTCATCGAGAAGATCACTCTCGTGACCCGTGGCGACGTGCGCCGCGCCAAGCTCTACTACATGCGTGACCTGCGCGGCAAGGCCGCTCGCATCCGCGAGAAGCGCGAAGCCCGCTAGGCGCGTCAGCGTCCGCCGACCTGGCCCGTGCCCCCGTCATCGGGGAGCGGGCCAGTCGCATGTAAGGAGGTTTGACCTCCTATGGCAATACGCATGGCTATGCGGTACCCCGTCACTCGAGCACTTGGTACCGCCCATCATCTAGGCTCGTCAGCGATGACTAGCGAAGACCGGGAGTACGGCGCAGTCTCGCGTCGACCTGTCGAGGACGAGGTGGACGTGGTCGCCGAAGACACTCAGAAGAGCGCCGGGGACGGCAAGGACAAGAAGAAGGGCTCCTTCTGGAAGGAGCTGCCTGTCCTGGTCGTCGTGGCGTTGGTGCTCGCCCTCATAATCAAGACCTTCGTGATCCAGGCCTTCTACATCCCGTCGGAGTCGATGGAGAACACCCTCCTCACGAACGACCGGGTCCTGGTCAACAAGCTCGTCTACCGCGTCCGCGACATCGAGCGCGGCGACGTGGTGGTCTTCTCCGGGGTCGACTCCTGGGACCCCGAGATCGACCTCGAGGAGCCGCCCAACCCGGTCGCGGGATTCTTCCGCTGGGTCGGCACCGCCTTCGGCGTGGTCCCCGGCGAGAAGGACTACATCAAGCGGGTCATCGGTGTCCCCGGCGACACCGTGAAGTGCTGCGACGCCCAGGGCCGGGTGACGGTCAACGGGGTCCCCCTCGACGAGGAGTATCTCTACCCCGGCGACGTGCCGTCCGATAAGTTCTTCGAGGCCAAGGTCGGTGAGGGGCGCCTGTGGGTGATGGGCGACCACCGGCTGGTCTCCCTCGACTCCCGCTCCCACCTGGGCGATCCCGGTGGCGGGACGATCCCGGTGGACAAGGTGATCGGCCGGGCCTTCGTGATCGTGTGGCCGTTCTCCAGGGCCACGACCCTTCCCATTCCCGACACCTTCGGCCAGCCGGCCCTCAAGGCCGCCGCGGCCCTGGGAGGGGCCACCCCGCTCCTCGCGGGTTTCGCGGGCGCCGTGCCGCTGGTGCTGTGGCGTCGTCGCTGGCTCTCAAGGCGGTAACCCCATCTCATGACCGTTGAACCCGAGGCTGAGAAGAAGAAAGACAAGCGCGGCAAGGGCGGTGGCCTGCGCGAGTCGCTGTTCCTGCTGGTGTGCGGGGTGGTGGCGGCGCTGCTGTTGCAGGTGTTCGTCTTCCAGTCGTTCTACATCCCGTCGGAGTCGATGGAGCGGACCCTCGTCGAAGGCGACCGGGTGGTCGTCAACAAGCTGCACGGCGACTCCGAGCGCGGTGACATCGTGGTCTTCGAGGGCTGGAACGACGAGCACACCATCAAGCGGGTGATCGCGGTCGGCGGTGACACGGTGAAGTGCTGTGACGCCAAGAAGCGGATCACGGTCAACGGGGTGCCGCTCGAAGAGAGCTCCTACCTCTTCTCCGGCGACTTCCCCTCGGGGGAGCCGTTCGAGAAGGTCGTTCCCAAGGGGCGGCTGTGGGTCATGGGCGATCACCGCACCGCCTCCGCCGACTCGCGTGCCCACGAGGAGAGGCTGGGAGAGGGGTCGATCCCGGAGAGCGACGTCATCGGCCGTGCCGTCGCGATCTACTGGCCGTTCTCCAGGGCGGCGGTGCTTTCGAGGCCGGAGAGCTTCCTGAAGGTGAGATAGCGGTACCGAATGCACCGGAGGGGGCGTACTCTCTGGTCATGGTCGCTCTGTCACCCGTGGTGCCATGACGGTTGCGTTTCGCCCCAGACCCAGCGTGGTCCGGCGGGATTCGGGACTGTACGGCTACGAGCGGGCTCTCAGCCGGCGCGGGCTCGGTCCCGTGGCGGGAGTCGACGAGGCGGGCCGGGGCGCCTGCGCCGGGCCGCTGGTGATCGCCGCCGTGGTGCTGGGCGGCCCGATCGACGGTCTGGGCGACTCCAAGCTGCTGACGGCCTCCCGGCGCGAGTCGCTGTTCGAGCGGATCACGGTGACCGCGGAGGCGGTGAGCGTGGTGGTGATCCCGCCGGGTGAGATCGACGCCCGGGGCCTGCACAGATCCAACATCGGAGGAATGCGCAGGGCTGTGGCGCGGTTACCCTGTCACCCCGGCTACGTTCTGACCGACGGGTTCCCCGTTCCAGGCCTGCCCGCGCCGTCGCTGGGCGTGTGGAAGGGAGATCAGGTCGCGGCCTGCATCGCAGCGGCCTCGATCGTGGCCAAGGTGACGCGGGACGAGATGATGGTGGCGCTGCACGAACGCCATCCCCGGTACGGATTCGCCGTGCACAAGGGGTATGGCACCGCCGACCATCGCAGGGCTCTCAGAACCTACGGTCCGTGTCCGGATCACCGCTTTTCGTTCTCGACGGTGGCGCGGTCAGGAGCGGGCGAGGTGATGGGTGAGAATGAAGTGGGGGCCGGCGCCGTCTGATCGGGCGGGCCGGGGTGGGCGTTTAACAGGAGGACCGGTATGAGCGCAGAGGATCTCGAAAAGTACGAAACCGAGATGGAGCTGCAGCTTTACCGTGAGTACCGCGACGTTGTCGGCCTTTTCACCTATGTCGTGGAGACCGAGCGGCGCTTCTATCTCACCAATTCCGTCGATCTCGACGTGCGCACCGCTGAGAACGGTGACGTGTTCTTCGACGTGAAGATGCAGGACGCCTGGGTCTGGGACATGTACCGCCCGGCGAGGTTCGTCAAGAACGTCCGCGTGGTGACCTTCAAGGATGTGAACGTCGAGGAGCTCGCCAAGCCCGATCTGGAGATGCCCAAGGAGGGCTTCTCCTCCTGAGCGGCTTTTCCGGGCCCTTGTCCCGGAGGCTTCGCGGAGCGGCTTCGAAGGCGTTCCCGAGAGGCTGGGGGGCCGGAGGGCCCATTGGGCGGGGCCGAGCGCTCCGGGGCCTCGTGATGCGGCTGAGTGGCCGCGAGAGGTTGTCCACAGCCACGCCCCGTGCCCGGCCGGATTTCCACAGAATCGCGTTCGGCTTCTTGGCGGTGCGGTGAGCTGAGCGAAGGTCTGGAACCGGAGGTGGTTCCATGGCCGCGAAAGATGAGCTCGGCAAGCACGGTGAGCAGATCGCCGTCGATTATCTGCTGGCACACGACCTGCAGATCCTGGATCGCAACTGGCGGTGCCCCGACGGGGAGATCGACATCGTCGCCCGGGAGAGGCGCACGCTCGTCGCGGTGGAGGTGAAAACCCGTTCGGGGCGCAGTCACGGCACCGCCTTCGAAGCGGTCACCAACGCGAAGATCGCTCGTCTGCGCAGGCTCGCGGCCACCTGGCTCGCCGAGCGCCCGGACCGATTCGACGCGATCCGCGTCGACGTCGTCGCCCTGGAGCGGTTCGCCGGGGATTTCGCCATCCGCCACGAGCGGGGGGTGTGCTGATGTTTCCCGGTGTGTCGAGGTTCCCCGGTGTGCCGACGTCTCCCGGCCTGTCGTGGATCGTTCGCTCTCCGCGGGGGGTGGGGTGAGTGGCCGTCGCACGCACGCGCTGCGTCGCCCTGGTCGGGGTGACCGGCCGTCTCGTCGAGGTCGAGGCCGATGTAGGCAGCGGCGTGGCGGGCCTTCACCTCATCGGCATGCTCGACACCGCGCTGAGCGAGGCCCGGGACCGGGTCCGTTCCGCCCTGGTCAACAGCCGCTACGCCTGGCCCGACGCCCGGATCACGGTCAGCCTGTTTCCCGCCAGCCTGCCCAAGCGCGGCAGCCTGTTCGACGTCGCGATCGCCATGGCCCTGCTCGCGGCGGCCGGGTTCGTGCCCGCCGCCAGGGTCGCCGAGCCGATCTTCCTGGGAGAGCTGGGCCTGGACGGCTCGGTGAGGCCGGTGCGGGGCGTGCTCCCCGCCGTCCTGGCGGCCGTCGCCGCCGGTGCCCACACCGTCGTCGTCCCCGCCCGTAACGCCGCCGAGGCCGGTCTCGTGCCGGGGGTGAGCGTGGTGCCCGCGACCACGCTGGGCGCCCTGGTGCGCTGGTTGCGGAGCGACGACCCGGCGGAAGGCCTTCCGCCGGGTTCCGGAGGGCCCGGTCCTGGAGGGGCCGGTTCCGGAGGGCCCGGTTTAGGAGGAGGTGGTTTAGGAGGGGGCGAGGAAGCCGGTGGGGGAGAGCCGGGTGCCGGTGCCGGCGATCGCGGCATGGGGGGCGCGTGCCCCCTTCCACCGGGATTTCCCGGGGAGGCCGGCCCCGGAGGCGCTCACGATGCCGGGGACGGCCCGGACGACGCTCCCGATCTGGGAGACGTCGCGGGACAGCCGCTCGCCCGTCGCGCGCTGGAGATCTGCGCCGCGGGAGGACACAACCTCTGGATGCTCGGTCCCCCCGGCACCGGGAAGACCATGCTCGCCGAGCGGCTGCCGACCCTGCTCCCCGCCCTGGAGAGGGACCAGGCCCTGGAGGTGACCGCCATCCACTCGGTCGCCGGTGTGCTGCCCAGGGACCGCCCCCTGCTGGTCCGCCCGCCGTTCGTGGCGCCCCACCACACCGCGACCGTCGCGTCCGTCATCGGCGGGGGCAGCGGGATGATCCGTCCGGGGGCGGTCTCACTGGCCCACCGGGGAGTGCTCTTCCTGGACGAGGCGCCCGAGTTCTCGACGACCGTCCTCGACGCGCTCAGGCAGCCGCTCGAATCGGGGCGGGTGACGATCTCCAGGGCGTTGGCGTCGGTGACCTTCCCCGCCAGGTTCATGCTGGTGCTGGCGGCCAACAGATGCCCCTGCGCGCGGCCCTCCACCCCGGAGGACCCGTGCACGTGCGCTCCCGCGGCCCGCCGCCGCTATCTCGCGAGGCTCTCCGGCCCGCTGCTCGACCGGGTGGACGTCAAGGTCGGCC
Source organism: Streptosporangium sp. NPDC023825 (assembly GCF_040639575.1). Classification (NCBI taxonomy): domain Bacteria; kingdom Bacillati; phylum Actinomycetota; class Actinomycetes; order Streptosporangiales; family Streptosporangiaceae; genus Streptosporangium; species Streptosporangium sp. NPDC023825. Next base: position 22,312 of record NZ_JBFAAE010000018.1, on the reverse strand, counting down.
TGTTCCGTTCGACCCGGCGCGAGCTCCTCGCCGACCGCCGGTTCATCGAGTCGAGCGGGGTGGTGGCCGAGCGGGTGCTGCTCGCGCGTGAGCGGGCCGCCAAAAGGTTCGCGAACACGCCGTGGCGGTGCAACGCGGAGGTGCCCGCCCGAGCCCTCCACACCGAATACCGGCCGCCGCCCGCGGCGATGTCGCCGCTGCTCGGGCATCTCGACAGCGGCCGGTTGAGCGCCCGGGGCCTCGACCGGATCATCAAGGTGGCCTGGACGCTGGCCGACCTCGCGGGCAAGGACCGGCCGGAGCTCCACGAGACCAACTCCGCGCTGGGGCTGTGGCTGGGGGAGGAACGATGAGCGACAGGCTCGCACGGCTCACCCTGATGCGCCTGGCCGAGCCGGGCGACACCGTGATGGGGGCTCTCGTCGCCCTGCGCGGTCCCGAGGCCGCCGTCGCCCTGGCCCGGAGGGGTTCCGCGGACGCGGATCTCACCCGATGGTTCGCCGAAACGCACGGCCGCCCGGCCGGAAATCCCGGCCGGGCTGGAGCGGACAACGGTTCGGAGGCCGCGAGGGACGGGCGGCTCGCGGCCAGGCTGGACCGGATGGTCACCTCCTGGGCGGCCCGGTCGAAGACGGCCGACCCCGTGCGTGACCTGGCCGAGGGCGAGCGGATAGGGGCGAGGCTGGTGGTTCCCGGCGATCCGGAATGGCCGACCCAGCTGGACGACCTGGGAGACTCCCGACCCCATGCTCTCTGGCTCCACGGCGACGCCGACCTGCGGTTCTCCTGTCTCAGATCCGTCGCGGTCGTCGGTTCCCGAGCCGCCACGCCGTACGGCACGCACGTGGCGGCGGAGCTCGGGGCAGGGCTGAGCGAGAGGGGGTGGGGTATCGTCTCCGGTGGCGCTTACGGCATCGACGGCGCCGCTCACCGGGGCGCCCTCGCCTGCGAGGGGCCGACCGTCGCCGTGCTGGCCTGTGGCGCCGATGTCGCCTATCCCAGCGCGCACCAGCAGTTGTTCGCCGCCATCCGGGAGCGGGGGGTGCTGGTCAGTGAGTGCCCCATGGGCGCGCACCCGACCCGGCCGAGGTTCCTGATCAGAAACCGTGTCATCGCGGCTTTGTCCAGGGGCACCGTGGTCGTCGAGGCGGCCGTGCGGAGCGGAGCGCTCAACACAGCCGGGCACGCGATCGCGCTCAACCGCCACCTGGCCGCGATGCCGGGCCCGGTGACCTCGGAGTTCTCGGCGGGGTGCCATCGGCTGATCCGCCAGGGCAGAGCCATCTGCGTCACCGGTCCCGAGGAGGTGATCGAACTCGCCGGGACGATGGGCACCGACCTGGCCCCCGAGCCGCGCGGTCCGATGCTTCCTCGCGACCGGCTCGATCCGGAGACCCGGAAGGTCGTCGAGGCCATGCCCACCCGGATCGGCGTGGGCCCCGCGACGATAGCCGTCGCCGCGGGGGTCGACCTGGAGACCGTGCTCGCCTGCCTCGGCGGCCTGGCGGCCGCGGGCTACGTCGAACGTGTCTCCCGGGGCTGGCGCCTCCGCCCCGACCGCCCTCCAGGCGGATAGCCCGTTCTCGGGCCGCGAGGGACGGTCGTCGGTCGATCTCAAGGAGTCGAGACGGCCCAGGCCGAAGATTCGAAACAGCCCGGCCGAAGATTCGAGACGGCCCGAGCCGAAGATTCGAGACGGCCCGAGCCGAAGACTCGGACCAGGGGTCCAGAGCAGCCTACGAAGCGGGCCGCGAGGCCGGAGCGGGCCACAGGGGAAGAAGGCGGACCTGGCCATGACCGAGGAGGAGCAGAGGGTCGAGGTAGGCACGGTCGCGGAGCAGGCCCCAGTGCAGGCAGGCGACGGGACAGTGCCCAGGGACGTCCTGGAGGGTGCCGATCACCTCGCCGGTGGCCACCGCCTGCCCGCGCCGCACCGAGGGCTGGACGGGAAGGTAGGTCGTCCGCAGGCCACCGGGGTGGAGCACGGTCACCACGCCCCGGTCCGCGAGCGGCCCGGCGTAGCCGACTGTTCCCGCTCCCGCGGCCCGCACCTCGGCTCCGGGGGACGCGGAGAGGTCGGTGCCCCGGTGACCGGCCAGCCACGGCTGCGCCGGTGGTGCGAAGCCCCTGAGCACCCGCGGCCGTCCGGCGAGCGGCCATTCCCAGTGGGGTCGTTCCCCGTGGAGCGGTTCCCTGGGGGGTCGTTCCCCGTGGGGCGGTTCCCTGTGAAAGGAGGGGGCGGGTGCCCCGGCCGGACGCGCCGTCATCGCCGGGCCGCGCGCACCCGTGCGGGCGGACGCGGGGGTGGTCGTGGAAACCGTCACGCCGTACGCGCGGCCGGTCACGCCGGTGGGGTGGGCGAGGGCGGCCGCGTGACGGGTGCCCGCCGCCGGTGTGGCCAGGATCAGTGAGCACAACAGGGCTCGCAGCCCCACGGTGTGGACGGACTTCATGCCCGTGAGCATGAAGTCCCGCGATGGACCGGGTATGGGCCGAACGGGATTCTGTGGATAGGTGATCGAGGATGTGGCTGAGGACGGGGACGGGGACGAAGAGGGTCCCAGAGCGTCATGCGAGCGATGAGAGTCCTGGCATGTCGTGTGGGATGGGCTGGCCCGGAAAGACCGGCTGGGCAGGGAGAGCCGGGAAACGTCGTATGAGCGGGGCGAGCCGGGAAACATCGGGCGAGCGAGGGCGAGCCGGGAAACGTCGGGCGAGCGAGGGCGAGCTTGGGAACGCCGTATGAGCGAGGGTGAGTTTGGGAACGTCGGACGAGCGGGGAGAGCCCGGAACGTCGTGTACGAGTGAGGATCGCGTGGTCGAAGAGCTTATCCGCGGGCTGGCGGCCGAGGCGGGCGTCGAGCTGCCGCCGGTCAGGGTGAGCGGGGACGATCCGGTGCTGCCCTCCGTCTTCCGGGTGGGCACCGCGGCCGCCGTCGCCGTCGGGGCCGCCACCGCGGCGGCCGCGGCGATCAAAGGAAGCGGGAGCCGGGCCGCGGTGGACGTGCGGGAGGCGGCGATCGCCTTCCTGGACGAGCGCCACTTCAGGATCGACGGAATCGCCGTGGATCTCTGGGCTCCCCTCTCCGGTGACTACCGCACCGCCGACGGCTGGGTGCGGCTGCACTGCAATTTCGACCACCACCGTGACGCGGTCCTCACGGCGCTGGGACTGCCCGCCGGTACGGGCGGGGACGCCGTCGAACGCGCCTGCGCGGGGCGTACCGCCATCGAGGTCGAGGAGGCGGTGACGGCCGCGGGAGGATGCGCGGCGGCCATGCGCGACCGCGCCGGATGGCGTGAGCACCCTCAGTCGCGGGCGGTCGCCGCGTCGCCGCTCGTTCATCTGACCCGGATCGGCGAGTCCGGTGCTCCGAGGACCGGTGCTCCGAGAGGCGAGGGAGGGCGGGTGCTCGACGGGGTACGGGTACTCGACCTGACCAGGGTGATCGCCGGGCCGGTGGCGACCCGCACGCTGGCCGCCCACGGGGCCCAGGTGCTCAGGGTGGGATCCCGGCACCTTCCCGAGGTTCCGGGGCCGGTGATCGGCACCGCGTTCGGCAAGCGGTCCTGCCACCTCGATCTGAGGACTCCGGCCGGGAGTGCCGCGCTGCGCGACCTGGTGGCGCAGGTCGATGTGCTCGTGCAGTCCTACCGGCCGGGCGCCCTCGAAGCGCTGGGGTTCGGTCCCCGGGAGCTGGCCGGGATCAGGCCGGGAATCGTGTGCGTCGATGTCTCGGCGTACGGCGAGCGGGGGCCGTGGGCGGGCAGGCGTGGGTTCGACAGCCTGGTGCAGATGGTGTCCGGTATCGCCCATGAGGGCGGCGACGGGTCGCGGCCCCGCCCGCTGCCCGCCCAGGTCCTCGACCACGCCACCGGCCATCTGGCCGCCTTCGGAGCCATGGCCGCCCTGCTCCGCCGATCCACCGAGGGGGGATCCTGGAGAGTGGAGCTCTCCCTGGCCGGGACCGCGCGGTGGCTGGACGGTCTCGGCCGGGTCGGCGGAGCGGCCACGCCGGAGCCTGACGTCACCGGCATGATCGAGGAGATGGACAGCGCCTTCGGCCGCCTGACCTACCTCAGGCCGCCCGGCACCGTCGACGGCGTGTCACCGTACTGGTCGAGCCCGCCCCCGCGGCGGGGCGAGCACCCGCCCGCCTGGTGGTGAATCCCTTCCACGGCCGTTCCCGAAGGGCCTCTCCCGATCCCGGATCCCGGTCCCTCTCTTGACCGCTCGCTCCCGGCCGCCCTCTCCCGAGCGCCCCTTCCCGGGTGCCCTCTCCCGGCGACCCTTTCTTGACTGCCTTCTTCCGGTGACCATCTCCCGGCGGTCCTCTCCCGAGCGCCCTTTCCCGAACGTCCCGAACGGTCTCCCGCGAACGGTCTCTCCCGAACGGTCTCCCGCGAACGCCCTCTCGCGGGAGACCCCCGCGAACAGCCTGGCCGCGGACGTACCCGCGGCGTGAGCCCACCCGTGGCCGACGTGTCCGTACGGGCAGGAGCCGCTCGTCGCGAGGTCATCGGGTTCGGGTGAGGTCATCATCAGGGGCGGGGGCGTCGGGGCCGGGCGGAGTCATCGGGTTCGGGGTGGCGGGGATGGGGAGTGGCGGGGATGGGGAGTGGCGCAGGGGAGAGAGCCAGATCCACGCGATCGTGGTCAGGACTCCGGCCGCGGAGATCCAGAACACCGGGCGCAACCCGAGCAGCTCGCCGGCCAGGCCGCCCGCGAGACCACCGAGGGTGACGACACCCTGGATCATGAACGACTGCGTGGCGCTGACCCGGCCGCGCAGCTCGGCGGGGGTCTCGCGCAGGGTGATGGCGCCCATGCAGACGGAGAAGGCCACGACGGCCGTGCCGGAGATCGCCGCGCTGGCGGCCAGGGACAGGAAGCTGCGCCACACCGGCCCCGAGGCGAGCGCGGCGACCACGAAGTCGACGGGGAAGAGCAGCACGGAACAGGCCAGTATCCGGTTCTCGCCGAACCGCCGGGTCAGGCGCGGGACGAGGGCCGCGCCGAGCAGGCCGCCGACGCCGAAGAAGGCGGTGATCGCGCCGACCAGCCCCGCGGGCAGGCCGACGACGGTGAGCGCGTAGATCACGAACAGCGCCATGTACACGCTGCCGAAGAAATTGATCGTGACCCCGGCGGCGCAGAGCGCGCGGAGCACCGGGTGCCCGGCCACAGTGCCCAGCCCCTCGCGGATCTCGGTCCACATGCCGCGCGGAGGAGCGGGCGTGTGGTTCTCCGGCGCCTTGATCGACCTGATCAGGAACGCCGAGGCCAGGAAAGACACCGCGTCGACCAGGATCGCGAACGGTGCCGTGATCAGGTGGACGAGCAGCCCGGCCAGACCCGGTCCCGCGACGGTCGCCACGGCGAAGGCCGACTGGAAGCCCGCGAGCGCCTCGGTCCGCTGGTTCTCGTGGATCACCGTGACCAGGTGCGGGAAGTTGACCGCGCGGAAGATCACCGAGCAGGTGCCGACGACGAACGCCACCGCGATCAGCCACGGCACGCTGAGCAGCCCGGTGATCCAGGCGGCCGGGATCGTGACCATGGCGAGGGCCGAGACCGTGTCGCAGGCGACCATGACCGGCCGGTGCCGCCTCAGCCTGTCGGCGAGGGCACCCGCCTGGAGCCCGATCAGCAGATAGGGCAGCGAGGTCGCGGCGGTGAGCATGCCCATCTGGGTCGGGGAGGCGCCGAGCAGGACGGCGGCGGTCAGCGGCACCGCCAGCCGGGAGACCTCGGTGCCGGTCTCGGTGACGGCACGGGCGGAGAGCAGGAAACGGTAGTCGCGCTGCTTCCTGAGGGGCACCGGCCCGGTCGCGGAGGACCCGGAAGTCGCGGAGGTCATGGGGATCCGTCTCCTGTCGGCTTCAGAAAACTTTGAAGGGAATGCTTCATAACTGTGAAGATAACCCTTCATAGTTATGAAGGCAACGCTTCACACATGGAGTGGGTACGGTCTGCACATGACCGAGGCACCGAGGCGGAAGTCCCTCACCGATCCCACGGCGATGCGCGCGCTGGCGCACCCCGCGCGGCTCGCGATCCTGAACCGGCTCCAGGCCGAGGGGCCCTGCACCGCGACCGAGGCCGCCGAGGTCGTCGGGGTCACGCCCAGCGCGGCCAGCTACCACCTGCGCATGCTCGCCAAGTACGGCTTCGTCGAGGACGCGCCCGCGCGCGGTGACGGCAGGGAGCGGCTCTGGCGCTCCAGCGCCGTGGGCCTCAGCGTCAGTCCCGATCCGGACGACGGCCCGGACGTGCGCGGCGCCAAGGAGTTCCTGATCAAGGCGTTGCTGGAGCAGGCTGCGGACGAGGTGAACAGGGCGATGGAGAACCTCGAGCGGGAGTCACGCGAGTGGCGCGAGGCCGCGCTGTTCAGCCGCGCCGTCCTGCTGGTCGACGCCGAGGAGCTGAGGGTGCTGAGCGAGCGGATCGACGAACTGCTCGCCCCCTACAAGACCGCCGTCAGGGGCAGGGAGGACGCCCCGCCCGGTGCCCGGATCTCCGAGGCGCAGGTCAGCCTCTTCCCCCGCGCCCAGCGCCGGCCGCACGGCCTTCCACGCGACGGGTAAGGATCACCTGACGCCCGAAGGTCGGGAAGAGGCGCGGTTGCGGGTACACTTTTGGAGGCCTGTGAGTCATGGGCCGACTTCGCATGCCCCGTCAAGAACCGGGGTCCCTCGGTCCGGGCGAGAGCCCGGCTGGATCCTGTTCGGGGCATCAGGGCGACAGCCGCAGGCTGTCGCGTCCAACCGAGAACAGCGCCCAGAGATGGGCGCCCCGATCTGGAGGACAATCAATGTCCACCCCCGTCGTCACCATGCGACAGCTGCTGGAAAGCGGCGTGCACTTCGGCCACCAGACCCGTCGCTGGAACCCGAAGATGAAGCGCTTCATCTTCACCGAGCGCAACGGCATCTACATCATCGACCTTCAGAAGTCGCTGGCCTTCATCGACAGGGCCTACGACTTCGTCAAGGAGACCGTCGCGCACGGCGGCACGATCATGTTCATCGGCACGAAGAAGCAGGCCCAGGAGGCCATCGCCGAGCAGGCCGCCCGCGTCGGCATGCCGTACGTCAACCAGCGCTGGCTGGGTGGCATGCTCACCAACTTCTCCACCGTGCACAAGAGGCTCCAGCGCCTGAAGGAGCTGGAGGAGCTCGACTTCGACAACGTGGCCGCCTCGGGGCTCACGAAGAAGGAGCTCCTCATGCGCCGCCGCGAGAAGGAGAAGCTCGAGCGCACCCTCGGCGGTATCCGCGACATGTCCCGGATCCCCAGCGCCGTGTGGGTCGTCGACACCAAGAAGGAGCACATCGGGATCAGCGAGGCCCGCAAGCTTCACATCCCGGTGGTGGCCATCCTCGACACCAACTGCGACCCCGACGAGGTCGACTACCCGATCCCGGGTAACGACGACGCCATCCGCGCCGTCGGCCTGCTGACCCGCGTCGTCGCCGACGCCGTCGCCGCCGGTCTCATGGCCCGCGCCGGCGCCAACCGCGGCGACGACAAGCCGGCCGTCGCCGGTGGCGCCGAGCCGCTGGCCGAGTGGGAGCAGGAGCTGCTCGCGGGCAGCGCCGACAGCGCTCCGGCCGCCGAGGCCGAGACCGCCGAGGCCCCCGCCGAGGCCGAGGTCACGGAGACCGAGACCGCCGAGGCCCCCGCCGAGGCGACGGACGCTCCCGCCGCCGAGGACGAGTCCGCCGAGAAGACCGAGAAGCAGGCCTAGGTCACTTTCGTACGGCCCCGGCCGTGCGACCCGCAAGACCCTTCCGGGTGGGTGCCGCTCAGTCGGGGGCACCCACCCGATCCACGACGATTCCCACGAGGAAAAGACAATGGCTTCCGTGAACATGGCCGACGTCAAGCGGCTTCGTGAGCTGACCGCCGCCGGCATGATGGACTGCAAGAAGGCTCTCGAGTCCTCCGAGGGTGACTTCGACCGCGCGGTCGAGATCCTCCGCCTCAAGGGCGCCAAGGACGTCGGCAAGCGTGAGGCCCGTACCGCCTCCAACGGCCTGGTCGCCCTGAAGCAGGAGGGCGAGTCCGCCGCCGCGCTGCTGGAGCTCAACTGCGAGACCGACTTCGTCGCCAAGGGCGAGCGTTTCCAGGAGCTCGCGGGCCAGGTGGTCGACCACATCCTGGCCACCAAGCCGTCCGACGTGCCCTCGCTGCTCGACTCCGAGCTCGCCGGCAAGAGCGTCAAGACGCACCTGGACGAGGCCAACGCCGCGCTCGGTGAGAAGATCGAGATCCGCAGGTTCGCGGTGCTCGAGGGCGGCTTCATCGGCGCCTACATGCACAAGACCGACCCCCAGCTTCCCCCGGCGGTCGGCGTGCTCGTGCAGCTCGACTCCCCGAACGCCGACGTCGCCAAGGACATCGCGCAGCACGCCGCCGCGATGGCCCCGAAGTACCTCAGCCCCGCCGAGGTCCCGGCCGACGTCGTCGAGAAGGAGCGCGCGCTCTTCGAGGAGATGACCCGCGAGGAGGGCAAGCCCGAGGCCGCCATCGGCAAGATCGTTGATGGCCGGATCAACGGCTGGTACAAGGACTTCACCCTCCTTGAGCAGTCCTTCGTCAAGGACAACAAGAAGTCGGTCGCGAAGTTCGCGGACGAGAATGGTGTCAAGGTCCAGGCCTTCGTCCGCTTCAAGGTCGGCCAGGCCTAATCCCTGACATCCGCTCTTCAAGCAGAGCACCAAACGAGGAGGCCGCCGCCGTGCAGGAGAACCCAGGACCCGCTACGCCGGCGGTTTCTTCGTACTCGGACCCGCTTCGCTGGAAGCGGGTGATGTTGAAGCTGTCCGGTGAGGCGTTCGCCGGCGGCGAGCCGCTGGGCATCGACCCAGGTGTCGTGGGCCACCTCGCCGACTCGATCGCCGAGGCCGTCCGCGGTGGCGTCCAGGTCTCGGTCGTGGTGGGCGGCGGAAACATGTTCCGCGGCGCCGCCCTGTCCGAGCGCGGCATGGACCGCGCGAGGGCCGACTACATGGGCATGCTCGGCACGGTCATCAACTGCCTCGCCCTCCAGGACTTCCTGGAGAAGCGGGGCATCGACACCCGGGTCCAGACGGCGATCACCATGCAGCAGGTCGCCGAGCCGTTCCTGCCCCGCCGTGCCATCCGCCACCTGGAGAAGGGGCGCGTGGTCATCTTCGGGGCGGGGCTCGGCTCGCCGTTCTTCTCCACCGACACCTGCGCCGCGCAGCGAGCGCTGGAGATCGGCGCCGAGGCGCTGCTCAAGGGCACCCAGGTGGACGGTGTCTACGACGCCGACCCCCGCAAGAACCCCGACGCCGTCCGGTTCGACCATCTCGAATATGGTGAGGTGCTGACCCGGGGCCTCGGAGTCATGGACGCCACCGCCATCAGCCTGTGCATGGACAACAGCCTGCCCATCGTGGTCTTCGACCTCATGGGCGAGGGCAACATCCTGCGGGCGGTGCGCGGTGAGAAGATCGGCACGCTGGTGAGCCCGGCACGGTGACGAAGCCGGAACGGCGACGGGGCCGGTACGGCAACGGGAGCGAGCCCGACGTAGCGAGCGGAGTGGTACGCGAGGTAGGAGCGTCCCGCGAAGCGCGTGAGGAGCGGTGAGCGACCACAGGACAGGGAGCGAGCCCGACGTAGCGAGCGGAGTGGTACGCGAGGTAGGAGCGTCCCGCGAAGCGCGTGAGGAGCGGTGAGCGACCACAGGACAGGGAGC
>NZ_JBFAAE010000018.1:0-12481 GCF_040639575.1 Streptosporangium sp. NPDC023825 | reverse complement strand
GAGCCCGACGTAGCGAGCGGAGTGGTACGCGAGGTAGGAGCGTCCCGCGAAGCGCGTGAGGAGCGGTGAGCGACCACAGAACAGGGTGCGAACCTGACGTAGCGAGCTGAGCGGTACGCGACCGTGGCGGTCCAGGGTGGGCCTCCGGCGTGATGGCGTCCCGCGAAGTGCGTGAGGATGGGGAGTGACCGAGAAGACAGGGAGCCGCTGTGATCGACGAAACCCTCCTCGAAGCCGAGGAAAAGATGGACAAGGCCGTGTCGGTGGCGAAGGACGACTTCGCGGGCATCCGCACAGGTCGTATCACCCCGTCGATGTTCAACAAGATCAGCGCTGAGTACTACGGGACACCCACCCCCATTCAGCAACTCGCCTCGTTCCACGTGCCCGAGGCGCGCATGGTCATCATCCAGCCTTTCGACAAGAGCTCGATGGCCGCGATCGAGAAGGCGATCCGCAACTCGGACCTCGGTGTGAACCCCGGTAACGACGGAGCGGTGATCCGCGTGGCCTTCCCCGAGTTGTCGGAGGAGCGCCGCAAGGAGTACATCAAGGTCGCCCGGAACAAGGCGGAGCACTCCAAGGTCTCCATTCGCAACATCCGTCGCAACGCCAAGGAGACCCTGGACAAGCTGATCAAGGATGGCGAGGCCGGTGAGGACGAGGTGCGCCGGGCGGAGAAGGAGCTCGACGACCTCACCCAGAAGCATGTCGCCAAGATCGACGAGCTGCTCAAGCACAAGGAAGCCGAGCTGCTCGAAGTCTGAACCATGATCCTTGTCCCGTGCGGGCCGTTGTCCGTACGGGACAAGGATTTTGTGCAGGTATGAAAGTAGGACCCCCTGTGGAACCCGTGGCGGGCAGTAGCCGTACCGGCCGGAATCTCCCCGTCGCAGTGGCGGTGGGGCTCGCCCTGGCGGCGGTCATCATCGCCTCCCTCTATTTCGTGAAGGTGCTCTTCCTCGCCGTGGTGATCGCGGCTGTGGGCATCGGCGTGACGGAGCTGGTCCGGTCGTTCGAGGCCAGAGGCATCAACGTCCCGCTCGTCCCGGTCCTGGCGGGCATGACCGCCATGCTGGTCGGCGCCTACTGGGGCGGCGAGGTGACCGGCTCCGCCTGGGGCGGGACCGCCTGGCTGGTCGGCGTCTTCGCGATGACCGTGCTGGTGCTGATGATCTGGCGGATGTTCCAGGGCACCGAGAACTACGTCCGCGACATCACCGCGACCATCCTGGTCGTCGTCTACCCCTCCCTGCTCGCCGGGTTCGTGGCGCTGCTGCTCGCCGATCCCGACCAGGGCCCGGACCGGGTGGTCGTCTTCATCGCCACCACCGCCGCGAGCGACATCGGCGGGTATTTCGCCGGGATCTCCCTCGGTAAGCACAAGATGTCCCCGGTGATCAGCCCGAAGAAGACCTGGGAGGGCTTCGCCGGGTCGGCGCTGGCCTGCATGGCGGTGGGCGGCTGGCTGGTGGCGTGGCTGCTGGAGGACGACATCTGGAAGGGCGTCCTCATCGGCGCGGTCGTGGTGGTCTTCGCCACGCTCGGCGACCTGGTCGAGTCGGTGATCAAACGCGATCTCGGCGTCAAGGACATGGGCAGCGTGCTTCCGGGCCACGGGGGCATGATGGACCGCCTCGACTCCATGGTGGCCGCGCTGATCCCGGTCTGGGTGCTGCTCACCCTGCTGACCTGAGTCACCCCGCGGACATCATCCTGCTGCCCTGAGTCACTCCGCGGACATCACCCCGCTGACCTGAACCGCCGGCCCGCGTCACCGGGCCTTCCGCCCGCGCGTGACGTCCCGCGCTCCCGTACGGCGGCTTCCGCACTCCCGTACGGCCTGGGCGGTCCCGGTCATCCCGCCCTGGTGAGCCGGGTCGCGGACAGGCGCGGGAGCACCGCCCGGTAGCCCTGGGCCGAGACCAGGTTCAGCTCGTCCGGGGTGATCGGGACGAGCCAGAGCCACTGCACGGAGTCGCCGCCGAAGGAGAAGCCCGACAGGTCGGGCAGCCCCGGCAGCCCGGTCAGCATCATGACGCCGCCGTAGGCGGAGCCGAGCGGGAAGGTCTCCGGCCGGTGGTACCACCTGGCGGTGTGACCGTGGCCCAGCCAGGTGACCGAGTGCCACGGATACTGCCCCAGCCACAGGAACAGCCGGGCCGCGTCGCGGGCGTCGCCGGGGGAGGCGACGGCGAGCTCCACCCGGGCGTACGCGTCCGGCCGGTCGATGTACTGCTCGACGGTGGGCATCCGCTGGCAGCTCATCCCGACCGTGGACAGGATCGTGTGCTCCCTGCCCCGCTCCGGGGGGCGTTCGGTGATGCCCACCGCGGGCATCCGCTCGCCCCCCGCGTCCCAGAACCTGCCCGCGGTGCCGACCTTGCGGTCCAGGTGCCCCATCACGAACTGCTGGAACGTGGCCCAGGAGCCGTCTCCCGCGCGCCACTCCCAGTAGGCGCGGGCCTTGGCGATCCGGGAGGCCAGACCTTCGTGGGCCTCCTCCAGCGACCAGGCGAACGGGGACTCGCCCAGCGCGTCGCGGGAGTAGCCGGGCATTCCCCGGCCCATGTCCGCCCATCCAGGAATGACCGCGAGCAGCTCGTCGTTCTCGTACAGGGCGACGCCGTCGCCCTCCTCGAACCACAGCGATCGCAGCGCGCCCAGGGGCCCCCTGCCGTCGGGGTGGCGGGTGTTCGCCCTCGGGGCCACCGGCGGCAGTTCGGAGTTCAGGCGGTCCGGGTCGATCCCGTCCGGGGCCGGGCGGTGGTTGGCCAGCCAGACGGCTCCGTGCACCGTTCCCCCCGGCCCGCACAGGTAAGCTACCGAGGAAGTCTCGTCGCGTTCGACCACCAGGGTGCGGCTTCCGTAGGGGTTGACGTCGGCGAACACGACCTCGACGCCGTCTCCCCGCCGTTCCGCGGGGCCCGTGGGGCGGTTTGTCGCCATACCTCCGGACTCTAGATCACTGTCGGGCACCGCTTCGAGCATTCGCGTAACCGTTGAGAGAAGGCGTTGGACTTGTCGACCGTCAGCCCGTCCGGGACCCCCGTACCCGGCCAGCTCACCTTCGTGGCGCCGCGCCGGGCCAAGCCCGCCCGCCACCTGGCCGACCTGACCATGGCCGAGCGCCGGGCGGTCGTCGCCGAACTGGGCGAGAAGCCGTTCCGCGCCGACCAGCTCTCCCGGCACTACTTCGAGAAGTTCAACGGCGATCCCGAGCTGATGACGGACCTGCCGGCCGCGGCCAGGGAGAAGTTCGCCACCGCGCTGTTCCCCAGCCTGCTGACCTCGGTCAGGGAGATGACCACCGACGCGGGCACCACCCGCAAGACGCTGTGGCGGCTCTTCGACGGCGCGCTGGTCGAGTCGGTCCTCATGCGCTACAGCGACCGTACGACCATGTGCGTGTCGTCGCAGGCCGGATGCGGCATGAACTGCCCGTTCTGCGCCACCGGCCAGGCGGGTCTCACCCGTAACATGACCACCGCCGAGATCGTCGAGCAGGTCGTCGCCGGGGCCCGTGCGCTCGCGGCCGGCGACGTCCCCGGTGGTCCCGGGCGGGTCAGCAACGTGGTCTTCATGGGCATGGGCGAGCCGCTGGCCAACTACAAGGCCGTGATCGGCGCCGTCCGCCGCATGGTCGAGCCCGCCCCTGACGGCCTGGGCATCTCCGCCCGCGGCGTCACCGTCTCCACGGTCGGCCTGGTCCCGGCGATCGGCAAGCTCGCCGCCGAGGGCCTGCCGGTGACGCTGGCCCTCTCGCTGCACGCGCCCGACGACGAGCTCCGCGACACGCTGGTGCCGATCAACACCCGCTGGAAGGTCGCCGAGGTCCTCGACGCCGCCTGGGACTACGCGGCCAGGACCAAGCGCCGGGTCTCCATCGAGTACGCGCTGATCAAGGACATCAACGACCAGGAGTGGCGCGCCGACCTGCTCGGCAAGCTGATCAAGAACAAGCTGGTGCACGTCAACCTGATCCCGCTCAATCCGACCCCCGGTTCGAAGTGGACCGCCTCCCGCCCCGAGGACGAGCGCGCCTTCGTCCGGCGCCTGGAGTACCACGGCGTGCCGGTGACGGTCCGCGACACCCGCGGCCGCGAGATCGACGGCGCCTGCGGCCAGCTCGCCGCCGCCGAGTAGCTTTCTGCCGTACGGCTTTCTGCTGTACGGCTGCGCCCCCGAGGCGCCGACCGCCGCCCCGGCTCACTCACCCGGGGCGGCGCTCCCCGGCCGTCCCGGGCTCCCGCCGCATCGCCGACCGCCGCCGCGGGGCACTCACCCGAGGCGGCGCCTCGCCCGTCCCACCCTCCCGCCGCAACGCCGACCGGCTCGGCGTGTGGTCTCTTTGGCCTGTTCCCCCGGCGTTCCCCGAGTGTGATCACGTCCACTTCGACCGGGTAGCGACCATCCCGGCACGTCAACAGAGGCTGTCCAGTCAGTGACCGGGCGACCAATCCACCACCAGAGCAGCGGCTCTCGTGTCAGTCGTCTGGCGACTGATCCACCATCAGACCAGCGACCATTCCACCAGCAAAGCAGCGGCTATCCTGTCACCAGAACCCGGGCTGTGACATGCTTGTCCCATGGTCAGCGGCTCACAGACTCCTCTCGGCAGGGTCGTTCCACGACGCGCGGAAAGGCTCGTTGAGGAGGCACTGGCCGACACCCGCGTCACCCTCGTCACCGGGGCACGCCAGTGCGGCAAGAGCACTCTGGTCCGGCTCCTCGCCAAGGAGCGCACCGGAGAGTGGCGCAACCTCGACACCCCCGCCGCCCGCCAGGCCGCGCTCGCCGACCCCGCCGGTTTCGTGGACTTCCCCGAGCTCATGGTCATCGACGAGATCCAGCGAGCCCCCGAGCTGCTGCTCGCCATCAAGGAACAGGTGGACACCGATCCGAGGCCGGGCCGATACCTGCTGACCGGCTCGGCGCGCGTGCTCGGGCTCCGGGGGCTTCCCGACGCGTTGCCCGGCCGGATGGAGACCATCGAGCTGTGGCCCTTCTCGCAGGGCGAGATCGACGGCACGGCCGACGGATTCGTGGACACCGTCTTCACCGAGCCCGAAAGTCTTCACCACACCTCCGAGATCGGTCGCGCCGAGTACGCGGAACGGCTGGTCCGGGGTGGGTTTCCCGAGGCGGTCTCGCGTCCCAACGTCCGCAGACGCGAGCGGTTCCTCGACTCGTACGTCGCGGATCTCATCGCGCGTGACGTGAACCAGCTGGCCGAGATCGAGCGAACCTCGGAGATGCGTGCCCTGATCCGGCTGCTGGCCGCCCGGTCGGGCCAGTTGCTGGTTCCCGGATCCCTGAGCAACGGGATCGGGCTCTCCGCGAGCACGGTCCATCGCTACCTCGGCCTGCTGGAGGAGGTCTTCCTGATCAAGCGGATCCCCGCCTGGTCACGCAACCTCGGCAGCCGCGCGATCGGGACCCCCAAGATGGCCTTCGTCGATTCCGGGATCGCGGCGAACCTCCTGGGAGCCGACTCCCGGAGCCTGGTGCGTCCCGAGGGTGCCTTCGGCCCGCTCCTGGAGGGCTTCGTCCTCATGGAGCTGGCCCGCCAGCTCACCTGGTCCGACGAACGCGTGGAGCTGTTCCACTATCGGACCAAGGACAAGGTGGAGGTCGACGCCGTCCTGGAGAATCGCCAGGGGCGCGTGGTCGGCATAGAGGTGAAGGCGTCGTCCACGGTGCGACCGGACGACTTCAAGGGACTGCGGCACCTCGCGGCCCGCCTCGGCGACGACTTCGCGGTGGGAATCGTCCTCTATACGGGGACGCAGACACTCCCGTTCGGCGACCGCATGCGCGCCATGCCGGTGAGCGCCCTCTGGGAGGTCACCGCTCCGCGCGGGTGACCGTCTGGGTCGCCGGTTATGGCATCGGGATCAACGGCCCGCGTCGCCAGGGCTGGTTTTCCAGTCGTGTCTCCTCTTCCAGATTGCGGGCGGGTTCCTCCACGGTCGCTCCGCAGCGGACGTCGCACAGGCCGTGCTCAAGCCCGTACGCCGACATGCTGGTGCGTCGTACGGCGTACCAGCCGCCTCCGTTTCCTTCGGAGATGATCAGGTCCGTCCGTAGCGAGTGATCAGCTCAGCTCTCGACATCCGTACCTGGTTGCGTCCATGGAGGTTGAGATCTACACGAACCTCGTTCACGTCACCCCTGCCATGTGGGAAACCTTCCAACTGCCGGGCGTTCGACTCGCCACCTCCTACTACTCAGACCAGCCCGATGGGCACGAGGCGATCACCAAGCGGCCCACGCTCAAGGTCACGACGAAGAACATCGCCCGCGCACAGGACCTCGGCATCCCGCTTCGCGCGGGAGTAATCGGTGTCAACGACGGTCAGCGCACCCAGCAGAGCATCGCCGTACTGGAACGTCTTGGCGTTTCCGAAATCGGCTACGACGATCTCCGGGAAGTCGGACGCGGCACCCGGCGAGATGGCCCTAGCGTCGCGCAGCTCTGCGGCAACTGCGGAGACCGACAGGTGGCGATCTCGCCCACAGGAGAAGTCTGGCCGTGCGTGTTCTCACGCTGGCTTCCGGCAGGCAACGTTCAAGAGACGCCCCCCGCGGACATCCTCACCAGCGAGGCGTTCGCGCGGATCACCGACGAGCTACGAGAAGCATTCGGTCGGCGTAAGCCATGCAACCCGGACCCGTGCAGCCCAGACTGTAGCCCGTCGTGTAGACCGCAAAGCAACTGCCGCCCGTCCAACAACTGCGCACCGAACTACTCATGCGGGCCGTGCGCGCCGAAGGATCAGAACTGCAATCCAGTGATGAGCTGTAATCCCAACAAGTGTCGCCCCACGAGGTAGGGAACGAACGTGAGCAGCCAGCGCCGCGATCCCGACTGATCTGCACTGGGCCAATCTGACGTACCCTCGGCTGTGGGTGCTCGATTGGGAGTACTGGGGTAACGCTCCCGCCGGATACGGAGCAGCCATGCTCTACCTGCACAGCCTCCTGGTTCCCGCCACCGCTGCCCAGGTTCACGACCTGTTCGCCGACCTTTTCGACACCCCAACCGGTCGCCTGGCGCAACTGTCCGCCGCCGGGCACATTCTCGACCGCGCCGGCCGAAGCGGCGACTACCCAACCCTCGCCGCCCCAGTGCGCGCCCACGCCGCCCGGCTGATCCAACCCGCAGGAAGGCGATAGCGCGTGCTCCTCACCCGCCTGAGCACCCGTCACCTTCCCCCAGGGCGGGCCGCCACCTTGCCGCCCGTCCGCCACCTCTCCGAACACGGCTTGAATCTCACCGCCTCAGTGGCGTTCCTGGTCGGAGAGAACGGCTCCGGGAAGTCCACCGTCATGGAAGCGATCGCCGACGTCTGCGGCATCAATTCCGCAGGCGGTAAGGCTGGCACCCGATACGCCAGCACAGGACCCGCCACCCCCTTCGGGGAGGTCATGGACGCCGAACTCACGGCTACCGGCCTCCGCCTTCTTCGCGGCCCTCGCACCAAGCGCCGAGCGTTCTTCCTCCGCGCCGAAACTCTCTTCAACCTCGGCCAGAACGTTTCCGGCCGGTACGGGTTCTGGGAAGAAGACCTCACCGAGCAATCCCACGGCGAAGGGTTCTTCACCGTTCTAGAACGCATGGTGACCGGGCCGGGGCTCTATCTCATGGACGAACCCGAGGCGGCCCTCTCGTTTCCCTCATGTGTGCGCCTGGTCGGCCTCATGGCCCGCGTCGCGGACGAGGGCGGGCAGATCATTTGCGCCACCCACTCGCCGATCCTCACCAGCCTCCCCGGTGCGCAGATCATCGAACTCGGCGACCACGGCACCCGCACCACAGAGTGGGAAAAGCTCCAACTGGTCGATCACTGGCGACGCTTTCTTGCCAAACCAGACTTCTACCTGCGGTACGCCTTGGACACAGCCACCGATACTGACTGATCAAAGGGGCCGTTCCCGCGCTCACACCGGGCACGTACAGGGCGATATCGGCCGTCGCCCTCGCCGACGAGCGGCCTTTCGGTTTCGAGGCGCTCGTGAGGGGACCCGAGGGGCCTTCCCGCGAGGTGGACCCGGCGGGTCCTGTTTCACCGGTCGCGCGTCCGCTTGGCGGTGTCGTCGGCCACGTCGATGACGGGGCACGAACCCCATCGGATCAGATGCCCATTTAGAGGAAATGCTGACATTCTCTCCTGTTTGTGCCTTCGAATATGTGGTGATCCGCTACCGTCGCCCGGTACGACAGAAGATCGACTAGAGACTGGAGCATTGTGCGAAGAAGAACCTCTTGGTTCGCCGTCCTCCTGGCGACGGTGACGGTTTTACCGGTCGGGGTGGCCAGCGCGGACACCGAAGTCCTGAAGGCGCAAACCATCGTCTGGGCGCCCTGTGAGGAGGAGCCCGCCGCCGAGTGCGGCACGCTGAGCGTGCCCATCGACTGGTCGAAGCCGGGCGGGGCGAAGGTCGACATCGCCGTCGCGCGGCGGAAGGCCACGGATCCGGCCGCGCGGGTCGGTTCGCTGGTGATCAATCCCGGCGGTCCGGGCGGGTCGGGTGTGGAGGCCGTGTACGGCGCTCCCGGGTCCTACACCGAGGAACTGCAGCGACGGTTCGACATCGTCGGGTTCGACCCTCGGGGCGTGGGGCGCAGCAACCCGGTGATCTGCTCGGCGTCGGTGTACAACCGGATGCCGCACACCGTCATGAGAAGCCAGGCCGACTTCGACGCCTGGAACGCGTTCACCAAGAAGCTGCACGCCGACTGCCGCGCTCGTACCGGTCCGCTGTACGACCACGTCGATTCCGCCGACGTCGCCCGTGACCTGGACGCGCTGCGCGCCGCCCTGGGCGAGGAGAAGCTCACCTACTACGGGATCTCGTACGGCACGCTGATCGGCCAGATGTACGCCGAGCTGTTCCCCGGTCGCGTCCGGGCCCTCGGGCTCGACAGCAACATGGACCACAGCCTCGGCGTCGCGGGCTTCCTGGCCACCGAGGCGCTCGCCATCGAGGACGCGTTCGACCAGTTCGTCGGCTGGTGCGAGCAGGACACCAGTTGCGTCCTGCATGGGCGTGACATCCGTGCGATCTGGAAGGGCCTGCGGGAGAAGGCGCGGCGCGGTGAGCTGAAGTACCCGAGCACGGGCCAGACGATGACCGAGTTGCAGGTCATCTACAACGCCGCGCTGGGCACCGAGGGGCCGGCCTGGAACATACTGAGCGAGGTGATCAACTGGTTGGACGGTGGGCCGCAGCCGGAGTGGGTGCCCCCGCTGCCCGGCCGGCAGCCCGTGGAGGGTGACGTCGCGTATCTGCCGACCGCGGTCCTCTGCCAGGACTACAACCTCAAGGTGCGTGACTACGCGGAGTACGCCGCACTCATGCGTGTCTCCAATCGGCTCGCACCCGACACGGGGTACCACCCGTACCCGATCGACGATCTGCCGATCTGCATGAACTACCCGACCACCAACGCGCCGCACGCATTGCGATACACGGGCGACGCCCCGCTGCTGCTCGGGAATTCCCTGCACGATCCGGCCACCCCGTGGATATGGTCCGCCAACGCGGCCCGTCAGCTCGGGTCCAAGGCGGTGTTGCTCACATACGAGGGCTGGGGACACCGCATCTACGGCAAGGACAAGTGCCAGACGGACATCTTCGACGAGTACCTGATCTCGCTGAAGGTGCCGCCGCGCGGCACGCGCTGCGCCGTGGGCACGCCCGAGGAGAGCATGCTCAAGCAGCAGGCGCCGTCGCGGACGTGGCCGACCGGCCCGAACCACTGGGCGGCCGGCCCGGTCGCGGCCTCGCCCGCCTTCTGATCCCGGAGGCGGGCCTTCACCCGGGCGGCTCATCCGGGTGAGATCTGTGCGGCTGTCGAGTGGGTGGGTGTCGTCGAACCACGGCGAGTCCGGTGGTTCGACGACACCCATGCCTGTGTGACGCAGGCCCCGGCGGCGACACGATCGGCGTGTGACCTTTGCGGCCCCAGCCGTTCTCCAGCGCCCGTCGTCATCGATCGGCCGGCGTTCGCGACACCCCGTTCAGGGGTTCAGACGGCGCAGGCGCGCGTACAGGATGAGGCTCGCGGCGGTCCAGAAGAGGGTGGCGGCGGAGATGGGGAGCACGACGGTGTCGAGCAGGCCGGCGTTGGCGGCCCGCATCCAGGGCATGATCGGCACCGAGAGACGGCCCACCGGGGTGAGGCTGATCAGCAGCAGGGCGAGATAGCCGCCGAAGAGGGCGAGCATCGAGACGGCGGGGGAGGCCAGGATCGGGCGGCTGGTCAGGGCGCCCAGGGCCGTTCCCGCGCCCACGCCGAGCACGTGCAGCACGATACCGAGCGCCAGGTCGGCGGAGGTGGGCATGGCCGCGAAGCCGTGGAGCAGCGGGAACCCGATCGCGATCGCCGCCATGCCGAGGGTGACGGCCAGCGCGGCGAGCAGCCCGGCCCCGATCTCGCGGCCGGGCCGCCCGGCGGCCGTCATGGAGATCAGCCGCTGCGTCGGGGGCTCGGTGTCGAGCAGTCCCCGGGCGGCCCAGGCGAAGACGAGGATCAGCAGCCCGGCCGAGTCGGCGTACGCGGGCAGTTCCTTGCCCGGCGGGGTCAGCGTGGAGTAGAAGATGAGCAGCATCACGAAGAGCCCGATCATCGGCTGGAGCAGCCGGTGCGACCGGGCGTAGGCGGCGAGCTTGAAGCGTACGAGGTGGATCACGATGACCGCCTGGTGAGGTAGCCGTCGGCGCGGAGCTTCTGCTCCACCTCGTCGGCGTCGTCCGCGTCCACGACCACCTCGATGACCACCTGCCGGGACGGCTCCTCCGGGGAGGGCCGGGGGGCCGGCAGGGGCTCCTGCGAGGTGTCCGGGGAGACCCCGGGGAGGGGTCGCGGTGCTTCGGAGGCGTCTCGCGGGGAGGAGCCGGGGACCGGGGTGGGAAGCGCCGAGGGCTCGCGGGTGCCGACGGCGACGCCGCCGTCCGCGACGAGCCAGTGTTCGGCGCCGGGGAAGTCCTGGAGTTGCTTCTGGTGGTCGCTGACCACGACGGTCCCGCCGCGCGCGGCGATCTCCTCGATGATCACGGGGAGTTCGGCGCGGGTCTGCTCGTCGAGCCCGGCGAAGGGTTCGTCCAGGATGAGCAGGTCCGGCGGGGCGAGCAGCGACTGGATGAGTCCCACCTTCTGCGCGCTGCCCTTGGACAGGTCGCCGAGCGGCTGCTCCAGCAGGTGGGTCGCGTTCAGCCGCCCCGCGAGGTCCCCGGCGGCGGAGCCGGAGGAGAGGCCCCGGATCCTGGACATGTGGGCCAGGTAGGCGGCGACGGTGAACGGCTGGTTCACGGGGAACACGTCGGGGGCGTAACCGACGACGCCCGGCCGGTCGGAGATCGAGCCCCGGGAGGGGGGCACGAACCCCGCCATCAGGCGTAGCAGCGTCGACTTTCCCGCGCCGTTGCGGCCGGTGACCTCGATGACGGAGCCGGGACGGAGTGTGAGATCGACGTCCCGCAGGACCCAGGGGCCGCGCCGCGAGTATCGGAAGGACACCGTGGAGAGCCGCATAGGCCGCAACCCTACCGTGATCATCCGCTTTCCGGCCCGCGTCCTCGATCTTCCGGTCCTCCGGCCGGGTTCCCGGCGCCCGCTCTTTCGCCCGCATCCCCGGTCCCCGTATTTCCCGGTCCCCGTATTTCCCGGTCCTCGTCTTCCCCGGTCTCCGTCTTCCCCGGTCGACGGCACCCGCCCCTCGGCCGAGGACTCCCGGAACGCGAACGGAGACCTCGCGTGCACGCGAGGTCTCCGTCGTCATCGAGCCGGTGCGGTGTCACGTGCCGTCCGGCTCCGGGTCCACGGGATCAGCTGCCGTAGACGTCGAGGTCCCACAACGAGTAGCCGTAGGCGGGCAGCGCGCGTTGGGTGCCGTACACACGCACGTAACGCCCGCTGCCGCTGACGGTCAGGTCGTCCACCCCGCCGTCGGAGGAGACGGTGGAGTGGACGCTGGTCCAGGTGCTGTTGTTCGTGGAGGTCTGCACCTGGTACGCCTTGCCGTAGGCGGCCTCCCAGTTCAGCCGGACCCGGCTGATGGAGCGGGTGGCCCCCAGGTCGACAGTGATCCACTGCGGGTCGCTGTAGGCGCTGCTCCAGCGGGTGGCGGGGTCGCCGTCCACGGCGTAGGCACCGACCCGGCCGTTGCCCTCCTCCACGCTGCTGGTCGTGACCGGCCTGCCGGTGGACAGCAGCGTGGGCGTCGCGCCGGCGGGGGTGCCGTAGACGTTGAGGTCCCACAGGGAGTAGCCGTAGGCGGGCAGGGCTCGCTGGGTGCCGTGGACACGGACGTAGCGGCCGGTGCCGGTGACGGTCAGGTCGTCGACCCCGCCGTCGCTCGTGGTGGTGGAGTGGATGCTGGTCCAGGTGCTGTTGTTCGTGGAGGTCTGGACCTGGTAGGCCTTGCCGTAGGCGGCCTCCCAGTTCAGCCGGACCCGGTTGAGGTCGTAGGTC